>NZ_JBFPFX010000019.1:0-121617 GCF_047978245.1 Pseudomonas sp. LFS044
AAAAATTGGATCATGCCAACAAGGCTGGCAACTATGGCCTCACAGGCCATGGCACGTTGCAACAAATGTGGGAGCGGGCTTGCCCGCGATGCGCCGCGCGGGCGGCGCTCGGTCTCAATGGCGCTAAAGATCCCAAGGCAAGCGCTTCGCGATGCGCCGCGCGGGCGGCGCTCGATCTGCGAAACACTAAAAACCTCAAGACAGGCACCTCCCAACGCCCAATACCCAACACCCAACACCCCAAAGCCAAACCCTTACTGCCAAAAAAAGGGATTCCCCCTCATGCCTCTGCGACAACTTTCCATCCAGTGGAAGATCACCCTGCTCGCCGGTCTGTGCCTGGCCGGCATCGTCAGCCTGCTCGTCGGCCTTTCGCTTTACCGCATGGACCACAGCTCGGACCTGGTCAAAGCCAGCAGCATGCAAATGCTCAGCGAGGCCGCGCAGGCACGCATCGAGTCGCAGGGCGAGGTTCAGGCCTTGAACATCCGCCGCCAGTTCATGGATGCCTACCAGTACGGTGCCGGCTTCGCCCGCCAAGTGTTGTTCCTGCGTGAGCAGGCGGAAAAACGCTACCTGGATGCCTTCGACCTGCGTGAGGACATGACCCGCCAGGTGCGCGCAGCCCTGCAGGCCAACCCCGACTTGCTGGGCCTGTCGCTGGTGTTCGAACCCAATGCCCTGGATAACAAGGACAGCCTGTTCACCGGCCAGGCGGAACTGGGCAGCAACGAAACCGGGCGTTTCGCGCTCTACTGGTCACAGCCGCGCGCAGGCCAGCTGACCGCCATGGCGCTGCCCGAGCACGACATGGCCAACACCGAGATCGGCCCCAGCGGCCAGCCCGCCAACACCTGGTGGGTGTGCCCGCGCAGCAGCGGCAAGGTCTGCGTGGTGGAGCCGTACTTCTATGACATCGACGGCCAGCGCGTGCTGATGACCAGCATCGTGTTCCCGCTGGCAGTCAACGGCAAGGTGATCGCCACCCTCTCCATCGACATCAACCTCAACAGCCTTCAGGCCCTGAGCCAGGAGGCCAGCGGCAGCCTGTACGAAGGCCGCACCACAGTCGGCATCCTCAGCCCCGTGGGCCTGCTGGCCGGTTACAGCGCCGACGCCAGCAAGCTCGCCCAACGCTTTGACCAGGTCGACCCGCGCAACGGCGCCGAACTGGTGCGCACGCTGGCCGCAGGCAAGCTGAGCGTGCACCACGATCAGCAGCGGCTGAAAGTGCTCGCCGCCTTCCAGCCGATCCCCGGTGCGCAACCGTGGGGTGTGCTGCTGGATGTGCCGGAAAACGCCCTGACCGGCCCGGCCGAGGCACTCAAGCAAGAGCTGGATGCCCTGAACACCAGCGGCACCCTGCTGGAGCTGGGCCTGGGCCTGGCTGCGGCAATCGCCGGCCTGTTGCTGGTGTGGTTGATGGCGCGTGGCGTGACCCGGCCGATTCTCGGCGTGGCGGCAATGCTCAAGGACATCGCCAGTGGCGAAGGTGACCTGACCCGCCGCCTGACCTACGACAAACGTGACGAACTCGGCGAACTGGCCGGCTGGTTCAACCGCTTCCTGGACAAACTGCAGCCGACCATCGCCGAGGTCAAACGCTCGGTGCAGGCTGCGCGCGGCACTGCCGACCAGTCGTCTGCGATTGCCACCGAAACCAGCGCCGGCATGGAGCAGCAGTACCGCCAGGTCGACCAGGTGGCCACCGCCTCCCACGAGATGAGCGCCACCGCCCAGGACGTCGCCCGCAGCGCCTCCCAGGCCGCACAGGCTGCACGCGACGCCGACCAGGCCACCCGTGAAGGCCTGGCGGTGATCGACCGCACCACGCGCAGCATCGATGCCCTGGCCGCGGACATGAGCAATGCCATGGCCGAAGTCGAAGGGCTTGCGCAGAACAGCGAGAAGATCGGCTCGGTACTGGAGGTGATCCGCTCGATCGCCGAGCAGACCAACCTGCTGGCACTCAACGCCGCCATCGAAGCCGCCCGCGCCGGTGAGGCCGGCCGTGGTTTTGCGGTGGTCGCCGATGAAGTACGCAACCTGGCCCAGCGGACCCAGGAGTCGGTGGAAGAAACCCGTCAGGTTATCGAAGCCCTGCAGGCCGGCACCCGCGAAGTGGTAGGCGCCATGGACAACAGCCACCGCCAGGCCCAGGGCGGCGTGGAACAGGTCGGCCAGGCCGTCACCGCGCTGCAGCGCATCGGCCAGGCAGTGACGGTGATCAGCGACATGAACCTGCAGATCGCCTCGGCGGCCGAGGAGCAAAGTGCGGTGGCCGAGGAGATCAACAGCAATGTCGCGACCATCCGCGATGTGACCGAGTCGCTGTCGGGGCAGGCCAACGAATCGGCGCGGGTCAGCCAGTCGCTCAACAGCCTGGCCAACCAGCAGCAGGCGTTGATGGATCAGTTCCGGGTCTGATCGCGCAACACCGCGGCGCCCGGCACGTTCGGCCGGGTGCACGAGGGCGCCGGGATGCCGTCGGCTACACTTGCCCGGCACACCGAGTGACAACCCTCGAGGTCCCGATGAAGAAAATTCCAACGCTGCTGGCCGGCCTGCTGCTGGCCGCAGGCCTGGCCAGCACCGACAGCGCCGCCGCGGCCGAAGCGCGCGCCCCCATCCAGTTCGGCGCCATCAACTGGGAAAGCGGCGCGCTGACCACCGAGATTCTGCGCCTGATCGTCGAGCACGGTTACGGCTACCCCACCGACACCCTCCCCGGCAGCACCGTGAGCATGGAAGTGGCGCTGGCGCGCAATGACCTGCAGGTGGTTGCCGAGGAATGGGCCGGGCGCAGCCCTGCCTGGGTCAAGGCCGAAGAGGCGGGCCAGGTGTTCGCCCTGGGCGACACGGTGAAAAACGCCGAAGAAGGCTGGTGGGTACCGGCCTACGTGATCAAGGGCGACCCGGCGCGCAACCTCAAGCCACTGGCGCCGGACCTGCGCAGTGTCGACGACCTCAAGCGCTACCCTGAGGTGTTCAACGACCCGGAAGCGCCTGGCAAAGGCCGTTTCCTGAACAGCCCCAGCGGCTGGACGTCGGAGATCGTCAACAGCCAGAAACTCAAGGCCTACGGGCTCGACGGCCTGTACACCAACTTCCGCAGCGGCACCGGCGCGGCGCTGGATGCCGAAGTCGAATCGTCGATCCGCCGTGGCAAGCCGGTGCTGTTCTACTACTGGAGCCCAACCCCGCTTATCGGCCGCTACGACCTGGTGCGGCTGCAAGAACCGCCCTTCGATGCCCAAGCCTGGGCGACGTTGACCGACCCGAAGAACCCGAACCCGCGGGGCAGCCAGTCGTTGCCGGCGAAGCTGTCGATCGGCGTGTCCAAGGCATTCAAGGACAACTACCCGGAGCTGGTCGCGGTGTTCGAAAAGGTAGACCTGCCGATCGACCGCCTGAACAAGGCCCTGGCCGAGATGAACGACAAACGCCTCGCGCCCGAGAAGGCCGCCCAGGCTTTCATGCGCAACAACCCGGATGTATGGAAAGCCTGGTTACCAGCTGAAGTCGCGACCAAGGTTGCCCAAGCCCTTTGATTTCATTGCTGCCATGCAAAAGCCCCGTGTGGGAGCGGCCCTGTGTCGCGAAAGGGGCGCATCGCGCCCCGGCAGGCTTCAGGAGAGCCTCGATCACAACCCTTCAACACAGAAAAAGAATAAGAATATGAATTCTTATTCTTTTTTTAACATTCGGTTTTCCTCTATAACTCTTCCAACTGTGCAGCCGCCAACACCTGGCCAACTGTCTGCAGCGCAACACCCGATCAACACTCAACGCCCACAAGGCAACACCGGTAGCTGCCCTGAAACGCACGCAACCTGTTGATCCCTATCAGAATTAAAAATCGGCACGACGATTGCTCAAGCAAAGTCCCGCTTATTCAACCGGAGACCTGCCATGAGCGCCCCACTGAATGTCGTAGCCCTGTCCGGCGGCACCGCCCGCCCGTCGCGCACCCTGACCCTGACTGAAGCGATCCTTGCCGAACTGGGCCAGCACCTGAACATCAAGCCGCACCTGATCGAGCTGGGCGACATCGCCCGCCCTCTGGGTGGCGCACTGTGGCGCAGCGAATTGCCCGACACTGTCGAACAACAGCTGCGCCTGGTGGAGAAGGCCGACCTGCTGGTCGTGGCCACACCGGTCTACCGCGGCAGCTTCCCCGGCCACTTCAAGCACCTGTTCGACCTGATCGGCCAGGACGCGCTGGTCGACACCCCAGTGCTGCTCGCCGCCACGGGCGGCAGCGAACGCCACGCACTGGTACTCGATCACCAGTTGCGTCCGCTGTTCAGCTTCCTGCAGGCCTTGACCCTGCCGATTGGCGTGTATGCCAGCCAAGCCGAGCTGGCTGACTACCGGGTGTCCAGCGACGCCCTGAGCGCCCGCATCCGCCTGGCTGCCGAGCGTGCCGTCCCCCTTTTCGGCGCGCACCACGCGCTGCGCAAGAGCGCCTGAGGAGCGGCCATGAATGCATCTGTAAACCCAGCCCAACGCCCTGCCCTGGCCATTGCCAGGGAACTGGCCGGGCAGTTCGCCCAGAGCGCCGTCGAGCGTGACGAGCGCGGCGGCAGCCCCAAGGCCGAGCGCGACGCCCTGCGCAACAGCGGCCTGCTGTCGCTGGCGATTCCGCAGGCCTTCGGCGGCCAGGGCGCCAGCTGGCGCGACACCTTCGAGGTGGTGCGCGAGTTCGCCCGCGTCGACAGTTCCATCGCCCACGTATTCGGCTTCCATCACCTGATGCTGGCCACCGTGCGCCTGTTCTCGCGCCCCGATCAATGGCAGCCGTGGTTCGAACAGACCGCGCGCAAACACTGGTTCTGGGGCAATGCCCTGAACCCGCTGGACACCCGCACGGTGGTCAAGCACTTCGATGGCTGGTGCGAATTCTCGGGCAAAAAAAGCTTCTGCTCCGGCGCCAGCGATTCGGAAATGCTGATTGCCTCGGCAGTTGACGAACGCGCCGGGGGCAAGCTGCTGATCGCCGCGATCCCCAGCGGGCGCACCGGCATCTCCCTGCACAACGACTGGAACAACATCGGCCAGCGGCAGACCGACAGTGGCAGCGCCACCTTCGAGCGGGTGCGGGTCGAGCATAACGAACTGCTGCTGGACCCAGGCCCGCTGAGCACCCCGTTCGCCGCCTTGCGCCCGCTGATCGCCCAGCTGCATTTCGCCAACCTGTTCCTTGGCATCGCCGAAGGGGCGTTCGACGAAGCCCGCCAGTACACCCTTAACGAAAGCCGGCCGTGGTTCCGCTCCGGCGCCAGCACCACCGCAGAGGACCCTTACGTGCTGCGCCACTACGGCGAGTTCTGGGTCGGCCTGGAAAGCGTACGGCTGCTGATCGAGCGCGCCGCCAACCAGCTCGACAGTGCCTGGGCCAAGGAGCAGGCGCTGACCGCCGAGGAGCGCGGCGACCTGGCCTTGGCCATCGGCACCGCCAAGGTTGCGGCCACCCGCCACGGCCTGGACATCTGCAACCGATTGTTCGAGGTGACCGGCGCCCGCGCCACCCACGCCTCGCTGCGCTTTGATCGCCACTGGCGCAACCTGAGGACGCAAACCCTGCACGACCCGGTGGATTACCGTATCCACGAGCTCGGCGAGTGGGCCCTCAGCGGCAAGCGCCCTGCCCCATCCTTCTATTCCTAAGGATCGCCCATGCAACTGCTGACCCTCCCCCCGTCACCGCAACTGGCTACCTCGATCAGGGCGACCGCACAGGTCTTCGAAGACCCCAGATCGCAGGCGCTGCTCGCCCACCTGCAACAGGTCGCCCCCAGTGAGGCCAGCGTCCTGATCATCGGCGAAACCGGCACGGGCAAGGAGCTGGTCGCGCGCCATATTCACAACCTCAGCGGCCGGCGCAACGGCCCGTTCGTTGCGGTGAACTGCGGTGCTTTCTCTGAATCGCTGGTCGAAGCCGAGCTGTTCGGCCATGAAAAAGGCGCCTTCACCGGCGCCCTGGCAGCCAAAGCCGGCTGGTTCGAGGAGGCCAATGGCGGCACGTTGTTCCTCGACGAGATCGGTGACTTGCCACTGCCGATCCAGGTCAAGTTGCTGCGCGTGCTGCAGGAGCGTGAGGTGGTGCGCCTGGGCTCGCGCAAGAGTATCCCGATCAATGTGCGGGTGCTGGCAGCGACCAATGTGCAGCTGGAAAAGGCGATCAACGCCGGGCATTTTCGCGAAGACCTGTACTACCGACTGAACGTGGTCACCCTGCAGCTACACCCCTTGCGTGACCGCCCCGGCGATATCCTGCCACTGGCGCGGCATTTCATCCGCACCTACAGCGAACGGCTGAGCTACGGGCCGGTGGAGCTGAGCCCCAAGGCCCAGGCCAAGCTGGTGGAGTACAGTTGGCCGGGCAACATTCGCGAGCTGGAGAACGTGATTCACCACAGTTTGCTGACCTGTGGGGACGGGCTGGTGCAGGCCCAGGACCTGCGCCTGTCCAACCTGCGCCTGGAGCGCCAGGAGGAAGAACCGGCGAGCAATGGCGTGGAGGATCTGCTGCAGCAGGCGTTCAGCCGGCTGTACGAGGAACAGCCGGGGGATTTATACGAGAAGGTGGAAAATGCGCTGCTGCGCTCGGCGTACCACTTCTGCCATTACAACCAGGTGCATACCGCACAGTTGCTGGGGTTGTCGCGCAATGTCACGCGTACCCGGCTGATAGCGATTGGCGAGCTGGTGGTGAACAAGCGGCGGGGGCCAGAGCCACAGGTGGTGGATAACCGGTTGGTGCGGTTGTCGATCTGAGATTGATCGCGACCGTACTGGCCTCTTGGCGGGCAAGCCCGCTCCCACAAGCGGCTTTTGCGGCGAAGCAGGCGCCGCGGTGGATGGCACCGGCTTCGCCGGTATTCGCGGCTGAAGCCGCTCCTACAGGGTCCCCGCCAAATCACTAAGTTAGCGTTTGTGCCATCAGAGCGGGGTCAGCTCGCCAAGCGGCGGAATACCGCCCCGGACAACCCGCACAATGCGGCACACGCCAGCATCACCGTGGCGATATCCGCCACCGAGGTTTCGCTGCGCCCGTCTGCACCAGCCAACACACCGAGCAGCACGCCCGCCAGGCTGACCGACATGGCCATGGTCAACTGCACCGACATGGCCGACAGCGAAGAGGCCGCCGCCGAGCGCTCACCCGGCACATCCTGATAACTGGCAGCGCCCAGCGTGGAAAACTGCAGCGAGCGCACCAGGCCTGCCGCAAACAGCACCACGGCCATCAACCACACTGCGGTGTCGCGGTCGAAACTGGCGCACAGGGCAATGCCGGCGCCACTGAGCACGGCGTTGCAACTCAGCACCCGGCGGTAGCCGTAGCGCCGCACCAGCGGCACCGCCAGCAGCTTCATCAACAACGCGCCCACGCCACCACTGACCACCAGCCACCCGGCCGCCAGCGGGCTCATGCCCAGGCAATTCTGCAACAACAGCACGATCAGAAACGGCTGCGCCGCCGAACCCAGACGAAACAACCCGCCACCGGCCTGGGCTACGCCGAAGCTGCGCAGGCGCAGCAGCGACAGGTCGACCAGCGGGCTGGGGTGGTGCCGCGCATGCACCAGGTAGCCCAGCGCACAGGCCACGCCGGCAGCGACAAGCGCCAGTGCCCACACCCGCGGCAACTGCCCTAACCCTAGCGACTCCAGGCCCAACACCAGCATGGCCAGCGCCCCGCCACTGAGCAGCAGGCCACGCAGGTCCAGCGGCGGAACCGGGCGGGCCGGGTAGTCCGGCACATGGCGCAGGATCAGCCAACAGCCCAGCAGGCAGATCGGCAGGTTGACCAGAAAGATCCAGTGCCACGACAGCACCGTGACCAGCAACCCGCCCAGCAACGGCCCGATCAAGGGCCCGACCAATGCCGGCAACGCCAGCCAGGACATGGCCTGCAGCAGTTGCTCACGGCTCGACCAGCGCAGGATGATCACCTGCCCTACCGGCGTCATCAGCGCACCGGCGGCACCTTGCAGCATGCGCCCAAGGCACAGCTGCCACAGCGACTCGGCCAGGGCGCAGGTCAATGACGCGAAGGTAAACAGCCCCATCGCCAGCAGCATCACCTGGCGCGGCCGGAAGCGCTCCGCCGCCCAGCCGCTGAGCGGCACGCACAAGGCCAGCGCCAGCATGTACAGCGACACCACCAGGTTCATGCGCAGGCCCGGCTCGCCAAAATCGGTGGCCATTTGCGGCAGCGCGGTCATCACCGCCGTGCTGTCGAGCAACTCCATGAACAGCGCGGCGCCGATGATCACCGGCACCTTAGGGCTCTGCACATGGCCGGCCAACAGGGCCGGCTGGGCGGTCAAAACAGCCCCGAGACTGGCGGCCGGGTGCCCTTGAGCTGCCATGCACCGACCACCGCCGCCTTCCACTGGCGCGGGTTGTGGTTGGCCACGGTGCGGGCGTTGCGCCAGTGGCGGTCGAGGTTGTGCTGGCGGCCGGTGGTGGAGGCGCCGCCCACGTCGAACAGCGTTTCGGCCGCCTTCAGCGCCAGCTCAGCGACCAGGTACTGTGCCTGTGCCACCTCGATGGCGGCCTGCTCCACAGCAGCCTCATCCAGGCCTGCGGTCCAGGCCTGGTCGATGCTCGCGGCGGCCTTGAGCACCAGGGCTTCGGCGCCATAAGCGCGGGCCGCGATGTCGCCTATCGACAGTTCCACGTAGGGGTCGTCCACCGAGCGGCTGGCCGAGCTGTGCTTGATCGGCCGGGCGTGTTCGCGGGCGAAGCGGGTGGCATCGTCCAAGGCATTGCGGGCGATGCCAGCCAGCACGGTGCCGAGGAACAGCTGCAGGAACGGCGTGACAATCGTGCGCTTGCCCTCCTCCACGGTGCGCGGGCGAATATCACTGGCCTCGACCTTCACATTGCGCAGGTGGGTAGTGCCGCTGGCCGTCAGGCGCTGGCCCATGGCATCGAAGTCGTCCACCAGCTCCAGGCCCTCGCGCTCGCGCGGCAGGATGAACGACACCGGCTGCTCGTCCTCGTCCAGGGCCACGGCGCTGACGTAGTCGGCAAACAGCGCGCCGGTGCTGTAGTACTTGCTGCCATTGGCGCGAAAGTGCTCGCCCTCGCGCACCAGCCGCGCCGCGATAGCGCCGTTGGCACCGCCCAGTTCCCAGCCGGCGTTGCCGATCACCGCGCCGTCCAGGTAGCGGGCGAACCAGCGCTCGCGCTCCCGCTCGGCGCCTTCGGCACGCGACACCAGCAGGCCTTCGGCGAAGGCGAAACCGGGGCGCAGGGCCTGAGCGACGTTGGAGTCGACTGCGGCGATCTGCAGCAGCAGTTCGATCACGTCGCTGACATTGCCACCGGGGCCGCCGTATTGGGTGGGGATACGCACGGTGTACACACCGGCGGCGGCGAGCTGGGCCACGGCTTCGTGGGGCAGTTGTCGCTCACGCTCGCGTTGGGCGGCGCCTTCGCCGATGGCCGGTAGCAGGGCCGCGATGCGGGCGTTTAGCGCTGCGATACTGGTGGCTGGCGCCTGGGGGGTGAAACGTTGGAAAGTCGTCATGGTTCAGTCCTTTAGGTACAGCATTCGATAATGTTTGCACGATCCCTGTGGGAGCCGGCTTGCCGGCGATAGGGCCGGTACAGCCCACAGATGATGGCGGTGGGCCTTTGAGTCAGATGGCGATCTTCCAGAGGCGCGACTCGTCGAACAGGTCGAAAGCTTCGTGCTCCAGATCCAGCGGTGGCACCACGAGTTCGGCACCACTACCAGGCAGCCTTGGCACGGCGCCGAGCAACCGCTGCGTGTATTCATGCGCAGGCCGCTCGAACAACTGCTCCACCGGCGCCTGCTCCACCACCTGGCCATGGCGCATCACCAGCACGTCGTCGCTGACATGACGAATTACCCCCAGGTCATGGGAAATGAACAGGTAGGCCAGGCCCAGCTCGTCCTGCAGATCAGCCAGCAGATCGAGCACCTGGGCCTGCACCGACACGTCCAGTGCCGAAACCGGTTCGTCGCAAATGATCAGCTTCGGCTCACTGGCAATTGCCCGGGCAATCGCCACCCGCTGGCGCTGGCCGCCGGACAGCTGCAACGGCCGGCGCTGCGCCAGCTCGGCCGGCAGGCGCACCTGGCCCAGCAGCACGGCAATGCGCGCCGGCCTGGCCGGCGCTTCGATGCCCGCCACCTGCAGCGCATCGTCGAGGATTTGCGCCACGCTCCAGCGCGGGTCGAACGAGCCCAGCGGGTCCTGGTAGATCACGCTGATCTCGCGGCGCAACGGCCTGCGCAGTGCTTCCGTTACGGCGTTACCCGGGCGGTTCCAGGGCTGGCCGCGGTACAGCACCTCGCCTTCATCGGGCTGCAACAGGCCCAGGGCGATGCGCGCCACCGTGGTCTTGCCCGAGCCGGATTCGCCGACGATGCCCAGCGTGCGCCCGGCGCGCAGGGTGAAATCGACACCCTGCACTACCTGCCGCAGCAGCCCGTCGGGGCCCAGGTAACGCTTGCCCAGGCCGCGCCCCTCCAGCAGCACGTCGCTTTTGTGCCGGGGCTTGGGGTCACGTTTTACCCCTGCGCGCTCAGGTGACAATCGGCTGCCACGCGGGTGTTCGGCCGGCACCGCCGCCAGCAACGCCTGGGTGTACGGGTGGCGCGGCTGGCGCAGCACCTGCTGCATCGGCCCCTGCTCCACCACCTCGCCATGGCGCAGCACCACCACGTCATCGGCCAGTTGCGCGACCACCGCCAGGTCATGGCTGATGATCAACAGTGACGCGCCGCGGGCCTTGATCTGCTGGAACACTTCAAGTATCTGCGCCTGCACCGTCGCATCCAGGGCAGTGGTCGGCTCGTCGGCGATCACCAGCGCAGGGTCCAGCGCCAGCGCACTGGCAATCAGCGCACGCTGACGCAAGCCACCGGACAATTGCCCGGGGCGCTGCCGGGCACGCAAGGCCACATCCGGCACGCCGACCCGCTCCAGCAACGCGTGCACACGCGCCGCACGGCTGTGTCGGTCGCCATACTGATGCGCTTGCAGCACTTCGAGAATTTCCTTGCCCACCGGCCGCAGCGGGTCGAGCGACACCAGCGCATCCTGCAGCACGAAGCCGATGTCCTTGCCGCGCACCGCGCGCCACTGGCGCTCGCTCAGGTCGAGCAGGTCGTGCCCGCCGAAACTCGCCTGGCGGGCGCTCACCTGCGCACCCCGCCCGGCCAGGCCCACCAGGCTGCGGGCACTGACGCTCTTGCCCGAGCCCGACTCACCCACCAACGCCACGCAGCGCCCCGGTTGCAGGGTGAAAGACAAATCACGGACCACACTGCGGCCTTCGAAAGCCACGGTCAGCCCCTCGACGATCAAGGTCTTGTCGCTCATGGCAGGCGGCCCTCCAGGCGTTGTTGGATATAGCGGCCGGTTACCGTGGTGGCCAGCGTGGTCAGGACGATGAACAAACCGGGGAAGAAGGTCAGCCACCAGGCATTGGCAATGAAGTCGCGGCCCATCGACAGCATGGTCCCCCACTCCGGCGCCGGCGGCCGCGCGCCCAGACCGAGAAAGCTCAGCGCCGAGGCCCAGACGATGGCCTGGCCGACGCCCATGGTCAGCGTCACCACCAGCGGGCGCATGGCATTGGGCAGTAACTGGCGCAGGACGATGCGCGAGGTCGGGTGGCCGAGCGCGCGGGCGGCTTCGATGTAACCGGCATTGCGCACCGCCAGCACCTGGCCGCGCACCATGCGCGCATAGCCCGGCGCGCCCCCCAGCCCGGTGGCGACGATCAGCGGGCCGACGCCGCTGCCGAACACCGCCACGAACAACAGCGCCAGCACCAGGCTGGGGAATGCGAACAGCACCTCCAGCAGCCAACCCACCGCCCGGTCCACACGCGCCCCACCCAGGCCGCCGAGCAGCCCCAGGGCAATGGCGATAGCCATCGAGATAGCCGTGGCCGCCACGCCGATCAGCAGGCTCTGACGGGCGCCGTGGATGATCCGCGCAAAGATGTCGCGGCCCGACTGGTCGGTGCCCAGCCAATGGACCCAGCTGGGCGGCTGGAACGCCTCGCGCGGCACGATGGCCAGCGGGTCGATGCGGGTGAACAGCCCCGGCAGCAACGCCGCCAGCACCAGCGCCAGCAAAAACAGGATTGCCAGGCTGGCGCCCAGCGGCGGCAGGCTCAGGCGCCGTTGCCGGCGCACGGGCGTCAGGGCCCGGCCCAAGGTCAGGTCAGTCATGCTGCAGCCTCCTGTTGCCGAGGGTCGATCCACTGGTACAGCAGGTCGACCAGAATGTTGGCCAGCACGTAGCCGGCAGCCACCACCAGGCTGATGCCGATCACCAGCGGCAGGTCCTGCAGTTGTACGGCCTGGTACAGCTGGCGGCCGATGCCCTTGCGCGAGAAGATCACCTCGCACACCACCGCGCCGCTGATCAGCGCGCCGATGGCCCAGCCCGACAGCGCCACACCAGGCAGCAAGGCATGGCGCAGGGCATGCTTGAAACGCACCGCCAGGTCGCTCAGGCCGCGGGTGCGCGCCGTCAGTACGAAAGGCTGCTCGAGGGTCAGCTCCAGGGATTCGCGAGTCACCTGGGCAATGAAGCCTGCCAACGGAATAGCCAGTGAAAACGCCGGCAACACCAGGCTGGCCAAGCTATCGCTACCCGCCGGCGGGAACCAGCGCAGGCCGAAGGCGAACACTGCCAGCAGCACCACACCGAGCCAGAAGTGCGGCAACGATGCGCTCACGGTTTCCAGCAACGAAGCCACGCCGCCGATCAAACGGCCACGGCCGGCGGTGACCACCGTCAGCAACAGCACCAGCAACCAGGCCAGCACCAGTGCCGCCACGGTCAGCTCGAACGTGGCGCCGCCCTGCTCGGCCAGAACCCGCGTTACCGGCAGGTGCTGCGAGTAGGACATGCCCAGGTCACCCTGCAGCAGGCGCCCGAGGTAGAGCACGTATTGCACCGCCAGCGGCTTGTCGAGGCCGAACTCCTGGCGTGCGGCTTCGATGGCTTCGGGCGAAGGGTTGCCTGTGGTGCCGCCGAGAATCGCCAGCACCGGGTCGCCCGGCATCAGGCGCAAGGCGAAGAAGGTCAGCGTTGCCACCGCCCACAGCACCAGCACACCGCCGGCCAGGCGGATGCCCGCGCGGCGGCCCAGCGCGGCCAGCCGCTCACGGCGCGGGTCGGTCACGGCGAGGGTTGTCGAAGTCATTTGTTCACCCATGCGTCATAGAGGTAGGTCACCGCCAGCGAAGGCTCCAGGCGCACGCCGTGGGCGGTCTTGTAGATGCCCAGGCGGGTGCTTTGCGGGTAGGTGGTGAGTTGCAGGTATTGCGCCGCTGCCTGCTGCTGCGCCAGGTGATAACGCTGGCGGCGCAGTTCGGCGTCTTGCGTGGCCAGGGCGCTGTCGAGCAAGGCGTCGAAGCCTGGGTCGGCGTAGCCGGATGAGTTCTGGTGGTAGCCACCCACCCCAGCCGGCTGGACGAAGGCGCTGGTAAAGATGATGCGCAGCACGTCGGGGGTGTTGGTGTTCCAGTAGCCGATGCGGATGTCGTAGTCCCACGCGGCCTGGCGGCTGGTGACCTGGGCGTCGCTCATCTGGTCGAGCACCAGCTCGATGCCGACCTGGCGCGTGGTGGCTTGCACCTGCTCCCACAGGGTGAGCTCCGACGGCGGTGTGCGCGCGCCGATCAGCACCACCGCGCGCAGGCGCTGGCCGCCCTTGGTGCGGTAGCCCTCGCTGTCGCGGCGGGTCCAGCCGGCTTCGTCGAGCAGCGTGGCGGCGCGCGCCGGGTCGTAATCCTGGCTGCGCTCGAAGTCGCCGCTGTAGAACGGCGTGGCCACGCTGAGCGGCCCCCCGGAGCGCGGGAACTCGCCGAAGTACACGCTCTTGAGCGCGCCCTCGACGTCGGCGCTGCGCACCAGTGCCTCGCGCACGCGGATATCGTCGAACGGCGCCCGGCGCAGGTTGAAGGTGCCGTTGGTGGGGTTGCCCGGGCGCTGGGCGATGATCAGGTCCACGTCGGGGTTGCGCCGCGCTGCCTCGTGCGATTCCGGCGGCAGCGCCTCGATTACGTCCACCTCACCGGCCTGCAGCGAGGCGAAGCGCACCGACGGCTCCTGGATGAACTTCCAGACGATGCGCGCAAGATACGCCGGCCCTTGATGCTGTGCGGTCGGCGGCGCCCAGTTGTAGTCCGGGTTGCGTACCAGCTCCACCTGGTTCTGCCGGTCCCATCGCACCACCTTGAACGGCCCGCTGCCGACCGGGCTTTCGCAGTTTTCGTCACGGCTGCGAGCCAGCGCGGTGGGCGACTGGATGCCGAGAAAGCCTTGCGCCAACACCTCCAGGAAGGCTGCATAGGGCGTGGCCAGCGTGACCTCAGCGGTGTAGTCGTCGAGCACCTTGGTGCTTCGATACTGGCGGATATAACCCCCGGCGGTGCTGGACTGGGTCTTGGGGTTGGCCATGTGATCGAGGTTGGCCTTGACCGCCTCGGCATTGAACGGCGTGCCATCGGTGAAATGCACGTCGCGGCGCAGGTGGAAGGTATAGCGCAGGCCGTCAGCGGAGACCTCCCAGCGGCTGGCCAGCCAGGGGCCGATCTGGCCGTGGCTGTCCATCGACACCAGCGAGTCGAGGTACTGCTGGGCGACGAACACCTGGGGCATGTCGCCGGCCACGTGCGGGTCGAGGCAGGTGGGTTCGCGGTCGGTGGCGTACACCAGCGTACCGCCGTGGATCGGCTGGGTGCTTTGCGCCGCGTGCTGCTCGGCACGCTCGCAGCCGACCAGGGCCAGCACGGCGCAGAGCGGGATCAGGGGGAGGATGGGTCGGTTCAAGGTCGCTCCTGCGGGGACTGGGCTTTGATAGCCCTGTTGCAGGAGTTGTGCCGGGTTCAACGGCTTGATTTTGCTGGGGTTTGGCGGATGGGTGGTGCTGGTGGGAGGGCAAAGTGTGTGAGGGGTGTTGGCAGGCGGACAGTGCCTCGTCTGATCGAGCGCCGCACGCGCGGCGCTCGATCTCTGCTACGCAACAACGATCAAGGCAGGCATGAACCTGCCCTGTCCGTTACAACACCGGCTTGCGCGCCGCGCCACTGCGCCGCTTGGCCATCGCCGCCAGGCGCACTGCGACGTTCGCCGCACCGTATCCGGCATAGCCACCTTTGCGCTGGATGATCTCGAAGAAGAAGCGGTCCTCGAACGACTCGGTGTACACGTGGAACAGCTCGCCACCCTGGGCGTCACGGTCGTACAGCACGTTGTAGTACGCCAGTTCGCTGAGGAACTCGTCGTCGAAATCAAAACGCGCCGCCAAATCGTCGTAGTAGTTGAGCGGGATCTCCAGCAGAGGTACGCCCGCTTCCTTGGCGCGCGCCACTTCCTTGAAGATGTCTGCACAATCGAAGGCGATGTGGTGCACACCGGAGCCACGGTAGCTGGACAACGCATGGGCAATCGCGGTGTTGCGGTTTTCCGAGATGTTCAGCGGCAAACGCAGGCTGCCGCACTGGCTGCGCAGGGCGCGGCTTTTTACCAGGCCGTAAGGGTCGGGCAGCACCACTTCGTCATCGGCGGCGAAGTCGAACAGGCTCTTGTAGAACAGCACCCAGCTGTCCAGCGACTCGGCCGGCAGGGCCAGGGCCATGTGGTCGATGCGCTGCAGGCCGCCGGTGGCGGTGGCGGCCGGGTCCAGGCGGAAGTCGGTGTCGTACAACGACGGGCCTTCCTTGCCCTGCTCCACCAGGTAGATCAGGCTGCCGTCCGGGGCGCGCACGGCGGGCACTTCGCATTCATTGGGGCCGACCAGGCCGCGGAACGGCTGGCCGCGAAAGTCGGTGGCGCGCTGCAGCGCGGCGTGTTCGTCCTTGACCCGCAGCGCGGTGGCGCACAACGACGGGCCGTGGGCCTCGAAGAAGTTGTGGCCAAAGGAGTACGGCTCGGCATTGAGAACGATATTGATATCGTTCTGGCGCAGCAGGCGTACGTCTTTGCTGCGGTGCTTGCCGGCATCGGCAAAACCCAAGCGCTTGAGCCAGCCGCCCAAGCGCGCGCCGACGGCCTCGTCGACGGCAAATTCAAGGAACTCCACGCCATCATAGGCACTGGCGGCGGGCGGTGCGAACAGCACGCCCGGCTCGATGGCGGTGCCTTCCTGCTGCAGGCGCAGGCGGGTCTGCTCTTCGAGGTACAGCAGCGAACGCAGGCCATCGGCGGCGTTCTGCCGCGGTGGTGCGGCGCGGAAGCCGTCGTTGAAGATTTCCAGCGACAGCGGGCCGCGGTAACCGGTGGCGAGAATCGGCGCGAGGAAACCGGCCAGGTCCATTTCACCCTGGCCTGGGAAGCAGCGGAAGTGGCGGCTCCACTCCAGCACGTCCATGGCCAGGATCGGCGCGTCGGCCATCTGCACGAAGAAGATCTTGTCGCCGGGGATGTCGCGGATCGCCGCCGGGTCACCCTTGAGCGACAGGGTGTGGAAGCTGTCGAGGATCACCCCCAGCGCCGGGTGGTCGGCCTGGCGCACCAGGTTCCACACTTGCTGGTAGGTGTTGACGTGGCGGCCCCAGGCCAAGGCTTCGTAGCCGATGCGCAGGCCGCGTTTGCCCGCGTGTTCGCCGAGCAGGCGCAGGTCGTCCACCAGCAGTTGTTCTTCGCCCAACGCGTCGGCCTGCACGTTGCTGCACACCAGCACCAGGTCGGTGCCCAGCTCTTGCATCAGGTCGAACTTGCGCTCGGCGCGGTCAATGTTCTTTTGCAGGCGATCGCGGCGGCAGCCTTCGAAATCGCGAAACGGCTGGAACAGGGTGATGGCGATGCCCAGGTCGGCGCACATCTGCCGCACTTCGCGGGGGCTGCCGGCATAGTAGAGCAGATCATTCTCGAAGATCTCGACGCCGTCGAAACCGGCGGCGGCGATGGCTTCGAGCTTTTCCGGCAGGGTGCCGCTCAAGGACACGGTGGCTATCGAACGCTGCATGGTGGGGTTCCTTGTTATTGGAAAAGGCAACAAACCGAACCTCGACGGGTTCCTGGCATGTTCAATTATTCGCAGGTAAAGTCGCGCCAGCAATCACTTTGTACGGAACGGTTAGTTTTGCGTTCGATTACCGCACAAAACCCGTTTTGGCGAATTGATTCACTGTCACCCGTGGGCAACCATGGGATCAGACGCAGGCACACCGACCGCCCTTTTCTGCCCAGATAGCCGTTCGGCGCAGCCCGCGCGTACAAGCCCAACGCCACGACATAATAAGTTCAATAAAACGGGTACCGACCTATGCAAACCTCAATCGCCTTGCAACCCGCACCTGCTCGTTCGTCCTCCCTTGGCAGACTCCGCCTGCGACCGTCCGTTCATTAAGCGCACCGAAAACTCCCGATAGCGATCGCACACCTACCGGCCGCCGCCCGACGGCGCCTGCTGTGCGGCGACCAACAAAAACAACGGAGACAACGATGGCCCACTCCAGCTCTCAAGCCAAGAAAGCGACCGCCAGCGGATGGATAGGCTCGGCACTCGAGTACTACGACTTTTTCATCTACGCCCAGGCTGCGGCGCTGATTTTCCCGCAGATCTTCTTCCCCAATACTGACCCGAAAATGGCCATCATCGCTTCGCTGGCTACTTACGGCGTGGGCTACCTGGCCCGCCCGGTCGGCGCCTTCGTGCTCGGCCACTGGGGTGATACCCGCGGCCGCAAGAACGTCCTGCTGCTGTGCATGTTCCTGATGGGCCTGTCGACCATGGCCGTCGGCCTGTTGCCGACCTACCACGACATCGGCCTGCTCGCCCCCGCCTTGCTGGTCGTGCTGCGCCTGGTTCAGGGCTTTGCGGTGGCCGGTGAAATTTCCGGGGCCAGCTCGATGATCATGGAGCACGCACCGTTCGGCCGCCGCGGCTACTATGCGAGCTTTACCTTGCAGGGCGTGCAGGCCGGCCAGGTACTGGCGGCGGCGGTGTTCCTGCCACTGGCGTACTTCATGCCCAGCGAAGCCTTCAACGACTGGGGCTGGCGCATTCCGTTCCTGATGAGCGCGGTGGTGCTGATTGCAGGTTTCATCATCCGTAAGGAAGTGCACGAAACCCCGGCGTTCGTGAAGGAAGAGAAACAGGACAAAGTTGCCAAGTCGCCAATCAGCGAGGCCTTCCGCCACAGCTGGAAGCACATGGTGCTGGTGATGTTCATGGCGTTGATGAACGTGATCCCGGTTGTCGCCACCATCTTCGGTGCAGCCTACGCGGTGCAGCCGGCCTACGGCATCGGCTTCGACAAGAGCGTGTACTTGTGGATACCGGTGGTGGGCAACATCGTTGCGGTGCTGGTAATCCCCTTTGTCGGCAACCTTTCCGACAAGATCGGCCGTCGCCCGACCATGATCGCCGGCTGCCTGGGTTCGGGCCTGCTCGCCTTCGTTTATCTGTATGCGATCAGCATTCAGAACGTGCCACTGGCCTTTGCGGCGTCCATCGTGATGTGGGGCATGGTCTACCAGGGCTATAACGCGGTGTTCCCAAGCTTCTACCCTGAGCTGTTCCATACCCGCTACCGCGTGTCGGCCATGGCCATCGCGCAGAACGTCGGCACCATGCTGACCGCCATGCTGCCTGCGCTGTTCGCCCTGGTGGCCCCGCCGGGTTCGGACAACATCCCGCTGGTGGTGGGTGGCCTGGCGTTCTTCATTACCTGCGTGTGTGCACTGGCGGCTTATATCGCGCCGGAGACGCATCGCCTGGCGATGGAAGATTTGGGGAACCCGCAGGCCAAGCCGATGGAGAAAGAAGCCTTTGAAGCGAGCCGCAAGGGTAGCTTTCAGGCTGTGAGCAACTGATAGACCGCATGGGGCTGCCTTGCAGCCCATTCGCGGGGCAAGCCCGCTCCCACAGGCCATAGGGCGGCCTCAGTCTCTGTGGGAGCGGGCTTGCCCCGCGAATGGGCCGCATGGCAGCCCCAGCTGTTTCAACCTTTGATCACTTCCTGCATCCGCAACCACAGCTTCTCGACATGCTCACGCTCGGTGGGCAGCGCGCCAACCGACACCCGCACCATCCATCGCCCATTCAAGGTCGCCGGCGTGACATACGCGTCACCCGAAGCATTGAGCCGCTCCGCCCAGCCCTTGGTATGCGCATCCAGCGCTTCCCCTTCCAGCCCCGCAGGCCGATGCTGAATGCACAACGTTTGCAGCTGAACCGGCGCCAAAAGCTCCCAATCTGCCGCCCCCTCGACCTGCTCGGCCAACCAGCGGGCATTGGCCAGGTCACGGCGCAGTCGTTGCTGCAACGCCTCTACCCCCTCGCTACGCAACATGAACCACAACTTCAAGGCCCGGAAACGCCGGCCCAGCGGAATGCCCCAGTCACGCAGGTTCTTCACCTCGCCATCCACCGCCGACTGCAGGTAGCTGGGGTTGGTACTCATCACCCGGATCAAGTGTTGCGGGTCGCGCACGTAGTAGATCGAGCAATCGAAGGCCACGCCCAGCCACTTATGCGCGTTGACCACCACCGAATCGGCCAGCTCGATGCCGTCCCACATCCAGCGGCACTCGGGCAGGATCATCGCCGAACCGGCCATGGCCGAGTCGACGTGCAGCCACAGCCCGTGGGCCTGGGCGATTTCGCCGATCGGGCGCAGTGGGTCCAGCGCCGTCGTGGTCGTGGTGCCGGTGGTGGCGACTACCGCGCAGGGCTGGTTGCCGGCGGCAATGTCCTGCTCGATGGCGGCCTGCAGGGCGTCCGGGCGCATGGCGAATTGCTCGTCCGTGGCAATCAGGCGGATGTTCGCCCGGCCGAAGCCGGCCAGCAGCGCCGCCTTGTCTACCGAGCTGTGGGCGTGGGCGCTGACATATACGATCAGCGGTTTGGCCTCTGCCTGCAGGCCACCGCGCACCAGCGCGTAATCGCTGGTGCGTTCACGGGCACTGATGAGCGCCACCAAGGTACTGGTGGAGGCGGTGTCCTGGATTACCCCGCTCCACTGCGCAGACAGGCCCAGCAGCTGGCGCAGCCAGTCGAGGGTCGTTTCCTCCAGTTCGCTCAGCGCCGGGCTGGATTGCCACGACAGGCCGAGTACCCCCAGGCCGGTGCTGAGGAAATCGCCGAGCACCGACGACAAGGTGCCGTTGGAGGGGAAGTAGCCGTAGAAGTCCGGGTGTTGCCAGTGCGACAAGCCAGGCATGATCAGCGTGTTGACGTCGTCGAGAATCGCTTCGAATGGCTCGCCCTGCTGCGGGGCACCTGCCGGCAAGGCGGCCTTCAGGTAGCCGGGCTCGACCTGGGCCATGACCGGGCGCTCGCCGACGGTCTGGCGGTAGTCGGCGATCAGGTCGATCAGTTGGTGGCCGTACTGGCGAAATTGTTCTGGGGTCACGCGCGGTCTCCTGTGGGCGGGCTTGTGGCCACAGTCTAGGCGCCTGCTACCCGCCGAATAACCCCGCTTCGCGCATACCTGCTATGGCAAACCCGCATGCCCGCCCTGCACACCAAATTGCGATTGGCGCCATAGCTCGAACACCCGGTTGCGCAGCCAGCGGTGCTCGGCCGACGCCTGCAGGCGCTGGTGCCATACCACCCAGTAGCGCTGGGTGTGCTCGACAAAGCCCAGCGGCCGCCAGGCCAGGTCATGCAGGCGGCACAGCTGGCGGGCGATGTGCTCCGGCACGGTGGCCAGCGCCTGGCTGTTGGCGACCACCTGCACGGTGGCGGAAAAGAACGGCACCTCCAGGCTGACCCGCCGCTGCAGGCCTTGGGCGCGCAGGTGGCGGTCGATGAAACTGTCCTTGTCGCCACCGCCGGAGATGCGCACGTGCTTGAAGGCAAGGTAATCGCCCTGGCTCAGTGCTTCACTAGCTGCCAACGGGTGCTCCCGTCGCATCAGGCACACCGCACGGTCTTCGCCGAGCAGGCGACCGTGCAGGTTGGGCGGCGACTCGTCGAACAGGGTGGTGGCGAGGTCGATCTCGCCACTGGCGAGCAAGGCGTACTGGCCCGCCTGCCAGGTGCGGTATTCGATGCAGACGCCGGGGGCTTCCTGCTCCAGCGCAGCCACGAGCAGCGGCAGCATGTGTTCGGCAACGTAATCGGAAGCGGCCAGGCAGAAGCGCCGCTCGCAGCGGGCCGGGTCGAAGGCGGCGGGTTGGCGCAGGGCCTGGAGTTCTTCGAGCACCTGGCGCAGCGGTTCGACCAGGGCTTCGGCGTATTCGCTGAGCACGTAGCCGCGGCCTTGGCGTACCAGCAGCGGGTCGTCGAAGCCTTCGCGCAGGTGAGCGAGTTGGCGGCTCAGGGCCGACTGGCTGACGCCCAGGCGCTCGGCGGCGTGGCTGAGGTTCTTGAGCTGCAGCAGGCAATCGAGGGTGCGCAGGTGGGCGAGGCTCAGGGAGGCGAAGGTTGGGTTCATCAGGCGCGCCTTTGTTGTATTCACCGGCCCCATCGCGGGCAAGCCCGCTCCTACAGGAATACGCGCTCCTCTGTGGGAGCCGGCTTGCCGGCGATTGGGCCGCAAAGCGGCCCCGGCGTTTAGTCGGTCAGACCAACGTAGACGTTCTGCACATCATCGTTCTCGTCGATCGCCTCCAGGAACGCCTCGACCTCAGCCAGTGCTTCAGCACTCAGGCTGGCAGCACTCACCGGGTTTTTCGGGGTGTAACCGATCTTCGCCGCAGTGACGGTAAAGCCGTGCTCTGGCAGGGCCTTCTGCACAGCATCGAGGTCGGTGGTGTCGGTGATGAACAGGGTCGAGCCCTCTTCTTCACCTTCTTCGAAGTCCTGAGCACCCGCTTCGATTGCCGCCATTTCCGGATCGGCATCAGCGCTTGCCGGGGTCGCTTCGATCAGGCCGACGTGGTTGAAGTCCCACGCCACCGAACCGCTGGCACCCAACTGGCCCTTGCGGAACAGCACACGAATCTGCGCAACGGTGCGGTTGACGTTGTCGGTCAGGCACTCGACGATCAGCGGCACCTGGTGCGGCGCGAAGCCTTCGTAGCTCACCGCATGGTACTGCACGGCATCGCCGTCCAGGCCAGCACCCTTGCGGATCGCACGGTCCAGGGTCTCGCGGGTCATCGAGGCCTTCTTGGCCTGCACGATGGCCAGGCGCAGGCGCGGGTTCATGTCGGGATCGGCGCCCGACTTGGCTGCGATCTGGATTTCCTTGGACAGCTTGCCCATGATCTTGCCCTTGGCATTGGCAGCTGTTTCTCTATGTTTGGCTTTCCACTGTGCGCCCATGTCGACTCTCTTGTTTCAGCGGCCGGTTCAGGAAGCGACCGGCCAAAAGTGGGAGCAGTTTATACGCCCTCGCGCCTGTGATCGACAAGAAATCTCACGCCTTGTCGGCCTTGCCCGCAGCCGCCGCGAAGCGCGCCAGGCGCACGTCCAGGTGGCGCGGCCGCAGCCCGCGGTCTTCTGCCCGCTCCTTGCGGCGGATGGCGTTGCGCACCATCAGCGACCCCAGGTAACGGATCGGCTCCGGCGGGAACAGCCCCAGCGGGCCCTTGACCAGCGGCGAGCGGGTCCAGGGGTTGTCCAGGCCCAGCGCCAGCGACGATAGGATCTGGCCGCCCATGTGGCACGGCCCTACGCCACTGCCGGAGTAGCCAAAGCCGTAGAACACATTGCCCTGCCCGTCCAACCGGCCAAAGAACGGCAACCCTGTCACCGAGCGGTCCGACGGGCCGTTCCAGCTGGCCGCCAGCGGCACATCGGCCAATGCCGGGAAAAACTCACCCAGGGTTTCGCGCAGCAGCGGCCGGTAGGGCGAGGGCTGGTCGAATACCGGCAGCATGCGCCCGCCATAAGCGAAGGTGTTGCCGCCCTTGCCGAGCATCAGGCGCCCATCGGATGTGTTGTGGTAGTAGTGCACGAAGATCCGCGAGTCGAGCACGCTGATGCCGTTGTTCAAGCCAATCTCGCGCAACAGCTCGGGGCACGGCTCGGTGATGATCATGTCGCTGGAGACGATCGCCACACTGCGCTCGAACTGCGGGAAGGCGCGTGCCATCCAGGCATTCAGGCCCAGCACCACGCGGTCGGCGCGCACCGTGCCATGGGCCGTGCGCACCTGCACCGGCGCGCCGTGCTCAAGGCCGGTCATCGCGCTACCTTCATGAATACGCACCCCGCGCTGCAACGCTACGCGGCGCAGGCCGCGCACCAGCCGCCCGGGCTGCACAGTGGCAGCCGCGGGTGAGAACCAGCCTTCCAGGTGCCGCGCCGAACCTGCCAGGCGCTGCACCTCGTCCAGCGCCAGGCGCTCGAACGAATTGATCCCCTTCTGCGCCAGCGCCGCGATCACCGCATCGGTGGCGCCGACCTGCGCCTGGTTGGTGGCGGTATACAGGGTGCCGTCCAGGCGGTAATCGCAGTCGATGCCATTGGCGGCGCAAAACTCGCCGATGGCGCCGATGCTGCGCTCTGACTCACGCACCAGGCGCACCGCTTCGGCCGCCCCGAACAAGCGTTCAAGGGTGAAGTACTTGGCCGACCAGGACAACGCACAGCCGCCATTGCGCCCGCTGGCACCCGCACCGCAGATGTCCGCCTCGATCAGCAGCACGTCCAGTGCCGGCACTGCCTCCTTGAGCATCAGCGCGGTCCACAGACCGGTGTAGCCACCGCCGACGATGCACACGTCGCAGCGGGCATCGCCTTGCAGCGGCGGGCACACCGCGTCCTGTTCCGAAGCCAGGGCCTGTTGCAGCCAGAAGGGTCTCATTCGCTCGCGTTCCTTTAAGTGCGCAGTGGCTTGATCGCCATGCTGGTATTGGGTGCCACGTCATTGGCATGGGCGACGCTGGCCGGGCGGCTGTTCCAGTGCGGCAGCAGCACCAGGGCCGAGAACAACGCGCAGCCCGCGAACACGATGAACACCGTGACGCTGTCGAAATAGCCGGGCAGCAAGCCGCCGAGCACCGCGCCTACCGAACCGCAGCCGTTGACGAAACCGGCCGCCGTAGCGCCGGCCTTGGCCGTGCCGAAATCGATCGCCGCCGCACCGCTGATCATCGAGTCCGGCCCGTACAGGGTCAGGCCCATGACGAACAGCAGGCCCACCACCATGATGATGCTGCCGGAGTGCATGGCCGCCATGAACAGCGCCAGGGTCACGGTCAGCAGCAGCAGGCTGATCACGCAGGCCGGCATACGCCGGGCGCCGAACAGCTTGTCCGAGGCCAGGCCGATGATGATCGGGCCCAGCAAGCCGGCCAGTTCGAAGGCGGTGGGGATGATCGCCGCGCCCACCTTGCCCACCGAGGGCATCTGCTCGAAGACGATCACCGGGCCCCACAGCAGAATGGCGTAGCGCGCCGGCTTGAGCAGGAAGTACGCCAGGCCCAGGGTGAGCACCGTGCGGTTGCGCAGGATTTCGCGCAACGGCGCCCAGACGCTGCACAGGTTGCCGGCCGGCGCCATGCTCTGCGGCTCGGGCTCAACTGCTGGCAACCCGACGTCCTCGGGCTTGTTGCGCTGCAGGAAGAAGAACAGCACCGCCACCGCGGCCACGACCACGGCACTGGAGAAAAACGCCGCGTGCCAGCTACCGACCAGGGTATAGGCCCACCAGCCGGCAAACGGCGAGGCGACAAGGCCACCGAAGGCGTAGCACGAACTCCACAACCCCAACACCCGCCCGCGTTGCGAGGCCGGGAAGAAGCTGCCGATGTTCTTGCACAGCCCGGCCCAGCCGGTGGACTGCGCCAGGCCCTGGATCAGCATGCAGGTTGCGAAGATCGGGAACGTCGCATAGCTGCCCATCACCACCGCCGCTGCTGCCGAAATCAGCAGCCCGCCCAGCACCACCACACGCGGGCCGAAGCGGTCGGCAAGCATGCCCCAGGTGAACTGGCCCACGGCGTAGGCAGCCAGGTAGATGGCGTCGAGGTTGGCCATGGCGGCCTTGTCGAGCATGAATGTCGGGTCTTCACCGATACCGAGCTTGGCTACCGAAAACGCCTTGCGGGTGAAGTAGAAGGCGGCGTAGGCCAGCCAGGTAATGGCGAAAATCTGGATACGCCAGCGTTTGAACGCGGCTAGGGATTGGTTCATGTTGACTCTGACCTCTTGCTCAAGTGTGCCGGCAGATTGTTAAAAAACGCCTGTCTTGTTCTTGTGTTGCGCACTGCATGACGTGGGCTCGTCATTGGTCAGATGGCGCAGTTGCATGCGCCATGGCCCGGACCGCTTGGGCGGTGTTGGGTTGAGAGCTATGGAAACAGTTGCAGACTGATAAATAAAATCGATTTATCGTATTACACACATAAGCTCAGCTTTTAACTGGAGTCATCATGTCGGTGTCCCATGCTCAATTGAAGGCCTTCCACGCGGTGGCCGTGCACGGCAGCTTCACCCGCGCCGCGCAGAAACTGTTTCTCACCCAGCCGGCGGTGTCTGACCAGGTGCGCAAGCTTGAGGAGCGCTTTGGCGTATTGCTGTTCCAACGCAACAAGCGTTCGGTGCAATTGACCGACCTCGGTGAACGGCTGCTGGGCATCAGCCAACGCCTGTTCGCCTGCGAAGCCGAAGCCCAGGAGCTGTTGCACGACTCCCGCGCCCTGCACACCGGCAGCCTGGTGCTGGCGGTGGATGCGCCAGTGCACGTGCTGCCCCAGATCGCGCGCTTTTGCCAGCGCTACCCGGGCATCCAGGTCAAGGTCGAGACCGGCAACACAGATGAATCCCTGGCCCGGCTGTTCAGTTACCAGGCCGACCTCGCCCTGCTGGGGCGCGATGTGGATGATGAGCGTCTGTACTGCGTGCCCTTGCGCCGCGACCCGATGGTGGCGTTCGTCTCGCACAACCATCCTTGGGCCAGCCGGGGCTCGATCAGCCTGGCAGACCTGGACGACACCCCGCTGGTGCTGCGCGAACCGGGCTCGGTGACGCGGCAGACGCTGGAGGAAGAGATGCAGCGTGCCGGGCTACGGATTCGCCCGGCGATCCAGGTCGAGGGCCGCGAGGCTGCGCGCGAGGCCGTGGTGGTGGGGATTGGCGTGGGGGTGGTGTCGGCGGCCGAGTTCGGCGCGGATGCGAGGGTGTGTGCGCTGCCGATTGTCGATTGCCAGCGGCACCTGACCGAGACGCTGGTGTGCCTGAGCGAGCAGCGAACGCGGCGGGTGGTGGCGACGTTCTTGCAGATGGTCCAGGAAGAATTGTAGGCGCGGCGCTGCGGCGACCCGACTTGCCCGCGAAGGGCCCAGCACTGCGAACACAGGTATGCTGGCAATATCCCAACCTCAGATGCGCAGCCCATGCTCTCTCGCCTAGCCGCCGACGCCCTGGTCCTGCTACACCTGGCCTTCATCCTGCTGGTGCTGTTCGGTGGCCTGCTGGTGCTCAGATGGCGCCCCGCCCTGCTCGTCCACCTGCCCGCCCTGGCCTGGGGCCTGGCAGTGGAGGGCCTGCACCTGGAGTGCCCGCTGACCGACTGGGAAAACCGCATGCGCTTCGCCGCAGGCGATGCCGGCTACCACGGCGGTTTCGTCGAGCACTACATCTGGCCGCTGATCTACCCGGCCGGGCTGACGCCGCAGATCCAATGGCTGCTGGGCGGCGTCGTGCTGCTGGTCAACCTCGGCGTTTACGGTTACGTGACATGGCGCTGGCGTCGCAACTAGCGGGTAGCGATCACGAACAGCCGCGGGAACGGCAGCAGCACCTTGCCATCGGTGGCCGGCGGGTAGTCGTGCTGCATGGCCTGCAGGTACATCTGCAGGAAGTCCGCCTGCTCATCTTGGTCAAGCCTGGCCAGATACGGCCGCAGGGCCGAGCCCTTGAACCACTCCACCACTGCCTCGGCGCCGCCCGGCAGCGGGTGGTGATAGGTGGTGCGCCACACATCCACCCGCGAGCACAGCGGGCTGAGCAGGTCGTAGTAGAACGCCGCGTTATGCCGCGGCGGCAAGCTGAAGTCGGCAAACTTGTCGGCCCAGCGGCCGCGACCGGCTATCTCGCGCAGTTGCCGGTGGGCCGGTTCGTCGAGGTTGTCCGGCGTTTGCACGGCCAGGCTTCCCCCTTCGCTCAGCTGGCGCACCAGGTGCGGGTACAGCGAACCGTGGTCGGGCACCCACTGCAGCGAAGCATTGGCGAGGATCAGGTCTTGTGCTTCGGGTGCGGTCCAGGTGGCGATCTCGGCGATGTCGCAGCGCACCCGCGGGATACGCAGGCGCTGCCGCGCACGCGCCTTGTCGATCATGTCCGGGTCGCTGTCCAGCGCAGTCACCTGGGCATCCGGGTGGCGCTGCAGCAGCACCTCGGTGGAATTGCCCGGGCCACAACCCAGGTCGGTGGCATGGCGCACCGGGCGCGGCGGCACAGCGGCCAGCAAATCGCGCACGGCGCGGGTGCGTTCATCTTCGAACAGGGAATACTGGGTGGCGGACCAGGCCATGGGGGGCTCCTTTTGGCGGGCAATGTGCTCAGCATAAGCCATGTGCCAGCCATCAGGGGCCGTTTGCCACAATCAGAAATCCCAGCGCGTGGTCAGCATGACGTTGCGCGGCTCACCGTAGTAGCCGCTGTAGAACGTGGTATCCAGCGCACTCAGGTACTTCTTGTCGAACAGGTTGTTGACGTTGAGGGTGCTCGAGAGCTGCTCGGTGAACTGGTAGCGCCCCATCAGGTTGAACACCGCGAACTGCCCTTGCCTGGCCTTGACCGTCTTGCCCAGGTCCACCGGCGCCGCCGTGAAGTGGGTGCCGCTCTGCCAGTTCATGCCGCCACCTACGGTCAGCCGCTCCAGCTCGCCCGGCAGGCGGTACGTGGTCCACAGCTTGACCATGTTGGCCGGGGATACCGTGTTCACCCGCTCACCATCAGCGTCCTTGGTGATGCTGTGGTTGTAACTGGCGCTCAGGTTCCAGCCGGGTTGCAACTCGCCGGTGGCTTCTACTTCGAAGCCGCGAGTGGTGGCGCCGGAAATCGCCCGATAGGCCGAGGTGGTGGTGCCGGGCACGACTTTGCCCGGGTCGACTTCGGCCAGGTTGTCCTGCTTGATCTCGAAGGCGGCAATGCTGGTGTCGAGGCGCCCGCCGAAGTACGTACTTTTCAGGCCGACCTCGTAGTTGTCACCCTCACGCGGGTCGAGGGTACTGCCGGAGGCATCACGCACCGTCTGCGGCTTGAAGATGCTGGTATAGCTGGCGTAGACCGAGTGGATGCCGTTGAGGTCATAGACGATGCCGGCATAGGGCGTGACCACCCCGCTCTCACGGTTGGCTGTAACCCGGTTCAACGCAGGGCTGACCACGTATTCGAGATCGTAACGGTAACGGTAGTTGCTGACGCGGGTGCCGAGTATTACCGACAGGTCATCGGTAGGCCGTAATCGAGTGGCCAGGTAGGTGCCCGTCTGATAAATGCTGGTATCACCGTCGTACAGCTTGCCGACGCCGGTGTTTGGCTCGGTGGTGTAGTTATCCCAGGTGAAGAAGTTGACGCGATTGCCTTCGATCGACGTACCACGCAACGGGTCGTGGTGATTTTCATAACGGGAGAAGTTGTAACCCAGTACCAGCTCATGTTCACGGCCAAAGGCCTGGAACGGCCCTTTGAGCTGGGCATCGACGCCGACCTGTTTCTGCCAGGTGCTGCCGGCACCGCCATACAAGCGCACGCCCTGCCCGGTCTGCTTGTCAGGGAAGCCCCAACTGGCGGTGGCCAGGCGATAGTCCTCGCGATTGATGTACATCTGGTTGACGGCAACGCGCAGGCTCCAGTCATGGCCCAGTTGCTGCTCGAGGCTGGCGAAGGTATTCAGCACGTCCTGCGGGTTGCTGCTCCAGCGCGCAGCGCTGTTGGTCGAGCGCGAAAAATCGGTCTGCTCGCCGTTGCTGTAGAACAGTGGGAACGCCACCGACGACGAACCTTGGGGCTCGTTCTTCTGATAGTCGGCGCCTACGGTGAACAAGGTGGTGTCGCTCAGGTCGGCTTCGAGGATACCGTAGAACACCTGTTTTTCCTGGTGATAGTGGTCGACGAAGCTGTCGCTCTGCTGGTAGGCCGCGACCATCCGCCCACGCACATTGCCCGTTGGTGTCAGCGGCCCCGAAAGGTCGACTTCGGTACGGTATTTGTTCCACGACCCCAGCCCGGCACTGACATGCCCCTTGAACGCTGCAGTCGGGCGCTTGCGTACCAAGTTGATGGTGGCGGACGGATCGCCGGCGCCGGTCAGCAGGCCGGTTGCACCGCGCAGCACTTCAACGTGGTCGTAAACGGCCATGTCAGCCAGGCTCTGGGCCGACACCTGGCTGACGATGTCGAGGGTGGTCGGGATACCGTCGAACTGGAAATTATCGACCGAATATCCGCGCGAATAAATATTGAAGCGCTCGCTGCCCAGGCTCTGCACCGACAAGCCCGGTGTTTGTTGCAACACCTCGGTCAGGCCGTTGAGGCCCTGATCGTCCATACGTTGACGGGTGACCACACTGATCGACTGCGGCGTTTCGCGCAGCGAGAGGTCCAGGCCGGTACCGCTGCGGGTCGAACCCAGGGTGTAGGCACCGCTACCCTCCGTGATGTTGCCGAACAACTGGCCGTCGACGTTGGTGGCGCCAAGCTCCAGCGCAGTCCCGCTGGCAGCGCTGCCGATCAAGTAGCCGTCACCGACACGCTGCACCTGCAGTGTGCTACCCGTCAGAAGTCGCTGCAGGGCCTGCTCGACGGTCATACGCCCTTGTACGGCACGGGCCTGGAGGGCTTGAGCGGCGTCGGTGGCAAACAGGATGCGCGTGCCCGTCTGCCGCGCCAGTTCATTGAGCGAGCGGTCCAGGCGTTGCGCCGGGATATCCACGGTGAAGGTGGCGTCCTGCGCCTGCACGGCAGCACTGGCCATCAGGCATCCGGCCAACAGCGCCAACGGTGAAAAAGCGTTGTTCATGTGTTCCCCATACCAACGATTCGAGTGACTTCATGGGGATGGCGGTTGGCCATGGAGGAAAGTTGATGTGCACTTGCAAATAATTATTGGTTGCCTGTGCTGGCCCTATCGCCGGCAAGCCGGCTCCCACAACCGTAGCGCCGCGCCTACTTTGATAGCCGGCTTGCCGGCAATGAGGCCGGTACAGGCGATCAATCTTTCCGGCCGATTGTCAGGCCGCCGTCCACACCGCGCACCGTGGTCACCGGCAACACGGCCGGCAACTGCTCGAGCAATGCCCGCACCTGCCGGCTATCGAACTCCCCTGACAGCCGCAGCCCGCCGGTACGCTCATCCGCCAACCGCAACGGCTGTTCACTGTAGCGCTGCAAGTCGACGACCGCTTCGCGCAGCGGCGTGCCATCGAAGCGCAGCACCGACTGCCGCCAGCCGTCCAGCGCTACGCTGTCCACCTGCTGCACTTCACTCAACTCGGCAACCGAAGCCAGCACCTGCTGATTAGCCTGCAGCGGCTGCACCTCCCCGCGACCGTTACTGACTTCGACCTCCCCTTGCAGCACCCCCACCCGCACCCCGCGCACATCGCTGCGTACATCGAACACTGTACCGATGTCGCGCACGGTTACGCCCTGGCTACGCACAATGAACGGCGCATCGGCATGCACCACAATGAACCTGGCCTGCCCATCCACCAGCTCCAGCTGACGGCTGCGCAGGCGGCGCTCTATACGCAGGTGGCTGCCGGAATCGAGCAGTACCTGGCTGCCATCGGCCAGTTGGATTTCACGCTGCGCGCCAATGGCCACCAGCACCTGCTCAGTGCGCCAAGCCGGGTCCAGCCACCACACAGCGCCTGCCAGCAGCAACACTAGGGCGGTCGAGCCTGCGGCCTTGCGCCCTTTGCGCTGCCGCGCGGTCATGGCTTTGGCCTCGGCCAGCAGCACCTCGCGTGAAGCCACTCGCTCGCGCAAGGCTGCGCTGAAGGGTTCCAGCAGGTCGGCCTGCTGTTTCGCGGCTGTTTTGTCCTGGCTCATGCCTGGCCCTCGCCACGCAGGCGGCGCGCGGGCTCCCAACGGCTGATGATGGCGCGCATTGCGCGGTTGAAGTGCTGGGTCACCATGTTGGTCGAGATCTCCAGTTCCTCGGCAATGTCACGCTGGGCCATGCCGTGGATGCGATGCAGCAGGAACACCTGACGCTGGCGCGCCGGCAGCCCTTCGATGATCGCCAGCAAGGCATGCAATTGCTGCTCGAAATCCAATGCCTGTGCGCCGTCCCAGGTATCCAGCGCAGGCTCTTCGGTGCTGGCGGTGGCCAGGTGTGCGGCGCGAATCGACTCGGCGCGGATGCGGTCGATGGCGCGGTTGAAGGTGACCTTGCGCAGAAAAGCCAAGGGCAACGACACCCGTTCGCGGGGAGGCTTGTCGAGGATCTGCAGGTATACGTCGTGGACCAGATCACGGGCGAAGTGACGATCGCGAAAACGCTGCCTGATGAACTTGACCAGGTCGTCGTAATGCAGTGCCAGGGTGTCGAGCAATTGCTGATTGGGCGGGGTATCGGACATGACAGCACAAACGTCCAGGTGATAATGCTTCGCATTGTAGTGTGAGATTACCGCTGTTGTCTTCACCGGCATCAGGGCCGGAACTGACGGGCTAAGCTTGGAGTCAGTTCAACTATGCGCATGCCCATGAAAACATTCCTGGCCCTCGCCCTGCTGGCCCTGATCGCCGCCGCCGCCCTCCTCGGCTCGCCGTGGATGAACGGGCGCTTCCACATGCCTTCAGACAAAACCCCGGCCCAGCAACGCGAAACGGCCGGGTCCCCAAGGGAGCCGGCCGTTTCTAAGCAGCACTAGTGCTTAGTGTTGCTTGGCGCTACGAATCTGATGCACCACACCCATGGCCACCACGATGGCCGCGGCGATGCCGGTGGAGATCACCAGGATCTGGTAGTCAGGCATGAAGGCCATGGTGACCAGCGCGGCGACGATGAAGGCGATCACCAGGTAGGTGAGCCACGGGAACAGCCACATCTTCAGGCGTACTTCCTTGCCCTCGGCGATCAGCTTGCGGCGCATGCGCAGCTGCGAGAAGGCGATCACCAGGTACACCAGCAGGGCGATCATGCCGGTGGTGTTCATCAGGGTGTCCAGCACGTCTTTCGGGCGCAGGGTTTCGCTGAAGTTGATCAGCGCGCAAACCACAGCCACCGCGCACGAACCGATGATCGCGTACACCGGTACGCCGGTGCCGGCGCGGGTGATCTTGAAGAACGACGGTGCGTCGCCACGCTGGGCCAGGGAGAACAGCATGCGCGAAGCGGTGTAGTGGCCGGAGATCAGGCAGCTGCTCACCGAGGTCAGTACCACGAAGTTCATCAGCAGCTCGGCATACGGCACGCCCAGCAGTTCCAGGGTACGGCGGTAGGCGCCATAGCCGGAGACGCCCAGCTGAGGGTCGTTCCACGGTACCAGGCAGACGATCAGGAAGATCGAACCGACGTAGAACAGGCACACACGCCATACCACCGAGTTGGTGGCCTTGACGATCTGGGTGGCCGGGTCTTTGGCTTCGGAGGCCGCGATGGTGACGATTTCGGCGCCGAGGAAGGCGAACATCACCCCAAGCAACGCACCAATGACCGTGGTAATGCCATTGGGCATGAAGCCTTCGGCGGTCAGGTGGGTGATGCCCCGCACTTCACCGAACTGCCAGACGTTCATGACCGCCGCGGTACACACGATCAGGAAGCAGACAATCGCAATCACCTTGATCAGCGCGAACCAGAATTCGAACTCACCGTAGTGCTTGACGTTGAAGAAGTTCACGGTAATCAGCAACAGGGTCGTGGCCAGCACGAACACGTTGACGCTCACGTCCGGGAAGAAGCCATGCAGGATCTTGCCCGCCACGTACGCTTCCCAGGCCATCAGGATGACCCAGTACCACCAGTACAGCCAGCCGATGGTGAAACCGGCCCAACGGCCAATCGCGCGGTCGGCGTAGGTGGAGAACGAGCCGGTGTCGGGCGAGGACGTCGCCATCTCACCGAGCATGCGCATGATCAGTACCACCAGGATGCCGCCGGCAAGGTAGGCCAGGACAGCAGCCGGGCCGGCGCTGTGGATCACGCTGCCGGAACCGACGAACAAGGCGCCGCCGATAACCCCGGCGATCGACATCATCGTCAGGTGGCGCGACTTGAGCGAGGCACTGAGCTTGCTCTCGTGCTCACCTTTCGCGGTGGTGGTTGTGGATGTTGCTCCCATCAGTTGTGTACCCCGTGTTTCTTTTTATCCAAGGAAATGCGTGAAGCCATGATGGCGATCGGCTTCACCTGTACATCAGCGCTAATGCGGGCAGGAAGGTGTGCGCAAACACACGCAGGCCATCCCTGGCGGCCTGCTTGCACACCCGAAGGTTTGCCCTTCGGGCGAACTGAACATGCTTTATCTGGCGATATCTGACACCTAATGTAAAAATGTCCGACAGATAGAGCCATGCACAGTGGCATGAATCTCGCACTGCACTGTACAGGCCGCCGATGCAATACACCCTGCAGGCGCCAGGCGATACGCACCCTCAAGGCCCCCGAATGCTCGAATTACATCCAGACTCCTCAACCCCGTTGGTCAACCAGATCATCGACGGGCTGCGCGAGCTGATCGACAACCAGACCCTCAAGCCAGGCGCCAAGGTCCCGTCGATCCGCGCGTTCGCCGCGACCTATTCGGTGAGCACCTTCACCGTGGTCGAGGCTTACGATCGCCTGGTGGCTCAGGGGCTGCTGGTGAGCAAGGGCAATGCCGGGTTCTTCGTCAACCGCGCGGTGGCCGAGTTGCTGGACACACACACCGCCGAGGCCGACGCCAGTCGACCATCGTTCAACTCCGAATGGTACCTGCAGCAGATCTTCGAAACCCGCCAACTGCCGTTCAAGCCAGGTTGCGGCTGGCTGCCCAACGACTGGATGTACGAAGAAGGCCTGCGCCGTGGTTTGCGCCAGGTGGCCGGCAGCCCGCTGGAGCTTTCCGGCTACGGCGATCCCATGGGCCTGCCGGAGCTGCGCGCGCTGACTGCGCAGAACCTGCAGCAAGAGCTGTCGATCGTCGCCAATACGGCGCAGTTGATGCTGACCCACGGCGCCAGCCAGGCACTCGACCTCGCCGTGCGCACGCTGGTGCGCCCGGGTGACGTGGTGCTGGTGGACGACCCCGGTTACCCCAACCTGATGAGCATCCTGCGTACCCAGGGCGCCACCCTGATCGGCGTGCCGCGCACCCCGAACGGCTACGACCTCAACCACCTGGAGCAACTGCTGGCGCATCACCGCCCGACCGCTTTTTTCACCCAGCCGCACCTGCACAGCCCGACCTGCTCGCGCACCCCGTTGCCGCAGCTGCACCGCCTCCTGCAACTGGCCAGCCAGCACGGCTTCCGGCTGGTGGAGAACAACCTGTACGCCGACATGGTCGCCGAGCCACAGCCGTGCCTGGCCAGCCTCGACCATCTGCAGCAGGTGGTGTATGTGGGCAGTTATTCCAAGAGCATCTCGCCCAACGTACGGGTCGGCTACCTGCTGGCCAACCCGGCGCTTTCGCAGAAGTTGTTGCACCTGAAGATGCGTTCGGGCCTGACCACCTCGCAGGTGATGGAGCGCGTGGTGTACGCCGCGATCATCGACGGTCGCTGGCGCAAGCACCTCAAACGCCTGCGCCAGCGCCTGGCCGAGGCGCACCAGGAAGTTGGCCGTCACCTGCATCGTCTCGGCTTCGAGCTGTTCACCGAGTCGGACGAAGGCATGTACATCTGGACCCGCCACCCGGCCATCCCCGACAGCGCCGCGCTGCTGGACGATGCGCTGGAGAAAGGCATCATGCTTGGGCCCGGGCAGTTGTTCATGGTGGATGCCAAGCCGACCGGGTGGATGCGGTTCAACGTGGCGTTCAGTACGGACCCGGCGATGTGGGAGTTGCTGGAGAAGGTGTTGGTGAAGCATGTGCGGCAGGCGGGGGTTTAAGACGCTCCCCGATGCATCTTCAGCGCCTGTGAGATCGAGCGCCGCCCAACAAATCAAGAAACTACTCGCACCTGTTATTTTTGCCAGTTACCCGTAATCAAGACCGTAGGCGATAATTGTAGGTATATCCAAGCATGCTATCGGCGGGGAGTAGATATGAATGCAATGTGTTCCGGAGCTGGCTGGCAGGCCTATGACGCATACGGCTATCGAAACATTACTACCTGGCCAACTGGATTATTGGGCTTCAACGGCGAGCTTCTTTCTACTGCAACAGGGTGTTACGCCCTCGGAAATGGACACCGGCTATACAACCCCCGTCTGATGCGTTTCATCAGCCCTGACGCACTAAGCCCTTTTAACCGCGGAGGCTTAAACTGCTATGCTTACTGCATCAACGACCCCATTAACTCAAAAGACCCTAGCGGTAAATACCGACTCAAGACTATCGTTACTAAAATCCTGGCAATCATTAGATTCAAACTACCCCTAAAGCCTAGAAAAGCAATAACAAGCGAGTGGAAAACCCTAACTAACCTCGAACCTGAAAAATTGGCAAATGATAGGTGGGACGCTGAAGATTTAATATCCCGCGGAAAAGCTCACTTCACCCTAGCAAAAGGTCCAGGAAGCTTGGAGAGGATTCCCGAAGCGGATTCAAAAAACAAATTTGTCTTTACTCGAGACAACGATTTTTTGATCGGCAGCTACAACATCGAAGACGGACACCTAAGCCACGCCAGCATAGCCGAACTGGGACAACACGCACTCGGCAGACGCCTCGAAGTTATCAGCGCAGGATACATAATCAGAGCGGGAAGAGATTTCATCCTAACCAATCAATCTGGCCACTTTAGAACTTCAATGGAACAGTTGAAACCGGCCATGTACTACCTTGAAAGCTTAGGGGTAAACGTAAGGTATGGGTGGTAGTACTTCTGAAAGGATTACATCCTTGTCCATAGCATCGAACAGTATCAGAGACGCCGATAGAGACAATACAACTACCGGCGTGCAGCACTTATCACCAACCCACCCTGTTCGCGAAGAAGGCTTTCGCATCTCCCCGGGTGCCCGTCACGGCATGTTCAGCGCCTGTGAGATCGAGCGCCGCCCGCGCGGCGCATCGCGGATAAATCCGCTCCTACATTTGTTGCAACGTGCCATGGCCTGATGGGCCACAGTTGCCCGCATTGTCGGCAAAAAACGCCCGCGCATTCGCCTCCAGACTCTCCAGGTGATACCCCCCTTCCTGCACAATCACACACGGCAACCGCAACGCCCGGATCCGCTCACCCAACGCCGCAAACCCTTCGGTCGTCACCGCCACCTTGCTTTGCGGGTCGAGCTCATAGATATCGAACCCCAGCGACAGCACCAGCACCTCGGCGCCAAAGTCCTTCACCGCATTCAGCGCAACCTCCAGCTGGCTCATGAAATCCGCCTCGCTGGCGCCATGGGCCATCGGCAGGTTGAGGTTGTAGCCCTCCCCCGCACCGCTGCCGCGCTCATCCTCGAACCCGGCAACGCCTGGGTAGAAGTTGGTCGGATCGCCATGGGTGGAGACGTACAGGACATCGTTGCGCTCGTAGAAGATCTCCTGAATGCCCTGCCCGTGGTGCATGTCGGTGTCGAGGATGGCCACCCGGCGGTAGCGGCTGCGCAGGGCCTGGGCGGCGACGGCGGCGTTGTTGATGTAACAGAAGCCGCCGGCGGCATCGAAGCGTGCATGGTGACCCGGTGGGCGGCACAGGGCGTAGGCGGCGGGCTCGCCGTCGAGGATGGCCTTGGCGGCAGCCACGGCGCTCTGTGCCGACCAGTAGGCCGAGTGCCAGGTGTGCTCGCCCACCGGGCAGCTGCCGTCGGCCAGGTAGCGGCCGGCCTGGGCGAGGATGCCGCGCAGGGCGTTGGGTTCACGGACGAAGATGTTCGACATGACTTCGTCCCCCCAGTCTTCGGGCACTTCCTTCCAACGCGCATGGGCCTCTTCGAGGAACGCCAGGTAGGCTTCGCCGTGCACGGCCTTGAGCGGGTCGAGGCCAGCGTCGGCAGGTTGGCGGATGTCGAAGCCGAGGTCCTTGGCCGCCTGCAGCAGGCGCTGGGCGCGCTCGGGGACTTCCTGCGGGGTGCGCATGGCGCCGCGCGAGTAGTAGCTGCGCGGGTGGTGCAGCAGTTGTTCGGGGTGGAAGTAGCAACGCATCAGGCTTCTCCTTCTGCACGGCCGGCGCGGGCCAGCACGGCGTTGAGCAATACATCGACGCCCTGGCGGGCGTCCTCGGGCAGTACGTCTTCGGCCTCGTTGTGGCTCAGGCCACCGACGCAGGGGATGAACACCATGGCCGTCGGGCAGTAACGGGCAAGCAGAATGGCGTCGTGGCCGGCGCCGCTGACGATGGATTGCTGGGCATAGCCAAGGCCATCCACCGCCTGCTGCACGGCCGCCACGCAGTCGGCGTCGAACGGCGTCGCCGGGCTCACCCAGTGGCGGTCGATGCGTACCTGCAAGCCGCGCTGGGTGGCGATGGCCTGCAGTTTCTGGCCAAGGTCGCGCTCCATGGCTTCGATGGCTTCATCGCGGTGGTGGCGCAGGTCGACGGTAAAGCGCAGCACACCGGGGATGGTGTTGCGCGAGGACTTGGCGATCGACAGTTCACCCACGGTGGTCAGGCCTTCGGGGGCAAAGTCGGCGGCGAGTTGCTCGACGGCCTGGATCATCCGCGCGGCGCCGTACAGCGCATCCTTGCGCAGCGGCATCGGCGTGGTGCCGGCATGCGCCGCCATGCCTTCGACGGTAACGTCCAGCCAGCGGATGGCCTGGCCACCGCTGACCACACCGATGGCCTTGGCGTTGTCCTCCAGAATCGGGCCTTGCTCGATATGCGCTTCGAAGTAGGCATCGACCTTGCCGCCCAGCGGGCGCTGGCCAGCGTAACCGGTGCGTTTCAGCTCATCCGCCACGCTGATGCCGTCGGCATCGCGGATGGCCAGGGCCTGGTCCAGCGCGAGGGTGCCGGTGAACACCGCCGAGCCGAACATGGCCGGGGTGAAACGGGCGCCCTCCTCGTTGGTCCAGACGGCGATTTCCAGCGGTTTGCGGGTCTGGATGTTCAGGTCGTTGAGGCGGCGCACGACCTCAAGGCCCGCCAGCACACCGTAGACGCCATCGAAGCGGCCGCCCTCGGGCTGGGTGTCGAGGTGGCTGCCCATCATCACCGGGGCGGCGCTTGGGTCGCTGCCAGCGCGGCGGGCGAACAGGTTGCCGATGGCATCCACGCTCAGGCTCAGGCCGGCCTCGCGGCACCAGTGGCTGAACAGTTCACGGCCAGCCTTGTCTTCGTCGCTCAGGGCCAGACGGCAGCTGCCGCCGCGTGCGGTGGCGCCGACTTCGGCCATGGCCATCAGGCTCGCCCACAGGCGTTCGCCATTGCTTTTCAACATGTGCGGATACTCCAAAAACAAGAAGTTGAATCAGGCCAGTTCCAGGCGCTGGCTGTGGGCGTACTGGCGCGCCAGGGCCAGCACGCACACCAGGGAAATGGCGGCGATCAGGGTGTAGAACACCGCCATCGGCCACCAAAGGCCTGTGAAGGTGTGCGCCAGGTGCCGATCAATGGCGTGAGGCCGCCGGCGATGGCGCCGCACACCTGGTAGGCCATGGAAATCGCGGTATAGCGCACCCGGGTTTCGAACATGCCGCTGACGTAGCCGGCGATCACCGCATAGAACGAGGCCATGCAGGCTGCCGCCAGGGCGATGCCGAGCACGATCAGCGGGCCTTGGCCCGAGCTGACCAACACGAACATCGGGTACGGCGAGGCCATCGCCAGCACGGCGACCAAGGCCAGGAAGCGCGTGGCGCCGATCTTTTCCGATAGCCACGCGGCCAGCGGCTGCACGCAGAACTGGATGATCGCCACGAAGAACAGGCATTCAAGGATCAACGAACGCTCCAGGTGCAGTTGCTGGGTGGTGTAGCTGATCATGAAGGTGTTGGTGAAGTAGACCCCCGCAATGCCCAGGGTATTGGCACCGATGCACAGCAGCAGCGGGCGCCAGGCGGTGCGCAGCACTTCCAGCACCGGCGCCTGCTCCTTGCGCTGGGCCTTGGCCGCCTGCTCGCGGCTGGCAAGAAATTCAGGCGACTCGTTGACCCCCAGGCGGATCGCCAGGCCCACCAGCAGCAACAGCGCACTGGCCAAGAACGGCACGCGCCAGCCCCAGCTCATCAGGTCCTCTTCGGGCAGCCGGGTGACAGCGCCGAACGCCAACAAGGAAAGGATCAAACCCGCCGGGCTGCCCAACTGGGCGAACGAGGCAAAGAAGTTGCGCCGGCCCTTGGGCGCATGCTCGCCGGCCATCAGCACGGCTCCACCCCATTCACCACCGACGGCAATGCCCTGGATGACGCGCAGGATGATCAACAGCACCGGTGCGGCGGCACCGATCTGCGCATGGGTCGGCAGCAGGCCGATACAGACGGTGACGATGCCCATCATCAACAAGGTGATGACCAGCGATTTCTTGCGGCCGATGCGGTCGCCCACGTGGCCGAAGACGATGCCACCCAACGGCCGGGCGAAAAAGCCCACAGCGAAGGTGCCAAAGGCAGCCATGGTGCTGAACAGGCTGTTGTCGGAGGGGAAGAACAAGGCGCCGAACACCAGCGCGGCAGCGGTGGCGTAAATGTAGAAGTCGTACCATTCGATCATGGTGCCGATGAACGCGGCCGCGGCGGCACGGCGCGGCTGGGGCGAAGCAGTGGGCTGCATGGGGGGCTCCTTTGTTTGTTTTTCTGGCAGGAGTTGATCGGGTCACGGTAGCGCTCTGTGGGCGCTTGACTGCGATTTATCGTCCCGGGGCTATGATTAGTCAATTTTCTATTTATTATTTGCACTATTAGCCACGCTTATCATCGAGCCCCGCCATGTCCGACCGCCTGCTCAACGACCGCCTCGACTGGAACCTGCTGCGCACCTTCCGGGTGATCGGCCAGGAGCTGTCAATCAGCCGCGCCGCGGCGCGCCTGCACCTGACCCAGCCGGCCGTGAGCCAGGCGCTCAAGCGCCTGGAGGAACAACTCGGCCGGCAGCTGATCGCCCGCCGTGGGCCACGCTTCGTCCTCACCGACATGGAACTACGCTGGCAGGATGCCTACCACCAGTTCAATACGGCGGAAAACGAGCAGCAGCTCTTTCACCAGGTTTCCGCATACTCGAAGCGTCTCGGCTTCGAGTACTGCTGCTATGGAATCCGCGTGCCGCAGCCGGGATCGCAGCCCTTGGTCGAGATCTTCGACACCTATCCGCCGGGCTGGATGGCGCACTATCAGGCGCGCAACTACATCGAGATCGATCCGACCGTGCGCGACGGGGCGGCGAGCCCGAACATGATCATCTGGCCCGACGCCGATGCGGCGGAGCAACCGTCGCTCTGGCGCGACGCGCGCGACTTCGGCATGTCGGTCGGCGTCGCGCAGTCGAGCTGGGCCGCGCGCGGCGTGTTCGGACTGTTGACCATCGCGCGGCGCTCGGACCGCCTCACGCCGGCCGAGATCAACAGCCTGACGCTGCAGGCCAACTGGCTCGCCAATCTCTCGCATTCGCTGATGGGCCGGTTCCTCGTGCCGAAGCTGTCGCCGGCCGCGAGCATCTCGCTCACCAAGCGCGAACGCGAGGTGCTGAGCTGGACCAGCGAAGGCCGCACCGCCAGCGAGATCGGCGAACAGCTCAACATCTCCGAGCGCACCGTCACGTTCCACATCAACAACATCCTCGCCAAGCTCGGCGCGGCCAACAAGGTGCAGGCGGTCGTCAAGGCGATCGGCATGGGGCTGATCCAGGCGCCGTAGATGGGTGAGCAGCTGTTCCTGCTGGCTGGCGAGGTGTATGGGCAGATGTCGCAGATCGGCGGCCTGCTGGAACAGCCAGCGGACGAATTGGTGGGCAAGGTCAGGTTGCTGATGATCAGCCGTATCGTCAGTGAGCGTTTCGACGATTTTCTCGCCGATTTCCACCGCCAACACCCACGGGTGGATGTGGAAATCGATGTGATGCGCAGCTCCGACATCGTCGCCGCGTTGCAGGAGAAGACCGCCACGGCAGGCCTGAGCCTGAACCGCCGGGCACAACCGCGGCTGGAGCAACGCCTGTTCCTGCGCCAGCGCTATGCGTTTTTCTGTGGCAAGCACCATGCCCTGTTCGGCCAGGCCGAGGGGGATTTGCAGCGGGAGAATTTCGTCAGCTTCACCAGCGATCAGATTGGCGGGATGCTCTCGCCGTTGACCATCTTTCGCGACCAGCAGGGGTTTTCCGGCCGCATCGTCGCGTCGTCGCCGAGCCTTGAGGAGGTGCGCCGGCTGGTGATCGCCGGGTTTGGCATCGGTTGCCTGCCGGAGCATGTTGTGGCGGTGGATGTGGCGGCAGGGTTGCTGTGGAAACTGCCGCCGCAGGAAGGCATCGCGGATGTGGATATTCACCTGCTGTGGAACAGGGAGCAGCGCCTGAGCCGAGCTGAAGAGGTGTTTATCGAAGCGCTGCAGAACTGCCTGGCGTGAGCAGCCCATTCAGCGCTTCCCCTTGTCACCCAGGATCACCTCCAAGGTGCCACGTTTTATAGACGACGCGGGAAGTACTGCTATGCCAAAGGTGAGCTGAAGGACGTACCAGGGCAGACGCGGGTAACGGGCAAGGCCCTGCTACAAGATCCTGGCCCTGCAAGCGGCGACAGAGCCAAGCCTTGCAGGCTGTGTTTCCGTCGCCTGAAACTTGGATCCCATCGACTTAGGGGGTATGCTCGCGGCAATAGCCATATGCCATCACCCAGGCGCATTCCGCCTGGACTTCAAGGACGAGCCCTTTGCCCAGCCACACGACCCGCCACACCATCGCCCGCCAGTGGCAACTGCTCAAACTGCTGCCCGACCGCCACCCCGGCTTGAGTTCGACGCAGTTGCAGGCAGCACTGGCAAACGTTGGCCACAGAACCAGCAAACGTACGGTCGAGCGCGACCTCAACGAACTCGCGACGCTGTTCCCTCTGCGCTGCAACAACAAGGGCATGCCTTACGGCTGGTACTGGCAACCGGGCCTGAGCCTGGGGGAGGCGCAACAGCTGCAGCCGGACGTGCTGTCCCCTACGCAGCAGATCGAACTGCGCGCCTGGGTTGACGACGCCCTCGCACGGCGCCTGGAAGATCAGCCACTGTCCGATGACATGCGCCTTGCCCCGCATGGTGCAGGTGGCGCGACGCTGGATGCCACGGTCGACGACAGCCGCGCGCTGATGGGCTGGTTGTTGTCCCAGGCCGGGTCCATCCGCGTGCAGGCACCTGAAGACTTGCGCACGGCCATGGTCGAACAACTGCGCCAGAGCCTGGCCCTGCACGACGGCGGTGTTCAGCTGCGGCGGCGGGCCAAACAGGCGTAACCCAGGCCCAGTACACCGAGCACCAGCACGCCGAGCAGCACCATGAGCTCGCGGCTGTACCGTGCCGCCCATGCCGGCAAACCAATGAATTCGCGATAGACCTGCACATCGGCCACGCCATCGGCATGGCTGATGCTGATACCGCTCTGCCGAATCTGCGAGTAATCGGCATCGAAGTAGACCCAGACCTTACACGCCCCACCCGGCTCGATGGCGGGGATCTCGACCATGGGTGTCGCGGCTTCGATGAGGGTGTCGTTGCCAGCGGCATCGCGCACCTGCACCAGGCCTTTGGCCGGCAGGCGTATCTTGACCTCGCGAACCTGCACGTCACCTGTGTTGCGCAACTCGATGAGCAAGCCGGTGCGGTGGTCCACCAACCCGGCCTCGAACGGTTTGGCGAACAACTGGGCATAGGGTGCCTGGGCCAGATCGATCAGCCGATCCACCTGCTCCTGGTTCAACGCACCCTGGCCGATGCTGTTGATGCGCGGCTGCAAGCGCTCGTATTTGAGCTGCTCGTTGGCCTTGCTGATGCGCTCGCTGAACTGGCTTGGGTAGGTGAGATAGGCGTAGGTCAGGGAAGCCTCAAGGCGTGCGTTGCCCTTGAGCGCCACATAGGCCACCAGCATGACCATCAGGCCAAGCAACAGGGCTACGAGGAGTTTCCCGATTTTGTCCCAACTCAACGGTGTGTTCCTTCTGTCACGGCATGCACGGTTCAAGGGCCCCAAAGGGTGCCAAGTTAAACGCCGCCAGGCAAGCGCTCAAAGGCACCGCAACGCCAACCGCGATCAGCTGGCCGCCCTGCCAGAGCTGATCAGGGTTGTCTGCCTCGACGCTTTCAGGCGAACCGCTCGACCTGCGCCGGTGTGCGGCGCATCAGCACCTTGCCGTGGCGCACCGACACCAGCGCATGCCCCTGGCTGCGGACCATCTCGTAGTCATCCGGTGCAGACAGCAGCAGCAGGTTCGCCGGGCGCCCCACCTCGATGCCGTAGCGCTCGCCCAGGTTGAGCGTGCGCGCACTGTTGTCGGTAATCAGGTCCAGGCAGCGCTGCAGGTCCTCGTAGCCCAGCATGTGGCAGATGTGCAGCCCGGCCTCGAGGATGCGCAGGATGTTGCCGTTGCCCAGCGGGTACCACGGGTCGACGATCGAGTCCTGGCCGAAACACACGTTCATCCCCGCCCGGTCGATCTCGGCCACGCGGGTCAGCCCGCGGCGTTTCGGGTAGGTGTCGAAGCGGCCCTGCAGGTGGATGCTCTCGGTCGGGCAGGAGACGAAGTTGATGCCCGACATCTTCAGCAGGCGGAACAGCTTGGAGCAGTAGGCATTGTCATAGGAACCCATGGCCGTGGTATGGCTCGCCGTGACCCGCGCGCCCATGCCACGCACCCGCGCCTCTTCGGCCAGCACTTCGAGGAAACGCGATTGCGGGTCGTCGGTCTCGTCGCAGTGCACGTCCACCAGGCAACCGGTGCGCTCGGCCAGCTCCATCAGGAACTTCACCGACGACACGCCCTGATCACGGGTGTTTTCAAAATGCGGAATGCCGCCCACCACATCGGCGCCCATGGCCACCGCTTCGGTCATCAGCGCCCGGCCATTGGCGTAAGACTCGATACCCTCCTGCGGGAAGGCGACGATCTGCAGGTCGATCAGGTCGCGCACTTCCTCGCGCACTTCGACCATTGCCTTGAGTGCGGTGAGCTTGGGGTCGGTCACGTCGACATGGGTGCGCACATGCTGGATGCCGTGCTCCACCAGCATGCCGATGGTCTTCTTCGAGCGGGTCTTGATGTCGTCGTGGGTGGTGATCGCCTTGCGTTCTGCCCAGCGCTCGATGCCTTCGAACAGCGTGCCGCTCATGTTCCAGTTCGGTTCGCCGGCGGTCAGGGTGGCGTCCAGGTGAATGTGCGGCTCGACGAAGGGCGGCACCACCAGGTTCTGCTGGGCGTCCAGGTCATCCGGGTTGACGCGCGATACCACTTGCGCCTGGGGCGCAATGGCAGCGATGCGATCACCGTCCAGCTCGATACGGAACAGGCCGGCCTTGCCGCGCAGGCGTGCGTTGATGATGTTCATGGGTTACTCCTTGCCTTGGGCTTCGGTCATGCGCCATATCAGCATAGCGACCGCAGCATTCATGCGAAAAAGCGGGTCGTCGAGGGACTGCCCGCTCAATTGTTCGATGCGTTGCATCCGTTGATTGATGGTGTTGCGGTGCACGCCCAGGCGCTGCCCGGCCTTGAGGCCGTTGCCGTTTTCCTTGAGCAGCGCGTCGAGGGTGTGCAACAGAGCGTTGGGCTGCTTGCGCCCGGGTGCGCGAAGCGGGCCAAGGGTCTGGGTGACGAAGTCGTCGATCAGCGAGCGGTCGACGATACCTTGCAGCAGGCGCAGCACGCCAAGTTCGCTGAAGTCGCACAGGCCGGTGGCCGGGCGCAGGTTCTGCGCCACCTCCAGGGCCTGGCGTGCCTGGTTGAGGGCCTGACGGTAGTGGCCGCAATCTTCGGCCGGGCTCGACAGCCCCATGAACAGGCCCATCTCCCCCGCCACTGCGGCCAACTGCTGGTGCAGCCCGGCCAGGGCCGCACGCAGGCCGGGCGTATCCGGCAACAGCAGGACGAACAGGTCGCCTGCCAGTTGCGCCGTCACCGCCCCAGGGTGGCCACGGCACCAGGCTTCCAGTTGGTCTTCCAGCGCCTGCCGGGTGCTTTGCCACAGGCGCTCACCCTGGGCCAGCCCATGCCGCTCGAACAACCCGTCCACCGCCGACAGGCGCAACGCCACCAGGCGCTGCGGCCCGTCCAGTTCAAGGTGCAGATGCGCTGCACGTTGGCGGGCGATGGCCAGGCTGGGGTAGTCACCGGTCAGCAGCTGGCCGAGGATGTCATTGCGCGAGCGGCGCACCTGCGCCATCTGCACCAGCGCCGTGCCGATCAGGTGGGTAACCACGACCATTTTCAGTGCATAGGGCTGCTCGATCAGCGGCAACCCCAATTGCTCGGCACGCTCGATCACCGCCACTGGGATGCCCTGGATGAAGCTGCCGCCGGTGAGGATCACCAGGCCAGCGATGCCTACCGCGTCGCCATCCTCGACCAGGCTCAGCAGGTTGCTTTCGCCGCGCGGGTGGTTGATGCCGGTGACGAACACCAGCTCGCCGCCCATCACCCATTCGGCGATGCCTTCGTTTTCTGCCACATAGGGCCAGCGCACCCGCCGCTGCAGGTTGCGCGCGCCGGCCCGCACGGCCATGTCTTCAAGCCCCGGCAGGCGGAGGATTTCCTCAAGCGCCAGGCTCACGGCTCGGCCCGGGCCTGGCCCAGCGCACGGCGCCGGCCAGTCAGTTCAACCAGCAGGATGTAGCACAGCGCCGAGGCACCGATGCCCACCAGGGGCGCCACCCAAGGCGAGGCGTAGGCCGCCACCGCACCCACGGCGTAGGCGCAAAGCCCCGTCAGGTTGTAGCGCGGCAGGCTGACCGTGGCCAGCGCCGGGTATTTGCCACGGTGGCGGTACCAGAAATCCGCCATGATTACCCCGCCCACCGGCGGAATGATCGAGCCGAGCAGCACCAGGAACGGGATCAGCAATTCGTACATGCCGCCGATCGCCAGCACAATACCCACGCCGGCTGCCAGCAGCGTCGCCGTGCGCCGGCGCTCGCTGCGCAGCAGGTGGCAGGCCGCGGCGGCGACGTTGTAGATGGTCGGCCCCTGGATCGTCCACAGGTTCAGGCAGAGCATCACCACCGCCGCGAACGACAGCCCTTGCAGCATCATCACTTCGACGATATCGGCCTGCTGGTACACCATCGCGCACCAGGCGCCAGCCACCACCATCAGCCCGTTGCCGAGCAAGAACGCCACCACGCTGGCCGTCACCGCCACCCGCCCACTGCGCGACAGGCGCGTCCAGTTGGTGGCCTGGGTGGCGCCGCTGGCGAAGGTGCCGAAGACCATGGTCACCGCCGCCGAGAAGGTCATGGTTTCGTGTGGCACCAGCGCCGCCAGCTGTTGCAGCCCACCCACGTCGCGTGTGGCAATGACCATCGAGATGATCAGCAGCGCGAACATCAGCGGCACCGAAACCCGCGACAGCAGGTCCAGCCCTTTGAAGCCGACGATTGCCGTGATGCTGAAGCCAAGCCCGAACAGCACCATCAACGGCACCGTGAAGCCTTCCGCCAACCCCAGCAACTTGACCAGCACGATCGCCACGGTGGCGGTGCCCCAGGCGTACCAGCCCAGTTCGGCGAAGCCCAGCAGAAAGTCCGAAAGCCGGCTACCGGCCTCACCGAAGCAGAAGCGCCCCATCAGCACGGTGTTGAGGCCGCTACGCGAAGCGATGAATGCCAGCGCGGCGGCGTAAAGTGCCAGCAGCGTGTTGCCAATGGTGGCGATCCATAGCATGTCGACGAAGTTGAATGCCATGCCCAGCTTGCCCCCGGCGAACATCGTCCCGGTAAAGAAGGTAAAGCTGAACAGCACCATGGCGATCGGCAACAGGCCTTTGCGGGCGTGCTGTGGCGCCTCGCACAGCGGGAATTCGGAGGGTGAGCTCATTGTTCGGGTGCTCCGGGTTGAAGTTGGAGCAGCAAGAGCAATAAGCGGGCCGCTTTGAGCGGTATGTTCTGCCGCGCAAAAGCGGGCGGGCAGCACAGGAAACAGTGTGCAAACTGAACGGAATTAAGCATTTTGATTGGATTTTTATGTGCTTGATGACTCAATTTGACGCCATTGTGCACCAAAGCAGAACGCGGCTGGGTAGTTTTAACCCAGCCCATTCGATCGATCCAGAAGGCCGATTCAGGCCCGTGGCTTCAACGTGAACATGTTCGCCAGCAGAATGTGCTTAGATGCTCCCAACAACCTCGCCAGGATGGCCCCCATGCCCTACCCCGCTCTGCCCCATACCCTGTCCACCCCGCGCACGCGCCTGGCCCGCCCGGACTCGGCATTTGCCGAGCAATTGCGCCAGGCTTTGCTAGGCAGCTATGACCTGCACGCCCCCTTCCTGGCTTGGGCCAAGCCCGACTGGACGCTGGAAGAGGTACGCGAAAGCCTGCAACTGAGCGCCAGCGAGTTCCTTGACCCAGCCGCCGAAAAGCGCTTTTTCGTGCTGCAACCAGGCGGCGAGGCCGTGATCGGCTGCATCGGCCTGCGCCCGGGCAATGACGAATATGAAGTGGGCTACTGGGCAAACCAGGCCTTCAGCGGCCATGGGCTCATGCGCGAAGCGCTGATCGCTCTGCTGGACGCCGTCGACAGTGCTGTGTGGCTGACCACCGATATCGACAACAAGGCCAGCCAGCGCCTGGCCGAGCGCGCCGGGTTCAAGGCAGCTGGCAGCACGCTCACAGAACTGGACCCCAGCACGCCGCGGCCCCTCTATCGGCGTGCGCCCGCGAAGCGGCCGGCTGCCTCAAACCCGTTGGCCTGATCAGCAGCAAGGGAACTACCGCCCGTGTTCCGCCATCTTAAACACTGAGTGGTAATTCCCTTGGGCTTCACGCTACTGGAGATCACGATATGCGCCACCTATTCCTCGCCCCTGCGCTGCTGCTCCTGCTGCCTGCCGGTGCTGCCCTGGCCCGCGTCGATGCGGGCGACGTCGCCACCTCGGCGGGTGTCTCGGCCTCGTTGTACTCGACCTTCAAGGATGACAAACGGATCATCCCCGCCCGTGACGAGCTGTCTGCATTCGTCGCCAGTGGTGGTGCCATCCGTGGCGCCTATGTGGAGTCGGCGCTGGAACAGGCCCGCAAGGACAACCCTGGCCTGCAGGCCAGTGATGAAGAACTGGCCCGGGCGATACTGTCCCAGGATGACCCAGTCGCGCACCATTGATGCCCCTACGGCCCTATCGCGGGCAAGCCCGCCCCCGTAGGAGCGGGCTTGCCCGCGATAGGGCCACAATTAGCGCTGCAGGCTCACAGCTCAGGGACTAGGCTCAACGGTTCACCACAACAAGGAAGAACCGATGCCTTTGCCCCGCCCTCCCCACGCCATCGCCCTGGCGCTACTGATCGCCTGCACGCACGCCACCGCCGCCGATCCCTCTCCCCAGGACCTGCTCAAACAGGCTCAGGGCGAACAACCGGCCTACCTTGAAACCCTCAAGACCTTGGTTTCGGTCGATACCGGCACCGGCACCGAAGCTGGCCTTACGCAAATCAGCGCCGAATTGGTCAAACGCCTCAAGGCACTGGGCGCCGACGTCCAGACCCACCCCGCAACACCCTCCGTGGGCGACAACATCGTCGGCACCTTCAAAGGCTCCGGCAGCAAGGACTTCCTGCTGATGGTCCACTACGACACCGTGTTCGTGCCCGGCACCGTGGCCAAACGCCCATTCCGCGTTGACGGCCCGCGCGCCTACGGCCCGGGCGTTGCCGATGCCAAGGGCGGTGTGGCGATGATCCTGCATGCGCTCAAGCTGTTGCAGCAGCAGGAATTCAAGGGCTACCGCACGCTTACGGTGCTGTTCAACCCAGACGAGGAAATGGGCTCGGCCGGCTCCAGGCAGATCATTGCCGAGCTGGCCCGCAAGCATGATTACGTATTCTCCTACGAGCCGCCGGACAAGGACGCCGTCACGGTGGCCACCAACGGCATCAACCGCCTCAAGCTTGAGGTCAAGGGCCGTGCCTCGCACGCAGGTTCCGCGCCCGAGCAAGGGCACAACGCGCTGACCGAACTGGCCCACCAGCTGCTTCAGCTCAAGGACCTGGGTGATGCCGGCAAAGGCACCACGGTAAACTGGACCCTGGCCAAGGCCGGTGAAAAAGCCAATATCATCCCGGCACTGGCCACGGCCGAAGCCGACATGCGCTATTCGGACCTGACCGAAACCGACCGCGTGCAGGCTGATGCCCAGCGCATCGTGAAAAAGCAGCTGGTGGCAGACACCCAAACCACCGTCACCGTGGAAAAGGGCCGGCCGCCCCTGGCGCGCAATGACGCTTCGGCGAAATTGGCACAGACCGCGCAACAGCTGTACGGCGAGGTCGGCCACAAGATCGAGCCGATTGCCATGCGCTTCGGTACTGATGCCGGTTATGCCTACGTGCCAGGCAGCGACAAGCCAGCGGTGCTGGAAACGCTGGGTGTGGTCGGGGCGGGGTTGCATGGCGACGATGAATACATCGAGCTGAGCAGCGTCGCGCCGCGGTTGTACCTGACGGTGGCGATGATCAGGCACCTGGCACAGTAGCGTTTGCGCTGGCCCTTTCGCGGGGCAAGCCCGCTCCCACAGGATATGCGCAGCTTCAAGCCTTGCAGTGTACTTGTGGGAGCGGGCTTGCCCCGCGAAGAGGCCGGGACGGGTGGCTCACCCCCACCCATCCATGCGCATCGTCGCCCGCACCAGGCGCTGCTCTTCCTGTTCGATCTCGCGCAAACTGTCGCGAATCCCGTTGATATGTTCGCGCGCCGCCCGCTGCGCCTGTTCCGGCAACTGCTCCATCACCGCCTGATAAAGCCGTGCATGCTGACGGTCGATCTGGCGCTTCTGCGCCGGCCGGCAGTACAGGTTGTTGACCGAGGCAAACACCGTGCTCAAGGTCAGGTCGCTGAGCGACTGCAGGGTATGCACCAGCACCGGGTTGTGCGAGGCCTCGCTGATCGCGCGGTGGAAGGCATGGTCGCGCCGCGCATGCTCGCGAGCATCGAGGCCCTCTGGCGAAGCGTGGGCCGCGAGCATGTCTTCGTAGCGGCGGCGGATCAGCAGGCGGTCGACCTCGGTGGCCCGCAACGCTGCCAGGCGTGCGGATTCGGCCTCCAGCAAGGCACGTACTTCGAGCAGGTCGAACAGGGTGCGTGGCTGCGAGCTGAACAGGTGCATCAAGGGTGTGGCCCCTGCCTGCTGCCCGGTCAGGTCGGCCACGAACGAGCCGCGCCCCTGCTCAGTGTCGATGATCCCGCGCCCACGCAGGATGCGCAGGCCCTCGCGCAGCGCCGAGCGCGAGCAGCCGAGCTTTTCCACCAGGCGCCGCTCCGACGGCAAGGCCTGACCGACCTTCAGCACACCTTCAACGATCAGCCGCTCGACCCGCTCTGCCACCTGATCGGCGATCTTGGCCTTGCCTTCAGCACCCATGCGCGCACTCCAACTGGTAGGACCACTGCTACACCTTGCGCCAATTTAGCTGGCGGAACCTGCAAATAACCAGTGCATCGCGCAAAAACTGGTAGGACCAGTGCGCGAGCGGCTCGACCTCACCCGCCAGCGCGCGCAGGCTGCGAAGGTGACTGGTCTACCCACAACAACAAAAATTGCCGGTGAGTGAGCCTGATGAACATTCTCTACGACGAACGGGTCGATGGCGCGCTGCCTGCCGTAGACCTGCCTGACCTGCTAAAGGCCTTGCGCGAGTCACTGCCCGATCTCGAAATCCTGCACCGCGCTGAAGACCTCAAACCTTACGAATGCGACGGCCTTTCGGCCTACCGCACCGTGCCGCTACTGGTGGTGCTGCCCGAACGTCTGGAACAGGTGCAGACCCTGCTCAAGCTGTGCCACCAGCGTGGCGTGCCGGTGGTTGCACGCGGCGCGGGTACTGGGTTGTCGGGCGGCGCGCTGCCGTTGGCCAAGGGCATCCTGCTGGTGATGGCGCGCTTCAACCGCATTCTGGAGGTTAACCCGCAAGGGCGTTTCGCGCGGGTTCAGCCGGGTGTTCGCAACCTGGCCATCTCCCAGGCGGCTGCGCCACATGGCCTGTATTACGCACCCGACCCTTCCTCGCAGATTGCCTGCTCCATCGGAGGCAACGTGGCCGAGAACGCCGGCGGCGTGCATTGCCTGAAATACGGCCTGACCGTGCACAACCTGCTCAAGGTCGAGATCCTCACCGTCGAAGGCGAACACCTGACCCTGGGCAGCGACGCCCTCGACAGCCCGGGTTTCGACCTGCTGGCCTTGTTCACCGGCTCCGAAGGCATGCTCGGCATCGTCACCGAAGTGACCGTCAAGCTGCTGCCCAAACCCCAGGTGGCGCGGGTGTTGCTGGCCAGTTTCGACAATGTGGAGGACGCCGGCCGTGCCGTGGCCGAGATCATCGCCGCCGGCATCATCCCCGGTGGCCTGGAAATGATGGACAACCTGGCGATACGCGCCGCCGAGGACTTCATCCACGCCGGCTACCCGGTAGACGCAGCGGCCATCCTGCTGTGCGAGCTGGATGGTGTGGAGGCCGATGTGCAGGATGACTGCGAGCGGGTGGCGGCCGTGCTGCAGCAAGCCGGCGCCCGCGAAGTGCGCCTGGCCTGCGACGAGGCCGAGCGCGTGCGCTTCTGGGCCGGGCGCAAGAACGCCTTCCCGGCCGTGGGGCGGATCTCGCCGGACTACTACTGCATGGACGGCACCATCCCGCGGCGCGAGCTGCCACGGGTGCTCAAAGGCATCAGCGAGCTGTCCGAGGAATACGGCCTGCGTGTGGCCAACGTGTTCCATGCCGGCGACGGCAACATGCACCCGCTGATCCTGTTCGATGCCAACCTGCCGGGCGAGCTGGAACGCGCCGAGGCTATCGGCGGGCGCATCCTGGAACTGTGCGTGGCCGTGGGCGGCAGCATCACCGGTGAACACGGTGTCGGGCGGGAAAAGATCAACCAGATGTGCGCGCAGTTCAACAGCGACGAAATCACCCTGTTCCATGCGGTCAAGGCGGCGTTCGACCCCCAAGGGTTGCTCAACCCCGGCAAGAACATCCCCACCCTGCACCGCTGCGCCGAGTTCGGCGCAATGCACGTGCACCACGGGCAACTGCCCTTCCCTGAGCTGGAGCGCTTCTGATGGGCATGGACCGCGACATCAGCCTGGACCTGCTCGAGCAGGTCAACCAGGCCTTGAACCAGAACACCCCGCTGCGCATCCAGGGCAGCAACAGCAAAGCCATGCTTGGCCGCCCGATCGGCGGGGAAATCATCGATACCCGCAACCACCGCGGCATCGTCAGCTACGACCCGACCGAGCTGGTGCTCACCGCCCGCGCCGGCACGCCGCTGGTGGAGATCGAGGCGGCATTGTTCGAGGCCGGGCAGATGCTGCCCTGCGAGCCGCCGCATCTGGGCGCCGGCGCGACCCTCGGCGGCATGGTCGCGGCTGGGCTGTCCGGGCCGCGTCGGCCCTGGGCGGGGTCGGTGCGCGATTACGTACTCGGCACGCGCATCATTACCGGCCACGGCAAGCTGCTGCGGTTTGGCGGCGAAGTGATGAAGAACGTGGCCGGGTACGACGTGTCGCGGTTGATGGCGGGCAGTTTCGGTTGCCTGGGTGTACTGACCGAGGTGTCATTGAAAGTGCTCCCGCGCCCACGCCAGTGCCTGAGCCTGCGCCTGCCAATGGACCGGCATCACGCCGTGGCCGAGCTGGCCGAATGGGGCCAGCAACCGTTGCCGATCAGCGCCGCCTGCCACGATGGCGACGCACTGTACCTGCGCCTGGAAGGCGGTGAAGGCTCGGTGCAATCGGCCCGCCAGCGCCTGGGCGGCGATGAGCTCGACAGCCGTTTCTGGGGCGACCTGCGCGAGCAGCGCCTGGCCTTCTTCGAAGGGCCTGAACCGCTGTGGCGTGTGTCGGTGCCGCTTGCCGCCGGTGAGTTCGACCTGCCTGGGCGCCAGCTCATCGACTGGGGCGGCGCCCAGCGCTGGCTGAAATCGACTGCCCCTGCACGGCAGATCCGCGAACAGGCCGCCAAGGCCGGCGGCCACGTCACCGGTTACGCCACAGGTGAAGACAGCACTGCACCGCTGCCCGCTGGGCTGCTGCGCTACCACCGCGCCCTCAAGCAGCAACTCGACCCCCAGGGTGTGTTCAACCCTGGCCGCCTGTACCCGGACCTGTGAGGCCACGCCATGCAAACCAACCTGAGCGACACCGCCAAGCGCCTGGCCCGCGCCGAAGAGGCCGAAAGCATCCTGCGCTCGTGCGTGCACTGCGGCTTCTGCACGGCCACCTGCCCCACCTATCAGCTGCTCGGCGATGAGCTGGACGGCCCGCGTGGGCGTATCTACCTGATCAAACAGGTGCTCGAAGGCGAGCCGGTAACGACCAGCACGCAGCTGCACCTGGACCGCTGCCTGACCTGCCGCAACTGCGAAACCACCTGCCCGTCCGGGGTGAAATACCATGACCTGCTGGACATCGGCCGCGCCGTGGTCGAGCAGCAGGTGCCCCGCCCGCTCGGCCAGCGCCTGCTGCGCCAAGGCCTGCGCACGGTGGTGCCGCGCCCGGCGCTGTTCAAGGCGTTGACCCGCACCGGTCAGGCCCTGCGCCCGCTGCTGCCGGCCACGCTGAAGAGCAAGTTGCCAGCGCAGATAGCCGCGCCCGGCGAGCGCCCGGCGGTGCGCCACGCCCGTCGGGTGCTGCTGCTCGAAGGCTGCGTGCAACCGGCGCTGTCGCCCAACACCAACGCCGCCGCCGCGCGCCTGCTCGACCGGCTGGGCATCAGCGTGGTACCTGCGTTCGAAGCCGCCTGCTGTGGCGCGGTGGATTACCACCTCAATGCCCAGGCGCGCGGCCTTGAGCGTGCCCGACGCAACATCGATGCCTGGTGGCCGGCCATCGAGGCCGGCGCCGAAGCCATCGTGCAGACCGCCAGCGGCTGCGGTGCGTTCGTACACGATTACGGCCACCTGCTGGAAAAGGACCCGCACTATGCCGCCAAGGCCGCCCGGGTCAGCGCGTTGTCGCGTGACCTGGTGCAAGTGCTGCGTGACGAACCCATCGAGCAACTGGGGCTGTGCGCGGAGCAGCGCCTGGCCTTCCATTGCCCCTGCACCCTGCAGCATGCACTCAAGCTCGGTGGCCAGGTTGAAGCCCTGCTGACCCGCCTGGGCTTCACCCTGACTGCGGTACCGGACGGCCATCTGTGCTGCGGCTCGGCCGGGACCTACTCGCTGACCCAGCCCGAGCTGTCGCGGCAACTGCGCGACAACCGCCTTAACGCGCTGGAAAGCGGCAAGCCACAAGTCATCGCCACCGCCAACATCGGCTGCCAGACCCACCTTGACGGTGCCGGGCGCACGCCGGTGCGCCACTGGATCGAAATCGTCGAAGCTGCCCTTGACCCGGAGAACCGCCATGCATAGCAAGTCCGTGATCGGCCAGGCCGAAGTAACCCGCCTGCTCGCCGCCGCCCGCCAGGAAGCCCAGGCGCAACAGTGGAACGTGACCATCGCGGTGGTCGACGACGGCGGCCACCCGCTGGGCCTGGAGCGCATGGATGGCTGCGCGCCGGCCAGTGCCTACATCGCCATGGAAAAGGCCCGCAGCGCGGCGCTTGGGCGCAAGGAAACGCGCGACTACGAGCAGATGGTCAACGGCGGGCGCACGGCGTTCGTGACCGCGCCCCTGCTGACCAGCCTGGAAGGTGGAGTGCCCTTGCTGGTGGAGGACCAGGTGGTGGGTGCCATCGGCGTTTCCGGGGTCAAGCCCGAACAAGATGCCCAGGTGGCCAAAGCGGGAGCCGGGGCGCTGTAGTCGGAAAACCCGCTTCTCAGGCCCGACGCTGCACCTGTAGCGGGTTTACCCGCCAGAGGCCATCACCCACAACGGATTTCTCCAAGTATGAATAAGAGCAGAACTACCATGCCCAATCATCTCCAGGTCGCCCCCCTCCTGCAGCGCTTCATCGAGGACGAAGTCCTCCCCGGTACCGGCATCGACGCCACCGCGTTCTGGCAGGGCTTCAGCACCCTGGTCCACGACCTCGCGCCGCGCAACCGCGAACTGCTCGCCGAACGCGACCGCCTGCAAACCGAACTGGACACCTGGCACCGCCAACACCCAGGCCCGATCACGGACATGGCGGCGTACCAGTCGTTCTTGCGCGGCATTGGCTACCTTGTCGAAAGCCCCGAGAGGGTCAGCATCACCACCACCCACGTTGACCGCGAAATCGCCGAGCAAGCCGGCCCCCAGCTGGTAGTACCACTGAGCAACGCCCGCTATGCCCTCAACGCCGCGAACGCCCGCTGGGGTTCGCTGTATGACGCGCTGTACGGCACCGATGCGATTGCCGACAGCGACGGCGCCGAGCGCGGCGAGCGTTACAACCCCACGCGGGGTGCACGGGTCATTGCCTTCGGCCGAAGCCTGCTCGACCAGGCCACGCCGCTCGAAGGCGCCTCGCATAGCGAGGCAACGGCTTACGCAATCAGCCAAGGCGCGCTGCTGGTCACCTTGAAAGATGGCCGCCAGGTTGGCCTCAAGCAGGCCAGCCAACTGCGCGGTTATCAGGGCGAGCCAGGCAAGCCTTCGGCGATCGTCCTGCAACACCACCGTCTGCACCTGGACATTCAGATCGACCCGAGCAGCACCATCGGCGAGGCTGACCTCGCTGGGGTCAAGGACATCCTTGTGGAGTCTGCGCTGACCACCATCATCGACTGCGAGGACTCGGTGGCAGCTGTGGACGCCGAGGACAAGGTCAACGTCTACCGCAACTGGCTGGGCCTGATGAAAGGCGACCTGAGCGAGCAGGTCAGCAAGGGCGGCAAGACCTTCACCCGCGCATTGTCAAAAGACCGCGAGTACCAAGGGGCAGACGGCAAGCCGCTGAGCCTGCCGGGCCGTTCGCTGCTGTTCATCCGCAATGTCGGCCACCTGATGACCAACCCGGCGATCCATGACCGAGACGGCCGCGAGATTCCCGAGGGCATCCTCGACGCGGTGGTGACCAGCCTGATCGGCCTGCACGACCTCAAGCGCCGCGGCAACTCCCGCGAGGGCAGCCTGTACATCGTCAAACCAAAGATGCACGGGCCGGCCGAAGTCGCCTTCGCCGATCAGCTGTTCAGCCGTGTCGAAGACCTGCTTGGCGTACCACGTAATACGCTGAAGATGGGCATCATGGACGAGGAACGGCGCACCAGCGTCAACCTCAAAGCCTGCATCGCCAGCGCGGCGGCGCGGATGGTGTTCATCAACACGGGTTTCCTCGACCGCACCGGCGACGAGATGCACACAGCCATGGAGGCCGGCGCCATGCTGCGCAAAGGCGACATGAAAGGCAGCGCCTGGATCCAGGCCTATGAGCGCAGCAACGTTCTGGTTGGCCTGGCCTGCGGCCTGCGCGGCAAGGCGCAGATCGGCAAAGGCATGTGGGCAATGCCCGACTTGATGGCGGCGATGCTCGAGCAGAAAATCGCCCAGCCTCGCGCTGGCGCCAATACCGCCTGGGTGCCCTCACCCACTGCCGCGACCCTGCATGCCCTGCATTATCACCAGGTCGATGTAGCGGCGGTGCAACAGCAACTGGAACAGGCCGACCTGGCCCGCGAGCACGCGCCGTTGCTGCGCGACCTGCTGAGTATTCCGGTCAGCCCCGACAGGCCATGGCGCGCAGAGGACATCCAGGCCGAACTGGAGAACAACTGCCAAGGCATCCTGGGCTATGTGGTGCGTTGGGTCGAGCAAGGTGTGGGCTGTTCCAAAGTGCCGGACATCCATGATGTGGGCCTGATGGAAGACCGCGCCACCCTGCGCATCTCGGCCCAGCATATTGCCAACTGGCTGCACCATGGCGTGGTTGGCGCCGAACAGGTGGAGGCGACGCTGCGGCGGATGGCCAAGGTGGTCGATCAGCAGAATGCCGGCGATGCGGCGTATCGGCCGATGGCTGCTGACTTTGCAGGGTCGCATGCCTTCTGCGCGGCGCGGGAGCTGGTGTTCAAGGGGCGTGAGCAGCCGAGCGGGTATACCGAACCGTTGCTGCATGGTTGGCGGTTGCGGTTCAAGCAGGAGGTCATGGGTTGATGGTGCGAGGGGCCGCTGTGCGGCCCATTCGCGGGTAAACCCGCTCCTACAGGCCGGTGTTGTATCCGCGAATGGAGCAGCACTGTCTACATCAATCCTGCTGCCTTACCACCACCGGCTCACCGATGGCATAAAAATGCCCACCCGCCACATAGTGCAGGCTGCGCCACTGCGGGTCGGCCTGCTCATAGGCCCAGTGCCCGTCACGGAACACCCGGTCATCGGCCCAGGCGGCCACCACTTCGCCGATGAACAGGTCATAGGTGCTCTGGTTGTGCGGCTCGTCGATCACGCGGCACATCAACCAGGCCGAGCAGCCTTTGACCAGCGGCGCTGCGTGCCCTTCGACGCGTTCCAGTTCAACGCCGATGCTGGCTAGCTTGTCGGGGTGATCAAAGAGGCTGCGGGTACCGACCTGATGGGTCAGTTGCGCTTGGGCGGCGGTCGGTACCTGGATCACGAACCAGCCACTGCCTTCGATCAATTGCCGGGTGCGGGCGATCTTGTCCAGCACCACGGTGACCTTGGGTGGGTCGAAGTCCAGCGCGCAGGCCCAGGCGGCGGCCATGACGTTGTCCACGCCTTGGTGGCTGGCCGACACCAGCACGGTCGGCCCGTGGTTGAGCAGGCGGTAGGCCTTTTGCAGGTCGACGGCTTGAAAATGGCTGTTCATCGATGTCCTCGGTACTCGCGCAATCAGATGCGTAATTGTGCAGCATCAATAAATCCACGGCATCCATTCTGTATCTTCAGAAAATTCCTACCCACCCTCTCGGAAACGCCCTACTTGTCGCGCTCGCCCGGCGAAAACATCATCGGCACTTGCGATCAGAGGAAGCTGCCCTATGCATCCACACGCCCACACTACCGCCGAGCTGCGCAGCACCCTGCGCGAGCTGTTGGCCCATGAGGTCAACAACCCGGATGAAGACCCGCACCTGTCGGGGGTGTTGTTCTTCTGTGCCACCGACGAGCGAACACGGCAGCTGATCGAGCGCATCGAGTTGCTGGCCAGCGAGGTGTTCTTCGACGCCTACGGCCGCGCCATCGCCCACCGCATGCGTGCGGTGGCGGTTGACGGCGTCTGTATCAAGCAAAAGCACAAAGCGCAGGCGGATGAGACGGTGATCCGCATAGCACTGGTGGACAAAGGCTATATCACCGTGAGCACGGCCCGGCTCTGAAACCAACAACGCCCCCAGCCATTGCCGTTGCCGTTGCCGTGCTGTTGCTGTTGCTGTTGCCGTGCTTCTGCTTTTAAGCGCGCAATAGCCCAGACGACACAGATTGCGACTTCAGGAGGCCGAGCGGAGGTCTTGCGGAGGGAGGTGACGGGCAGGATGCCCGTCAAGCGCTTCGGCCCATGGATGGGCCGTGGGCGCGGTCCTCCCGGGAGCAAGGCCGGAGCGAGGGAACCCCGGAGCGAAGCGTAGGGGCCGGATGATAGGAGCCAGCCTTTTTTGGTTACTTTTTGGGGCGTTTGCCAAAAAGTGACCCGCCGTAAGGGCGGAAAGGTGAGTGAGCGTCGCCACAGCCAATGGATCTGCTCAAACACATCAGAACCGACGCGCTTTTGGCTTTTGGCTTTGCGAGCATATCCATTCGCGATGGCGGCGCTGAGTCACCTTTCCGCCCTTACGGCGGGTTACTTTGGTCTTGGCCAAAGTAACCAAAACCGCCCGCTCCCATCATCCGGCCCCTACGCTTCGCTCCGGGGTTCCCTCGCTCCGGCCTTGCTCCCGGGAGGACCGCGCCCACGGCCCATCCATGGGCCGAAGCGCTTGCCGGGCATCCTGCCCGTCACCTCCCTCCGCAAGACCTCCACTCGGCCTCCTGAAGTCGCAATCTATGTCGTCTGGACTATTGCGCGCTTAGAAGCAAAAGCAAAAGCAAAAGCCAAAGCCAGAGCCAGAGCCAGAGCCAGAGCCAGAGCCAGTTAAAGACTGTTACCTATGTGCGTGCACTCCCCTGTAACCCATGTGGGTCGGTCATACCGACTGCGGGGTTGAGGGCAGCACCAGAATTTTGCAAAGTTCCGCTATCCTCAGCACTCTCGCGCCCCGGACACCATCATGGAACTGCACATTCGCCTGGAAGGCCGAAAAGGCTTGGCCGACCAGCTCTACCAACAATTGCGCGCCGGCATCGACAGTGGCCACCTCGCCGCCGGCACCCAACTGCCACCCACCCGCCTGCTGGCCGAACAACTCGGCGTGTCACGCAAAACCGTGGCCGAAGCCTATTCGCGCCTGACCTACGACAACCTCCTCAGTGGCGTTGTCGGCCGCGGCACCTTCATCACCCCACGCCAGCCAGTGCGCAGCAGCGAATCACAAACCGTGCCCCTCGCCGCCGCAGCCTCGCTGGACCGCTGGCAACAACGCGCCACCGTACTCGCCAGACGCACCCATGAAGCACCCTCGCGGTACGACTTCGTAGGCGGCGCCTCGATCAAGTCGCAATTCCCGTTCGACCACTGGCGCAGCTGCCTGAACTACGCCCTGCGCCGCAGCCAGCGCCACCCCGAACGACAGTTCCAGGCCCAAGGCCTGCCCGAGCTGCGCGAAGCCATCGCCCACCACATCGCCTTCGCCCGCGGCGTGCATTGCAGCGCCGCCGATATCCTGGTGTGCAACGGCGCCCAACAGGCGCTGGACCTGATTGCCCGGGTGCTGATCGAACCCGGCTGCCCGGTGGCCATGGAAGACCCCGGCTACCCGCCCGCACGCCAGCTGTTCCTGGCCCTCGGTGCACGCCTGCAATCAGTACCCGTGGACGATCAAGGTATGTGCGTGGAGCAGATCGCCGACGGCACCCGGCTGATCTACGTGACCCCCTCGCACCAGTTCCCGCTCGGCATGCCCATGAGCGAACCACGCCGCCAAGCGTTGCTGGCCAGGGCCGCCGAGCTCGGCGCGCTGATCATCGAAGACGACTACGACTGTGAGTTCCGCTACCAAGGCCCACCTTCCGAAGCCCTGCAGCGCCTCGACCAGCATGGCCTGGTGGCCTACGTCGGCACCTTCTCCAAGACCCTGCTGCCAGAACTGCGCCTGGGCTATGCGGTGCTGCCACCGGCCGTGCTCGGCGCTGCCTGCGTGGCCAAGCACCTGAGCGACTGGCACAGCCCGACGCTGCTGCAGTGGGCGCTGGCGCGGTTTATCAGCGAAGGGCACCTGAGCAAGCACATCCGCCGCTGCCACGACATCTACAGTGCCCGCCGCGCGCGCATCCTGGCGCGGCTGGAGGGCGACCTGGCGCCGTGGTTCGAGGCCGTGCCGGCCAGTGCCGGGTTCCACCTCAGCGCCCTGGCGCAAGCCGGCGTAGATATCGAGCTGCTGGCCAACCTCGCCCGCAAGGTCGAAGTCGGCCTCTACTCGCTGGCGCCTTTCTTCAGTGAAGTGCCAGTGCGGCCTGGGCTGGTGTTCGGCTTTGGCGCCATCGAAGTGCTGGATATCGACCCGGCGCTGGACCGCGTACGCGATACGTTGCAGCGCCTCAGTTGACGGCGGCTGCCTTGCCGCCCTGGCGTGGCCGCGCAATCGCGGCGGCATAGCCGCGTGGTGCGAAACACGCGGTCACCAGCAGCATCGCCAGCACCGTGACGGTCAATAGCGTCCATGACGCCTGGAAGTCACCACTGACGTCACGCAACCAACCGGTGATGTACGGCACGATGCCCGTGATGATGAAGCCGATCCCCTGCACGAACGCCGCCAGGCTCCCTGCCCCACCGGGTGTTTTCAGGTGCTCGAGCGTCAAGGTCAGACTCAGGCTGAAGCACGCACCCAGGCCAAAACCGATCATCGCCACCCACACGCCCATTGCCGCTGCCGGCGCCAGCAACAAGCCCAGAAAGCCCATCAGCTGCACCGACAATGCCAGCCAAAGCCCAGGCCGACGGTCCGCCAAGCGCCGCAGCAGCAACGGCAAGCCGAGCGCGCCTGCGACCTGGAAGAGGGTCATCAGGCCCACCAGGTCACCACCGCCCTGGGCCGTGCCGCCATGTTCCAGGTGATAGGCCGGCAGCCAGGCGACCATGCTGGTGTAACCGCCGTTGATCAGGCCAAAGTACAGCGCCAGCAGCCATGCCCGGCGCGTGCCGAACCAATGCCCCTCGGCAGCCCCTGCCAGCTTGGGCGCCGCTTCACGCGGGCGCAGCACTGCCCAGGCAAGCACGGCCAGCACAGCGGGAATCGCCCACAGGCCGAGGCCTGCCTGCCAATGGCCGAAATAACCACTGATGTGTGGGCCAAGCACCGCAGCCAGCCCACCGCCGCTCATCAAGGCCGCCGAATACAGGCCCATGGTCCCTGCAAGGCGATGGGGGAACCAGCGGTTGACCAGCCCCGGCATCATGCCCTGCACCACCGCCACACCCAACCCGGCCAGCACCGCACTGGCAATCAGCGCCCAGGCGCTGTCCAGCTGCAGCCGCCACAGGCAGGCCAGGCTGATAGCCGCCAGCCCACCTAGCATGCCGCCGTGCTCACTGACCCAGCGGCGCAGCCATGGCTGCAGCAACGGCACCAGGCCCATGCACAGCACCGGCAGCGCGGTCAGCAGTGCGGCTTGCTGGTAACCCAGGCCGGTACTGGCGCGCATCGGTTCGAGCAGCGGGCCAATGCTGGTCAGTATGGGTCGCAAATTCAGCGCCAACAGCAGCACCAACAGCAAATTCAAAGCACCTCTCATTACGCGATCGCCTGTTTCCATAGTCAGGAGATTATCCCGCTTCGCCAGGCGGGGCAGAAATGAAGAGATTGGATGCACATCAGTGGGCACCTGAATGGTGCAATTGGCCTCCCGGCAATGCGCAGAATTGGCTATCGGCCCGATGAACGGGTGGCGCTAAGGTAGCGCCATGTCCAACCCACATTCCTTGGAGATCGCCATGCATAACCGTATCGAATGGGCCAGACACTCACCCGAAGCCTACAAAGCCATGATCGGCCTGGAACAGGCCCTGGCCAAGAGCGGCCTGGAGAACTCGCTGCTGGAGCTTGTGCGCCTGCGCGCTTCGCAAATCAACGGCTGCGCCTACTGCGTCAACATGCATGCCAATGACGCCCGCAAGGCCGGCGAGACCGAGGCGCGCTTGCAGACCTTGGCCGTGTGGCAGGAAACGCACTTTTTTACACCGCGTGAACGTGCGGCGCTGGCTTGGGTCGAGAGCCTTACCCGTCTGCCAGAGCGCGGTGCGCCCCAACCGGAGTATGAGGCACTGCAGGAATATTTCGAGCCAGCCGAGGTGGTCAACCTGACCCTGGCCATCGCCACCATCAATGCCTGGAACCGGTTTGGCGTGGGCTTTGCCATGGTTCCGGCATGATTTGCCTGGAGTGAAACATCAGACAACACGCGGAGGACTCTGCTGACAGTGTCATCCAGGCGGCGTTATTAGCATCGGGGCTCCAATAACGAGCCGTGAGCCACCCCATGCTAATAACCCGCCTGCCCTCATCTGCCTCAGTTCTGTTATGCGCCGCACTTCTTGCACCTGCGGCGCTGGCCCAACCCCTCACCCGAGACAATGGCGCACCCGTTGGTGACAACCAGCATTCCCAGACTGCCGGCGCCACAGGCCCGACGCTGTTGCAAGACGTTCAATTGATCCAGAAGCTCCAGCGCTTCGACCGCGAGCGGCTCCCGGAGCGCGTGGTCCATGCACGTGGTACAGGCGCCCACGGCGAATTCACCGCCTTCGAAGACCTTTCCGCACTCACCCTGGCGCCGCTGTTCACGCCTGGTCAAAAGACGCCGGTATTCGTCCGTTTCTCTTCGGTGATTCACGGTCTGCACTCGCCCGAGACCCTGCGTGACCCGCGTGGCTTCGCCACCCGTTTTTACTCCAGCACCGGCAACTGGGACCTGGTAGGCAACAATTTCCCGACCTTCTTCATACGTGATGCGATCAAGTTCCCGGATATGGTGCATGCCTTCAAACCCGACCCGCGTAACAACCTGGCCAATGACGCCCGGCGCTTCGATCTGCTCTCGCACATGCCGGAAGCCACCCGTACCCTGACACTGCTCTACTCCAACGAGGGAACGCCCAGGAGCTACAGGCATATGGATGGCAACAGCGTCCACGCCTACAAGTTCGTCAATGCCCAAGGTGAAGCCACCTACGTGAAGTTTCGTTGGCAGAGCTTGCAGGGCCGAGAAAACCTCACACCCAAGGCAGTCGAACAGATTCAGGCAAAGCACTTCAGCCACATGACCCAGGACCTGGTCAGCGCGATTGGTCGCGGCGACTATCCCAAGTGGGATCTCTATATCCAGACCCTGCGCCCGGAGCAGTTGACCCAGTTCGAATTCGATCCGTTGGATGCCACCAAAATCTGGCCTGAAGTGCCCGAGCGCCGAGTAGGTCAGATGGTGCTCAACCGCAATGTCGGCAACTTCTTCCAGGAAACCGAGCAAGTCGCCCTGGCGCCTTCCAACTTGATACCGGGCATCGAACCGTCCGAGGACCGCTTGCTGCAAGGCAGGCTGTTTTCCTACGCCGATACCCAGATGTACCGGGTCGGCGCCAATGCTGCGGCCCTGCCGATCAACCAGCCGCGCGCAGCCGTCAACAATGGTAACCAGGATGGTGCGCTCAACCCCGGGCGCACCCGTGGCATGGTCAACTACGAACCCAGCCGACTGCAGCCACGCACCACCACGGTTTCAGCTCGATATAGCCAACTACCGTTGAGCGGGACTACCCAGCAGCAGGGCATGGCAAAGCAGCAGAACTTCAAACAGGCGGGTGACTTGTACCGCTCTTACAGCAAAGGCGAGCAACGTGACCTGGTGAACAGCTTCGGTCAATCACTCGTCGACGCCGATGACGACAGCAAGCACATCATCTTGTCGTTCTTGTACAAGGCTGATGCCGAATATGGCGCGGGGGTGGCCAAAGTAGCCAAGGGCGACTTGAAGCGCGTCAAGGCGCTGGCGGCAAACCTGGAAGACTGAAGCTTGAGCCAATGGCCCTTGCGCGGCGGTCCTGCGCGAAAGGGCCTTACGGTTAACGCTATCGCCCCGCCAACCGGGCCCGGTAGCTCCCCGGGCTCTGCCCTGTCCACTTCTTGAATGCCCGGTGAAACGCACTGGGTTCCTGAAACCCTGCCTGCTCGGCAATTTCAGCAACGCTCATCACCCCCTCACGCAAGCGCTCGAACGCCATCGCCCGGCGTACCTCATCCTTGATCTGCTGATACGAACGCCCCTCGCGCTCCAGTTGCCGGCGGAACGTGCTGGCACTGATGCCCTGTTGCCTGGCAAGCGCCTCCAGGGTGGGCCATTGCCCGTAACGCCGTGCACGCAGGTGCCGGTATACCTCGGCGACCAGGCCGCCCTGGTTGCGAAAGCGGATCACCAACCCTTGGGGTGCGCTGCGCAGGAAGGTCTTGAGGCTGCTCAAGTCCTGCACCACCGGCAGGCGCAGGCAGGCGCTGTCGAATTCGACCTCGGTACGCCCGCTGCCCAGCCGCAAATCAGGCCCCCATAACAGCAGGTCGTCGTCCTGGGCAGGGCGCGCGACCGCAAGCTCGGTGCGGTGGATGGCAATGCGCCGCCCGGCCAGCCAGCACAGCAGGCCGATCACCAGCACCAGGTAGGTTTCTTCGGCGTAGACTCGGGTGGATGGGTCGGCAATCTGCGACTGCACGCTGATCACCGCCCGCCCGGCCCGCACCGTCAGGCTGCCACGCAGGTCACGCAGGAACAGGGCAAAATTGCCCATGCACTGACGCAGGGCCTTTTCCAGGTTCGGCTCCTGGATCAGGCCGCGGCAGATCAGTGCAAAGCTGCCCAGCGGCATGCCATGGCTGTCGAGGCGAAAGAACTCATCGTCCAGCACGTGGATCAGTGTCAGCCACAGCTGAGCGAACGCCTTGGCAGGCACGCGGGCCTGGGCCTGCCCAAGCAGCGCCGGGTCGATGCCCACCGCGCGCAGGTGCGCATCGCGGACCTCGGGCTGGCCCCGCAGGGCGTGGAGCATGGCGTTCAGGAAGTACACGGCGACCGTGTCGCTATCGCGCATGGCGGTATTCACTGTCTATGCTGAGTGGCAAAAAGTGCCAGGTTGACTGAACAGATCCGGCATAGGCTGCAACAGCGCCTTTGCCTAGACTCGGACCCCATCCGGGATCGCCGGCCATTCTCGCAGAGCCTGGCCCGCTCCCGCCATGCCTACGCAATCGGAGCCTCTATGAGCAGCGCAGAAATCTACGTGGTCAGTGCCGTCCGTTCCGCCATCGGTGGCTTTGGCGGTTCGCTCAAGGACCTGCCCCTGGCCGACCTGGCCACCTCCATCAGCCGCGCCGCCATCGAGCGTTCGGGCGTGGCCGCCGAGCACATCGGCCACGTGGTCATGGGCACCGTGATCCCTACCGAACCGCGGGATGCTTACCTGTCGCGGGTTGCCGCGATGAACGCCGGCATCCCCAAGGAAACGCCGGCCTTCAACGTCAACCGCCTGTGCGGCTCGGGCCTGCAGGCGATCGTTTCGGCCACCCAGTGCCTGCTGCTCGGTGATGCCGACGTGGCCCTGGCCGCCGGGGCCGAGTCCATGAGCCGCGGCCCTTACCTGCTGCCGCAAGCCCGCTGGGGCGCGCGCATGGGCGACCTGCAAGGCATCGACTACACCGTTGGTGTGCTGCAGGACCCCTTCGAACACTTCCACATGGGCATCACCGCAGAAAACGTCGCCGCCAAGCACGGCATCACCCGCGAAATGCAGGATGAACTGGCCCTGACCAGCCAACGCCGCGCGGCGCGCGCCATTGCCGAGGGCCGTTTCGACAGCCAGATCGTCCCGGTGGAGCTGAAAACCCGCAAAGGCACGGTGCAGTTCGCCGTGGACGAGCATGTGCGCGGCGATGTGACCGCCGAGCAGCTGGCCGGCATGAAGACCGTGTTCAAGAAAGACGGCACGGTGACCGCCGGCAACGCCAGCGGTATCAACGACGGTGCGGCCGGCCTGGTGTTGGCCACCGGTGACGCCGTGCGCCGCCTGGGGCTCAAGCCGCTGGCACGCCTGGTGGGTTATGCCCACGCCGGTGTCGAACCGGAACTGATGGGCCTGGGCCCGATCCCGGCCACGCGGAAGGTGCTGGAGAAAACCGGCCTGAAGCTCAGCGACCTGGACGTGATCGAGTCCAACGAAGCGTTCGCCGCCCAGGCCTGCGCCGTGGCCCGCGCACTGGACTTCGACCCGGAGAAGGTCAACCCGAACGGTTCGGGCATTTCCCTGGGCCACCCGGTCGGCGCCACCGGGGCGATCATCGCCACCAAGGCCATCCATGAACTGCAGCGCATCCAGGGCCGCTACGCGCTGGCCACCATGTGCATTGGCGGCGGCCAGGGCATCGCCGTTGTCTTCGAGCGCGTTTGAGGGAATGGGCACCATGAGCATTGAACAGATCGCCGTGATCGGCGCCGGCACCATGGGCAACGGCATCGCGCAGGTGTGCGCGGTGGCCGGCTACCCGGTGTTGCTGGTGGATGTGTCCGACGCCGCGCTGGAGCGGGGCGCGGCCACCCTGGGCAAGAACCTGGAGCGCCAAGTCAACAAAGGCACCCTCGATGCCGAGCGCGCCACGGCAGCGAAAGCACGCATCCGCACCACCACCGACTACGCGCAGTTGAATACTGCGCAACTGGTGATCGAGGCGGCCACCGAAAACCTGCAACTCAAGCAGCGCATCCTGCAACAGGTAGCCTCGAACGTGGCGGCCGATTGCCTGATCGCCACCAACACCTCGTCGCTGTCGGTCACCCAGCTGGCGGCCAGCATCGAGCACCCCGAGCGGTTCATCGGTGTGCATTTCTTCAACCCGGTGCCGATGATGGCGCTGGTAGAGATCATCCGCGGCCTGCAGACCAGCGACAGCACCTACGCCCAGGCACTGCTGGTCACCGAGAAGCTCGGCAAGACGCCGATCACCGCTGGCAACCGCCCGGGTTTTGTGGTCAACCGCATTCTGGTGCCGATGATCAACGAAGCGATCTTCGTGCGCCAGGAAGGCCTGGCCAGTGCCGAGGACATCGACACCGGCATGCGCCTGGGCTGCAACCAGCCGATCGGCCCGCTGGCGCTGGCCGACCTGATTGGCCTGGACACCTTGCTGGCGATCATGGAGGCCTTCCACGAGGGCTTCAGCGACAGCAAGTACCGCCCTGCCCCGCTGCTCAAGGAAATGGTCGCGGCCGGTTGGCTGGGGCGCAAGACCGGCCGCGGTTTCTTCACCTACTGAGGAGCGACCAGCATGCCCCCAGTCAACGCCGCGATGCGCTGTGCCAGCTTTGAAGAGCGGCGTGATCTGGCCCTGGCGCTGTTCGCCGAGAAAGGCTTCGGCCAGGTGAGCATGCGCGAACTGGCGGCGCATGTGGGGTTGACTGCAGGTTCGCTGTACCACCACTTTCCCAGCAAGCAGGACCTGCTTTACGACTTGATCGAGGAGTTGTACGAGGAGTTGCAGGCCACCCTGGAGCTTGGCCGCAGGGCGATGGCCCGCGGCGGTTCGGCGCTGTCCTGCCTGATTGCTGCGCATTGGCAATTGCACGCCGAGCGGCCGCTGCAGTTTCGCCTGGCGGAGCGGGATTTCTGTTGCCTGAGCGAGGAGCAGCAAGGGCGCCTGGTTTCGTTGCGCAAGCGCTATGAAGCGGGGTTACTGCGCTTGATCGCGCCGCAGGCGAAGCTGCCGGGGCAAGCGTTGGTGGCGACGGCGCATGTGGTGGCGACGTTGCTGAACCAGTTGCCGGGGATGCTCAAGGCACTGCCGCAAAAGCAGGGTTTGGCGCTGATGGAGAGCATGCTGGTCGGTGGGATCGAGCGAACGCTTCGATAGCCCTTCAGGGCCTCTTCGCGGGGCAAGCCCGCTCCCACAGACTACCCCCAAGAAGTTGGACACCAATCCAACCTGGGGCAGCCCAGTCCGTGGGGGCGGGCTTGCCCCGCGAGAGGCCGCAAGCTTCAACGCAGCAGTGTCTGGATCTGCTGGTGCAAGGTATCCAGGTCGAACGGCTTGGCCAGGATCGGCGCCTTGCGCGCAATCGGGCTGCCCGACTCGAGGATCTCCGCCGGATACCCGCTGATGAAGATCACCTTCAGATCCGGTCGCAACTTCACTGCAGGCTCGGCGATCTCCACCCCGGAAATACCGCCGGGCAATCGAAAATCGGTCACCATCAAGTCCAGGTGCGGCTTGCTCGCCAGGATCGCGAATGCCTGCTCACCGTCTTCGGCCACCAGCACGTGGTAGCCCTCGCCTGCCAGGTAATCCCGCAGGATCATGCGAATCGCCGGTTCGTCCTCGACGACCAGCACCACATCTTGTGCATCTTCACTCATGACAACAACGCCTTGAAATTCATACAGTTGGCCATCTGACCCCAGGCTCAGGCAGAGGTTGCCCGCACCTGGTCGTTTTGTTCTGTCCGCCGCGTCAGCGGCAATTGCAGGCTGAACGTGGCACCCTTGCCCTCTTCACTCTCCACCTGAATCCGCCCGCCGTGGGCCTGCACGATCTGCTCCGAGATGTACAACCCCAACCCCAGCCCACCGCTGGCCTGTTGCGTGGCCACACGCTCGAACTGCTGGAAGATCCGCTGCTGGTTGGCCTCGCTGATCCCAATGCCGTGGTCCTGCACCTGCACCCAGGCACACTCCCCCTGCTCGAACACCCGCACCTCGACGGGTTGGCGTTCGCCATACCGCAACGCATTGGACAACAGGTTGGCCACCACTTGTTCAATCCGGAATTCATCCCACTCACCTTGCAGTGCCTCGCAGCGCTGCAGGTCGATGTGCGTGCCCAACGCCGCGGCCTGAGCACCGAAATTCTCCACCAGGCCACGCACCAGGGCGGCGAGGTCGAACAGCTTGGGCCGCAGCGACAGTTTACCGGTACGGATGCGCGAGACATCGAGCATGTCTTCGATCAGCCGAATCAGGCTGTTGATCTGCCGCTCGTCACGCTCGACCATGGCCTGCAGTTTGTCGGCGCTGAATGCGTCGTGGTTGCCACGGCTCAGGTGCATCTTGCGCAACTGGGTTTCGAGGATCAGGCCATTGAGCGGCGTGCGCACCTCGTGCGAGACAATCGACATGAAGTCATCGCGCATGCGCACGGCGTGCTCAAGCTCGCCGCGCGCCACCTGCAACTGGGTCAGCAGCAGTTCCTGCTCCTGGCGGCTGCGCTCCAAGGCCTGCAACTGCCGGTCGAGCACCTTGCGCTGGCGGTACAGGTCGACGAACACCGACACCTTGCTCTTCACCGCCAAGGTGTCGAGCGGCTTGTGCAGAAAATCCACCGCGCCGCTTTCGTAGCCCTTGAAGGCGTAGTTCATCTCACGCCCGGCCGCGGTGACGAAGACGATCGGAATATTGCGGGTCTTTTCCGTGCCGCGCATCAGCTCGGCCAGCTCGAAGCCGTTCATGCCCGGCATCTGCACGTCGAGGATGGCCAGGGCGAATTCGTGCTCAAGCAGCAACGACAATGCATCTTCGGCAGACTGCGCCTGGTGCACCTCGCGGTCCTCGCCCTTGATCAGGGCGTCGAGGGCCAGCAGGTTTTCCGGCAGATCGTCGACGATCAGCAGTTTGGCGGTGGTGAGGCTTAACATGCGCTGGCTTCCAGGGTAGCGAGCAATTGCCCGATACCGCTCAGAGTAAGAATATGGTCAGGCTGGTGCAGGGCCAGTGCGGCCTCCGGCATCAGCGCCACTTGGGCGTCGCGGGGGTCCTGGACCACAGTCCGGCCGCCGCTGTTCTTGATATGGGCAAGGCCTTTGGCGCCATCCTCATTGGCCCCGGTCAGCAGGATGCCGAGCAGGCCATCGCCGTAAGCGTCGGCCGCCGAGAAGAACAGGAAATCAATCGCCGGGCGGGAGAAGTGCACCGGGTCCTCCTGGCTCAGCGACAGGCTGAAGTCGTTTTCCACCGACAGGTGATAACCGGGCGTGGCTACGTAGATCAGCCCTGCCTCGATGGCCTGCTTGTCACAGGCCTCGCGCACCGGCCTGTTCAGGCGCCGCTGCAGCACTTCGGCCAACTGGCTGTGACGGTCGTCGGGCAGGTGCAGCACGCACACTACCGGCGTGACAAAGCCCGGCGGCAAGCCGCCGAGTACCTGGAACAACGCCTGCACGCCGCCCGCCGAGGCACCGATCACCACCGCACGAACGCCGTTCATGATTTGCGGAAGATCCGTTCGGGCTTGACCAACGGCTCGAAGCGATCGCTGTAAGCGGAGAAATCCACCGATTCCTTGCTGCCCAGCACCAGAAAACCGCGGTGGCACAAGGACTCATGGAACAGGCCCAAGGCCCGGTCCTGCAGGTCCTTGTTGAAATAGATCAGCACGTTGCGGCACGACACCAGCTGGGTTTCGGAGAACACGCTGTCGGTGGCCAGGCTGTGGTCGGCGAAGGTCACGTTGTCGCGCAGGGTGCTGTCCATGATGGCGTTGCCGTAGGCGGCGGTGTAGTACTCGGTGAAATCACGGCGGCCGCCGGCCAGGCGGTAGTTTTCCTCATACTCGCGCATGCTCTGCATCGAATAGATGCCCTGCTTGGCCTTGTCCAGCGAGCGCGGGTTGATGTCGGTGGCGTAGATGATGGTGCGCTCGAGCAGGCCTTCCTCACGCAAGAGGATAGCCATCGAGTACACCTCCTCGCCGGTGCTGCAGCCAGCGATCCAGATCTTGATCGAAGGCCAGGTGCGCAGCAGCGGCACCACTTCGTTGCGCAGGGCAAGGAAGTGGCTCGGGTCGCGGAACATCTCGCTGACCGGGATCGTCAGGAACTGCAGCAACTGCATGAACATGCCCGGGTCGTGCAGCACCCGCTCCTGCAGCGCCGACACCGTCAGGCAGTCGAACTGGCGCAGGGCGTGCAAGATGCGGCGCTTGATCGAAGCGCCGGAGTAGTTGCGAAAATCGTAGCTGTACTTGAGGTAGATCGCCTCGATCAGCAGCCGGATCTCGATGTCGGTGTTGCGCTCGCTAGTCAAATTCGCTCCAGTTGCGGCAGCCATACGCGGATCAACGAGAACAAGCGGTCCAGGTCGATCGGTTTGGCCAGGTAATCATTGGCGCCAGCCTGCAGGCATCGCTGCTGGTCATCCTTCATCGCCTTGGCGGTCACGGCGATGATCGGCAGCTTGCGCCAGCGCGGTTGCTGACGGATCAGCCGGGTAGCCTCGAAGCCGTCCATCTCGGGCATCATCACATCCATCAGCACCAGGTCGATGTCGTCATGCTGCTCCAGGCGCTCGATGGCCTCGCGCCCGTTGCGGCCGATCTCGACGATGGCGCCCTTGTGCTCCAGGGCGCTGGTCAGGGCGAAGATGTTACGCACATCGTCATCCACCAGCAGTATCTTGCGGCCCTCGAACACCTTGTCGCGGCTGCGTGCGGTCTTGAGCATGCGCTGGCGTTCATGGGACAACTGCGATTCGACTTTGTGCAGGAACAGCGTCACTTCGTCGAGCAGGCGCTCTGGCGAGCGGGCGCCCTTGATGATGATCGAGCGCGAGTACTTGAGCAGTTCGGTCTCTTCTTCGCGGGTGAGGTTGCGCCCGGTGTAGACGATCACCGGCGGGAAGGAACGGATGTCCTCGGCGGTCATGCGCTTGAGCAGTTCGTTGCCGAGCATGTCTGGCAGCTTGAGGTCGATGATCATGCAGTCGTAGATGTTTTCGCGCAGCAGCGCCAGGGCATCCTGGGCCATGGCCACGGCGGTGATCTCGATATCATCATCGCCGATCAGGCGGGCGATGCTCTCGCGCTGCAGGTCGTCATCTTCCACCAGCAGGATGTGCTTGAGCTTCTGCGTAAGCTTCGCTTCCAGGCGGCCGAACACCTCCTTGAGCTCTTCGCGGCTGGTCGGTTTGACCGCGTAACCCACTGCGCCCATGTGCATGGCCGCCTCGACGCGGTCTTCGACCGAAATGATGTGCACCGGGATGTGCCGGGTGCTGGCCAACTCCTTCAGGCGCTGCAGCACGGTCAGGCCGGAATGGTCGGGCAGGCGCATGTCCAGCAGGATCGCATCGGGGATGTACTGCGCGGCCAGCGCAAAGCCTTCGTCGGCGCCCTGGGCGACCAGGCAGCTGTAGCCCAGTTCATGGGCCAGGTCGAAGAGGATGCGGGCAAAGTTCGGTTCGTCTTCGATGACCAGGATGCAGCGGTTGCTGAACGGTGCCCGGTCGCGGTCATCGGCAAAGGCAGGTGCCAGCAGTTTGGGCGCCACAGCGCTGGCGATCTGGGGTGCCGGCGGCAGGCTGTCGACCGCAGGCCGCAGGCTGAGGGCCTCGACCTCTTCTGCCTCGGCCTCGTAACGCTCGGGCACGATCAGGCTGAACACGCTGCCCTGGCCAGGGCTGCTGTCGACGCTGATCTGCCCGCCCAGCAAGTGCGCCAGGTCGCGGGAAATGGACAGGCCAAGGCCGGTGCCGCCATAGCGACGGTTGCTGCTGCCGTCGACCTGGTGGAACGCACCGAAGATCGCCTGCTGCTGGTCTGCTGCGATACCGATGCCGGAATCGCGCACGGCGAACACGATGCCGGTGCCCGCCTGGTAGCTGATGGTCATGGTGACCTGGCCGTGGTCGGTGAACTTGATGGCGTTGGACAGCAGGTTCTTGAGGATCTGCTCCAGGCGCTGGCGGTCGGTGAACAGCGTGACCGGTACCTGCGGCTCGACCTTGACCTCGAAGGCCAGGCCCTTGTGCTCGGCCAGCGGCAGGAACATGCCGCGCAGGCCTTCGACCAAGCGCTCCAGCCGAGTGGTTTCGGGGCGCATTTCGAGCTTGCCGGCTTCGACCTTGGCGATGTCGAGGATGTCGTTGATCAAGTTCAACAGGTCGTTGCCGGCCGAATAGATCGACTCGGCAAACTTGATCTGTTCGGCACTGAGGTTGCCCTCACCGTTCTCGGCCAGCAACTTGGCCAGGATCAGCGAGCTGTTGAGCGGCGTGCGCAGCTCGTGGGACATATTGGCGAGGAACTCGGACTTGTACTTGCTCGAGCGTTGCAGGTCGTCGGCACGGGCCTGCAGTTCTTCCTGGGCCTGGCTCAGCTCGTCGTTCTTGCGGTCAAGGGCATCGGTGCGTTCGGACAGCTGCTCGTTGGTCTGCTCAAGCTCGGCCTGCTGGGTTTCCAGGTGCGCCTGGGACTCTTTGAGCACGCGCGATTGCTCTTCGAGCTCTTCGTTGGCGGTCTTGAGCTCTTCCTGCTGCACCTGCAGCTCTTCGTTGAGCTGCTGGGTTTCAGCCAGCACTTCCTGCAGGCGCTGGCGGTAACGGGCGCTTTCGATGGACATGCCGAGGTTGCCGCCGACCCGCTCCAGCAGTTCGTCGTCACGCTCCTGCAGCGGGCGCAGGAAGCCCAGTTCGATCACCCCGTTGATCTGGCCATCCTCGCTGGCCGGCATCAGCAAGGCGCTGCGCGGCAGGCCGCTGCCCAGGCCGGAACTCAGGCGGTAGTAGTCTTGCGGCAAGTCATCCAGGCGCAGCAGGCGGCCTTCACGGACCGCCTGGGCCAGCAGCCCGTCGTGGGCGGCCAGCACCTGTTCGCGGGCCTGCTCCTCGGCGTCCAGGCCATAGGTGGCCACGCGCACCAGGCGGCCATGGCCATCACGCACGTACAGGGCACCGACCACACTGCCCAGGTAGCTGGCGAAGAAGCGCAGGATGTTGTCACCCAGCATCGGCAGGGTCAGTTGCCCCAATACCTGTTCGGCCAGTTGGGTCTGGCCGTTGCGCAGCCACGCCTGGTGCTCCAGGCGTTCGGCCGAGCGCTGCTGGGCCTTGAGGTTGTCGTCATAACTGTTCGACAGTGCCAGCAGGTCACGGCGGCCCAGGTAGGCCAGCAGTGCGCTGAGGCCGACGATCAACAGCACGAAGGCGGAAATGGCCGTTACCGTGACGCTGCTGACCTTTTCGTTACGGGCCATGCGCAGTTGCTGCTCGGTGCCGACCAGGTCGTCGAACTCCTTGCGGATTTCATCGGTGATGCGCTTGCCGCGGCCATTGCCGACCGACTCACGGTAGTCACCGCCAGCGCGGCGCTGGTTGATCATTTCGTTGCCAAACTCGTTCCAGGCCTGCTGCAGGGCCACCAGCCGGTCGATGCGGTCAACCTGCTGCGGGTTGTCCTCGACCATGCCGCGCAGGCTCTGCAGGCTGCCGATGATCTTCGGCTTGGCCACCTCGTAGGGGTCGAGGAAGCGCTCGTCGCCGGTGATCAGGAAGCCGCGCATGCCGGTTTCCATGTCGATCGACAGCTTGACCGTTTCGTTGGCATTACCGATCACCCGATCGGTGTGCTCGACCCATTGCATGGCCGACAGCAGGTAGCTGATCACCGCGACAAAGGCCACGGCGCCCAGCAAGCCTACCCCCAAAGGCAGGCCAACGTTGCGGCTCAACAGCTTGCGAAAGCTTTGCTGGTCCATCGAGGCAGCTTGAATCATGTGAAAACGCCCGAGCGAAAAAAAGTCCATAGAACGGTGTGGCGAAAACGCCAGATTTACCTGCCGCCGCACTCACCGATTATCAGCGATTCTAACCAGCTTTAGCGGCTGAGGCAGGGCATTTAGCCAGTATTTGAAGACTGCGTTCGCCAATCGTTCCCTCCAATTGCAACGATCGGTATCCTCAGGGAACTTCTGCCGCCACCCGGCGCACAGAATAAAGACATTCTTCTGGTACAGGATCAAACAATGCACCTCTTGGTAGTCGAAGATGACGACATCGTCCGTATGCTGATGGTCGAAGTGCTCGACGAACTGGGCTATGCGGCGATCGAGGCGGACTGCGCCAGCGCTGCGCTCAAAATCCTTGAAGACCCGCAACAGCCGCTGGCGCTGCTGATGACTGACGTGGGCCTGCCGGACATGCGCGGCGAAGAACTGGCCGCCAAGGCCCGTGCACTGCGGCCAGTGTTGCCGGTGTTGTTTGCCAGCGGTTATGCCGAAAGCCTCAACGTGCCGGAGGGCATGCACATGATTGGCAAGCCGTTCAGCATTGATCAGCTGCGTGACAAGGTGGTCGCCATTCTGGGCAAGTCCTGAGTAAACAGTGGATTCTTCGCGGGCAAGCCCGCGAAGGGGCCCACGCAGCGCTACGATTCTCGCCGCAACAGGTAAGTATCCATGATCCACCCCTTGCGCGCCCTCGCCTCCTCCCGCACTTCAAGGATCCGCGCCTTGACCGCCTGCAATGGCCCGGCAATCAGCAGCTCGTCGTCCGTGCCCAGGTAAGCCCCCCAGTAGATCACCAGCCCAGGGTCATCGAGCGCGGCAAACGCGCACTGCCCATCGAGCATCACCACCACATTGTCCAGGCGCCCCTGCTCCGCCAGGCGGCGTCCTGGCAACACGACCAACGGTTCGCCGATACGGTTGAGCGGCACCTGATGGCGCGCCGCCAGCGCCTGAACACTGCTGATGCCGGGGATCACCTGCAAACGCAGCGACAGGCCGCATTCGCGGAGCCGCTGAAGAATGCGCAGGGTACTGTCATACAGGCCCGGCTCGCCCCAGAGCAGAAAGGCGCCAATGTCGCCGCTGGCCATCTCATCCGTGATCAGCCGGGCATACAGCGCGGCACGCTGACGGTGCCAATCCTGAACCGACGCCACATAATCACTGGCCTCGCCATCGCGCTGCGGGTCCGCTACCTGCACCAGGCGATAGCCGCCTTCAGGCCGATAGCGTTCCAGGATGGCCTTGCGCAGCCGCACCAGTTCGTCCTTGTCCGTGCCCTTGTCGAGCACGAAGAACAGCGTGGCGCGGCGCAGCGCCTCGACCGCCTCATAGGTCACCTGGCGAGGGTCGCCCGGGCCGATACCAATCAGCAACAGGTCTTTCATCACAGCGCCCTGGACAATAACCAGCTGCCATTGTCGGCCGGCTACGGGTGTTTGGCAAAGCGCGCTTAGAAGATCGCGAAGTTGTAGCTGACGATCACCCGCGTCTCGTCCATATCGCGTGCCCACTTCTCATAGTTGCTGCGGTACGTGGAGTTACGCAGGCGCACGCTGACATCTTTGAAGGTGCCGGTTTGCACCTGGTACTTGAACTCGGTATCGCGTTCCCATTCCTTGCCTTCGGCGTTACTGCCCGGGACCTTGATGTGGTCGCCGTTGATGTAGCGGGTGAAGAACGTCAGCCCGGGCACGCCGAGGGCCTTGAAGTCGTAGTCGTAACGCAGCTGCCAGGAGCGCTCCTGGGCGGCGGCGAAGTCGTTGACCTGCGCATAGTTGACCAGGTACGGGTTGCTGCCATCGAGGTACGGCATGGCACTTTCGCCATACATGCGTTGCCAGCCGGCGCTGATCTTGTGCCCGCCCAGGCTGTAGCCGAGCATGCCGCTGAAGGCGCGATGGTCGATCTCGCCAGCGCGGGCGTTGCCGATGTCGTCACTTTTGATCAGGCGCAGGTCGGCCGAAAGGCTGCCGAGCGCGAGCGGCTGGCTGGCCACCAGGCCAAGAAAGTGCTGGCGGTAGATGTTTTCCAGCTTGGCCACCTGATACTGGGCGCTGAGCCGGTCATTGAAGCGGTAATCCAGGCCGGCCAAATCAAAGTGGTCGGCTTCGATATCGCAGGCATAACGCTTGTTCTTGCAGTGCACGCGAATGTCTTGGCGATCAGTGGAATCTCGCGCGGTGTATTTGTTCAGGCGGGCCAGGGTGAACTTCAGGTCATGGCGTTCTTCGGACGTGAGCATGGCGCCGTGGAACATAGTCGGCAACAGGCGGCCATCGTTGTATTTCAACAGCGGCACATCCGGCATCATCGAACCGTACTTGAGCACGGTGTTGGACACCTTGACCTTGGCGGCCAGGCCCATCTTCGCATACTGGTCGGCAGCGTGCCGTGGGTCATGACCTGTAGACGGCAGCAAGCCGCTGTTACTGTCCGCCGGGCTGGAGTCGAGCTTGAAACCGAACATGCCCAGCGCATCCACGCCAACGCCTACCGGGCCTTGGGTATAACCGGACTGGACATTGAGAATGAAACCTTGCGCCCATTCTTCGCGCTTGGACGCACCCTGGCTGGAACTGCTGTGGCCGTCACGGAAGTCCCGGTTGAAATAGACATTGCGCGCTTCAACCTTGGCACTGCTGTCTTCTAGGAAACCGGCGGCCTGGGCATGCGCGCCAGCACACAACAGCAACAGGCCGGCAACACGGCGCCCGGGGGCGAGAGGAAGGGGGGCAAACATGCGAGGGAAGATCCAAAGTCAGGCGAAAAAACAATACGGGGCAACGCTGTGCCACGCTGATGCGACGCGGCCGAAGAGCATTCAGCCATCATCTGAAATGATCGCGCACAGGCTCTGGAATACACCATTGGACCATGGTCTACAGGCACTGGAGTGGGCAGCGAGAAACGCTCGAAGCCACCGCTCGGAAAACTTGTAAAGTTCCCGTCTTACTTGGAAAAGTTTGCGGTTTACCCAACTGCTACTAATGTCTACACTCGATATCAGCGAACAGTTTTACCCACCCGCGTGGCCGGCGTTAATTCGCTTCAATGTTCGTCGCGCCTGCCACGGATGACGTACAGGAGTGATTACAGTGTCCAGACTTGCAGAGTTTCGTGCTGCCGAAAAAGCGCTCCAGGAACAGATGGCTCAACTGGAGGCGCTGAAAAAGGATGCCGGCCTAAAACGCGAAATCGAATTCGAGCAGAAACTAGTCGGCCTGATGAAAAGCTATGACAAAGGTCTGCGCGATATCATCGCCATTCTCGACCCGAAGGCCGTTACCCGCGGCGCAGCCAGCGCCCCGAAACAGCAGCGCCGTGCGCGCGTGGTGAAAGTGTATGAAAACCCGCACACCGGCGAGCTGATCGAGACCAAAGGTGGTAACCACCGAGGCCTCAAGGCGTGGAAAGAACAGTATGGCGCCGGCACGGTGGAAAGTTGGCTACGCTGATGAAACGTCAACACTTGCTTCACACTTTTTTCACAACGGCTGGCTCAGTATCGAGACAGCTAAAGGACTAGCGACCCCATCACGCGCCCGCACATGCGGGCCTCTCTTCCAGCGCCCTGCCTTGTGCAGGGCGCTTTCATTTGCGCAATCGCTTCACTGCCGTATCATGGCCCCCTGTCTGTTCCGCTGGCCCCGCTGCCAGCCTCGTCTCTGGAGTACCCATGAGCCTGCACGATCTGCAAACCCTGCCAGGTGTCACCGCACAGCCTGACGCCGCTACCGCCAACTTCGTCTTCAACCACACCATGCTGCGGGTCAAGGACATCGAGAAATCGTTGGATTTCTACACCCGCGTGCTGGGCTTCCGCCTGGTCGATAAACGGGACTTCCCGGAAGCGGCCTTCAGCCTGTACTTCCTGGCGCTGGTCGACCCGGCGCAAATCCCTGCCGATGACGCCGCGCGCCACCAGTGGATGAAGTCAATCCCTGGCGTGCTGGAGCTGACCCACAACCACGGCACCGAGAACGACCCGGAGTTCGCCTACCACAACGGCAACACCGACCCACGCGGCTTTGGCCACATCTGCATCTCGGTGCCGGATGTGCGCGTTGCCTGTGCACGCTTCGAGGCACTGGATGTACCGTTCCAGAAGCGCCTGGCCGATGGCCGCATGAACCACCTGGCGTTCGTCAAGGACCCGGACGGTTACTGGGTCGAAGTGATCCAGCCAGCCGAACTCAAAGGCTGAGCACGCGTTGCGAGCCTCGTCGGCTCGCGCTCGTCGGGCCGGGAACTCCCGGCCCCTTGCTGTGGTATATGAAGGTAAGCGCTTCACTAGCCACAGCGAGGTAAGGACGATGCAATCTCTTCACTGTGAATACCGCGACCACACCATCACCGCCAGCGTGATGCCTCACCCAGACTCCCCTCTTCCCTATGCGGCCGGCTGCCTGATCACCGACCCTGAAGGCCACACCAGCAGACGATTGTCGATGCCGATGAAGTTCTTCTCAGACCTTGAGCACGCTCAGCATGTGTCCTTGGCGCATGGCAGGGCCTTGGTGGATCAACGGCTGGACGAAGGGCATAAAGCCTTCTGAGGTGCTGGCAGCACTGGCCTCTTCGCGGGGCAAGCCCGCCCCCTCAGGAAGTATGAACACCTGTGGGAGCGGGCTTGCCCCGCGAAGGGGCCGGCGCAGGCAAACTAGATATCCCGCGCGTAAGCCACGGCAGCGTCAACCTGCTCCGCCGTCGGCCGCACCCCGGTATACAACACAAACTGCTCCAGCGCCTGAAGTGCAATCACCTCCAAGCCGGTGATCACCGGTTTGCCCAACGCCTGGGCCCGGCGAATCAGTGGCGTCAGCGCCGGCATCGCCACCACATCGAACACCCGTTCGGCTGCTGCTATGGCGGCCTCGCTGAAGGCCAGCTCCTGCGCTTGCGGGCCGCCCGCCATGCCAATTGGCGTCACGTTCACCAACATTGGCGGGCAACGATCACCCAGCTCGGCCACCCAGCGATAACCACACACGTCCGCCAGTTGCCGCCCGGCCTGCTCGTTGCGCGCCACGATGATGCCTTCCTTGAACCCCGCATCGCGCAGCGCGCTGGCAACCGCCTTGGCCATGCCGCCACTGCCGCGCAGGGCAAAGGCAGTGGCCGGGTCGACACGATGCTGTTCGAGCAATTGGCGCACCGCAAGGTAGTCGGTGTTATAGGCCTTGAGGTGGCCGTCGCAATTGACCAGTGTGTTGACCGACTCGATGGCTGCGGCTGACGGGTCAACCTCATCGACCAATGCCAGGCAGGCCTCCTTGTACGGCATCGAAACCCCGCACCCCCGAATGCCCAACGCCCGGATGCCCGCCACAGCAGCGGGCAGGTCAGCCGTGCTCATCGCCTTGTAGTAATAATCCAGGCCCAACTGCTGGTAGAGATGGTTATGAAAGCGCACCCCAAAGGTACCCGGCCTGCCGGCCAGGGAAATGCACAGTACCGTGTCTCTGCTGGGAGTTACCGTCATAACCTGCTCCTTGTTCATAACCTGAATCGTTTATTCAGCGTAACAGAGGCCACCACTGGTCGTCGCTTACACAACCTTTACCATTTCCCTGTGCTCAGCTGACAGATACCCGAGTCATATTGATAAGGCCCCAAGCGCGGGGTTTTATCACGAGGTAGTCACATGAACCGTCTTGTTCCTGGAATCGCCCTGCTGGTCGGTGCCCTGGCCATCAGCGGGCATGCATCCGCCCACGGTGGCGGCGGTGGCTGGTATGGCCCAGGCCCCCTGTTGGGTGCTGCTGTGGTCGGGGCAGTGGTCGGGGCGACGGTTTCCGGCGGCCATGACCGTACTGTCTATGTCGAGCGCCAGCCCGCTTACTATCCGCCACCCCCGGTATACGTGCAGGCGCCGCCGCCTCCAGTGTACTACCAGCCCTATTACGTTCCGGCTCCACCGCCGCCGGCCTATCGCGTTTATGGCCCGCCACCGGTGTACTACGGCCCGCCACGCTGGTAACTGTTGATAAAGCTAATGAGCACTATTGAGCAAGTTGATTTCAAACCGGACCGGCTGCTGCGTAAGGTAGGGCCATGTTTTACAGGAGGTCCACATGGCCACTATCCATATCATGTCCGTTGTCGGCAGCGCCGTCCCGTCTACCCTGCGTGAAAAGGGCCTGCTGGCTTGCTGGTACCTGGTCAGCAACGGCGAAGCGGTGAGCGGCCCATTGGCCACCCGCGCGTCTGCCCAGGCGCTTGCCGAACAGCTCCAAGCCGACTGCCTGATCGCTTGACCGAATTTGTTGTGCGTTGCTCCCTACGCCTGTTCTGACCCGCCGCTTGGCGGGTCTTTTTTTGCCCGACCAAACCGACGAACGGATGCGGCAAAACCGTTACAGCATGAAGCTTTTTTCATATCGATGGGGTGGTGTAACGAGCAATCGACAGCCGTTAAGCCATACTCCACAATGCGAGCGTTTTTTGGGGGAAAACCCTTGCACAGCCAACGACATACCAACTTTTAGTGAGCCTCAACGTGAAAACATCCCTGTCCATCCTCAGCCTGCTGCTGTTGCTCACAGGTACCGCGACCCTCCCGTCGACCGCTGCTGCACAACCCCCTGCCCAGGTTCAACGCGACCCTTCAAAGCTGCATCTGGCTTCCGGCAGCGCCCTGCTGATCGACCTGAACACCAACCAGGAACTGTATTCGAGCCACGCCGACCGCGTGGTGCCGATCGCCTCGGTGACCAAACTGATGACGGCGATGGTGGTGCTGGACGCCAAGCTGCCCATGGATGAGATGCTCACCATGACCATCGCCAACAACCCGGACATGAAAGGCGTCTACTCGCGCGTACGCCTGGGCAGTGAGCTGAACCGCCGCGAAACCTTGCTGATCACCTTGATGTCGTCGGAAAACCGCGCCGCCACCACCCTGGCCAACCACTACCCCGGTGGTTACCCGGCATTCATCAAGGCGATGAATGCGAAGGCCCGCAGCCTGGGCATGGCGCATACCCGTTACGTGGAGCCGACCGGCCTGTCGACGCAGAACGTTTCCAGCGCCCGCGACCTCGCCAAGCTGCTGATGGCATCACGCAAGTACCCGATGCTGAGCGAGCTGTCGACCACCCGCGAGAAAACCGTGGCGTTCCGCAAGCCCAACTACACGCTGGGCTTCCGCAATACCGACCACCTGGTGAACAAGAGCAACTGGGACATCAAACTGACCAAGACCGGCTTCACCAATGAAGCCGGCCATTGCCTGGTACTGCTGACCCGCATGGATAACCGCCCGGTGGCCATGGTGATCCTTGACGCCTTCGGCAAGTACACCCACTTTGCCGATGCCAGCCGCATGCGCCAATGGCTGGAAACCGGCGCAGCCAAGCCGGCACCGGCAGTGGCGATGCAGTACAAGTCGGACCGGCAGACCAAAAGCCGGTTGGCTTCGGACTAACCGCTGCGGGCCATTCGCGGGTTAGCCGCGAATGGCCCATGCAACCCCTTCACGCCTGCGTGCTGACCATCCCGCCAGCACTGCTGCCGCCGGTCTTCTGCAACGCTTCGAGCAGTTGTGCCGTGGCAGTCATGATCTCGCCATTGATCGTGGCAATACTTGCCTGCTTGCCCGTCACTGCGGCCAACTTGGCCGTCTCGTCCATCTTCTGCGCCATCAGATTGGCCAGTTGCTTTTGCTCATCGGCCAACTGCTTCTGCAGCTTCTTGATCATCTCGCGCAGTTGCTTGATGTGTGCGGGCTCGGAACTCTCGTCGCTCTGCTGCGCACCTTGCGCGCCGCCGCCGCCCTGAGCCCTCGCGGTTTCCGTTGACGCGGCCTGGGCGCCGCTCTTCTGTGCGTCGTCGGTTTTTTCGGTTTCACTGCCGCTGGCAGCCTGGGCCGTGCTTGCAGCCTGCACCGATGCCGTGTTGATGGTGACCGCTGAGATGCCTGTCATGTTCGAGCCCCTGCCTTCAAATAGGTCCTTGCGTTGACCCCACTATCGGCACGGCTGCGCAATTCTTTAGGGCTGCAGCTCATCGCCTGCGCGGCGCTTCAGTAAATTCCCCACCACGTGGCTCGTTCCAACCAATGTACTCGCGCAGGAGCCGGAGCACCGGCGGGCGCCCACATTCGACCGTTATGGAATCGCAGCCATGAGCCAGTCTTCAAACACGGAAACCATCAAGGATCTGATCGGCGTCGGCTTCGGCCCGTCCAACCTGGCCTTGGCCATCGCCCTGGAAGAGCTCGCGCAGACCCACGGCCATGCCCTCGACGCACTGTTCATCGACAAGCAGAAGGAATACCGCTGGCACGGCGAAACCCTGGCCACCCAGAGTGAGCTGCAGATCTCTTTCCTCAAGGACCTGGTCTCGCTGCGCAACCCCACCAGCCCCTACAGCTTCGTCAATTACCTGCACCAGAAGCAACGCCTGGCCGACTTCATCAACCTCGGCACCTTCTATCCCTGCCGCCTGGAGTACAACGACTACCTGCGCTGGGCTGCCGAGCATTTCGCCACCCAGGCCGTGTACGGCGAAGAAGTGCTGCGTATCGAGCCGGAAGTCAAAGCCGGCCGGGTCGAGCACCTGCGCCTGGTATCACGCGATGGAGAAGGCCGCGAATACAGCCGACGCACCCGCTCGGTGGTGGTCGGCAGCGGCGGCACGCCGAAAATTCCGGAAAAGTTCGGTGCGTTCAAGGATGATCCTCGTGTGTTCCACCACTCACGGTATTTGAGCAGCCTCAACAAACTGCCGTGTGCCGAAGGCAAGCCGATGCGTATTGCGGTGATCGGCTCCGGCCAGAGCGCTGCCGAAGCGTTCATCGACCTCAACGACAGCTACCCGTCGGTAAAGGTCGACATGGTGCTGCGTGGGTCCGCGCTCAAACCGGCTGACGACAGCCCATTCGTCAACGAGATCTTCTCGCCGGACTACACCGACCTGGTCTTCAACGAACCCGCTGACCAGCGCGCCAAGCTGCTGGGTGAATATCACAACACCAACTACTCGGTGGTCGACCTGGACCTGATCGAGCGCATTTACGGCATCCTCTACCGCCAGAAGGTGTCCCATCAGTTCCGCCACAACGTGCTGTGCCGTCGCCACGTGGACGCTGTAGTCGCCACCCGCGAGGGCATCGAGCTGACCCTGCGCGACCTGGCCACCGGCCAACAGCAGACGCACCGTTACGACGCGATCATTCTCGCCACCGGCTACGAGCGCCGCTCACACCGCGACCTGCTCGCACCGCTGGCAGGCTACCTGGAAGACTTTGCCGTCGACCGCAACTACCGCGTACTCGCGAGCCAGGACCTGCAAGCATCGGTTTACCTGCAAGGATTCTGCGAAAACAGCCATGGCCTGAGCGATACCCTGCTCTCGGTGCTGCCATCGCGTGCAGCCGAAATCGGCCAGGCCCTTTACCACGACCTGGCTCGCCAACAAGGCAAAGCGCAACCCGTGGCCGCCCTGACCAGCGCCTGATCTCCCCGCGCAGCCGTTCACAAGCCGGCACGGTGCCTCGCGCACCTGCCGGCTTTGTGCTTTCCGAAACATTTGCTTGCATTTAAATCGGCAGGATTTCCATTCTCATTCGTCTTTATAAATGCAGCCCCAGTGGTTGGGCATAAGCTCGACCCTCATTTTCAGAAGACCGACTGATGGCCAAATCACCGAAAAAATCCAAGTCCAAGCTGTGGTTCCTGGTCCACAGCTGGCTCGCCCTGCCGATCTGGTTCTTCGTCCTGATCGTCTGCTTCACCGGCATGCTCGCCGTGGTCAGCCAGGAAATCGTCTGGCTGGCCAACCCCGATGTGCGTGCCAGCCAGCCCGACGACAGCGCCGAACGCCTGAGTTTTCAGCAAGTGCTGGACGCTCTTAACCAGGCCGAACCCGACATGTCCGTGCGCTCGTTGAGCCAGCCCGATGGCTCGCATTTCGCCATCAAGGCACGTGTGACCCTCGCCGATGGCACCACGCCGACGCTGTACGTCAACCCATACACCGGGGCGATCCAGGGCAAGATGCCTGACTTCAACTTCGAGGCATTCACCCGTGCCCTGCACGGCTGGTGGCTGGTGCCATTCACCAACGGGTACAGCTGGGGCTGGTACCTGGTGTCGCTGCTGGGCTTGCCCATGCTGGCATCGCTGGTCACCGGCCTGGTCGTGTACAAGAAGTTCTGGAAAGGCTTTTTCAAACCCGTGCGCACCGGCCACGGTTCGCGCATCTTCTGGGGCGACCTGCATCGCCTGGCCGGCGTCTGGTCCATCTGGTTCATCGCGGTCATTTCGATAACCGGCATATGGTTCTTGATCCAGGCGATCCTCGGCGACAATCACATCACCATTTCCAGCGAACCGGTGGTACCGGTGATTGCCCGTGAGCAGGTGCCGCAGAGCACCGATGGCAGCCCCGCGCCACGCATCGACCTGGACGAGGCCGTGCGCATCGCCGGCCTGGCCATCCCGGGCGTCGACATCAGCTTAATCTCGCTGCCTGCCACCGCCTACAGTCACATCGACCTGGGTGGGCGCGGCTGGTACCCGCTGATGTTCCAAAGCGCCGCGGTCAACCCCTATACCCGCGTCGTCGACAGCCAGTTCCTGCTTGGCGACCGCAGCGCCCTGGAGTTCGTCACCGAATCAATGCGGCCTTTGCATACCGGTGACTTCGGCGGCCTCGCGATCAAGCTGGTGTGGTTCTTCTTCGGCCTGGTCCTGACGCTGATGGTCTTGAGCGGCCTGCTGATCTGGACCAAACGCACCGCACAGGCCACCGCTGCTGCACTCAAGCGCAGCGAACGGGCACCCCGTGCGCGGGCCAGCGACATCACTGCGGAGATTCAGCCATGAACCAGGCCCGAGCCCTACCCGCCACACCGCTGAAACAGTTCTGGCTGAAGTGGCGCTTCCACCTGAACATCCTGCTGATCCTCATCCCGCTGGATTTCATGCCCAAGTACTTCGCCGACGCCAGAATGTTCCGCGGCGATGCCGGGCTGGGGGTGAACCAGATCAGCGATATCCAGGTCGGGCCATACAGCCTGGACCTGGCCGAACTGCGTGACGAGGCGCCCCGCGCCGACGGCCCGGCCGGCCATTTCAAAGCCTTCAATGCTGCGTTGTGCAAGGCCTGCACCAATGAGGTGAAGGCCGTCTACCTGCGCATCGGCAAACCCCGCAGCCTGCGTGCAGCCGGCACCATCTTCTTCGGCGCGCCGTACCGCATGGGCACCAACCTGCCGGTACCACCACGCACCCGGCCCGACGCGCAGGTGTGGGTCACCATCGAAGGCTGGGACGGCAGCATGCACCAGGCGTCGGTCCCGCTCGCCAAGGCTTCGCCGGCCACCGTGGCCTGGCTCGAGAAACAAGGAGGCAAACCATGAAACACCTGATGCGCAGGCTCGCCCTGCCCCTACTGATGCTGGCCGCAGGCCCTGCCCTGGCCCACAACCCGATGTGCGAATGCAAAGCGGTCGACGCCGGCCAGGTGAAATGCACCGGCGGCTTCTCCGACGGCAGCGGCGCCCCGGGGGTGACCCTGGACGTGATCGGCTACGACGAGCAGGTACTGGTCGGCGGCAAGCTCGGCGAGGATTCGACGCTTACCTTCAAGCGCCCGGACGGTGAGTTCTACGTGCTGTTCGACGCCGGCCCCGGCCACGTGGTGGAAGTCGACTACGCCGACATCGCGCAACCATGAGCGGCCCGACCCTGAGCCGCACCCAGGTGGTGCGCCCCGCCGGAGCCGGGCATGAAACCCTGTATGTGCTGCTGGTCAGCCTGCTGATCGTGATCGTCGCCGCCACGGTGGTGCTGCTGCGGGGTGAGCGCGAGGACGAGCAAGCCATCGCCAGCCATCAGATCGACGCCCGCCGCGACCTGACGGCCGCCGAACAGGGCATCTACACCGACCTGCTGGTAGCGTTCGATGAGGTCCAACTGCTGCGCGAAGAAAACGCTGCGGTCCCTGGCGTAGAAGCCTTGGCCGAAGAAGGCCTGCCACCGTTCGTGAAGGACGCAGGTAGCCAGAGCCGTGGCAGCCACCAGTGGCAATGGCTGCAGGCCGGCGCTTATCTCGGCCGCAGCCAGGCGCCGCAGGTGGCCGGCAGCTTCCTGCTGATCTTGCCGGGCGACAGCAACGGCCAGGCCGATGTCTGGCTGCGCCGCGACAGCGCCGCCGTGGTGCCGGACGACCTCGGCCAGGCCGCGCTGATCGCCGCCGGCTGGCAGCAAGTGGTCAGCCATTACGACGCTGGTGTCACCCGCGAACACCGTCATTGAACCCAAGGAATTTCCCCATGTTCCGCTCTGCATTCGCCCTGCTCCTGGCCTTCGCCCTGCCGGCCCTGGCCCTGGCCGACACCGGCAAGCCCCTGCGCATCGGCATCACTCTGCACCCGTATTACAGCTACGTGAGCAACATCGTCGGTGACAAGGCCGAGGTGGTGCCGCTGATTCCAGCAGGCTTCAACCCGCATGCCTACGAGCCACGGGCTGAGGACATCAAGCGCATCGGCAGCCTGGATGTGGTGGTGCTCAACGGTGTAGGCCATGACGATTTCGCTGACCGCATGATCGCCGCCAGCGAAAAGCCTGACATCAAGACCATCGAAGCGAACCAGAACGTGCCGTTGCTGGCAGCCACCGGCATCGCCGCGCGCGGTGCGGGCAAGGTGGTCAACCCGCATACCTTCCTGTCGATCAGCACCACCATCGCCCAGGTCAACAACATCGCCCGCGAACTTGGCAAGCTCGACCCCGACAATGCCAAGTTCTATACCCAGAACGCCCGCGCCTACGCCAAGCGCCTGCGCACCTTGCGCGCCGAGGCGCTGGCCAAGGTCACCGAGGCCCCGGGCGCCAACTTTCGCGTTGCCACCATTCACGCCGCCTACGACTACCTGGTGCGCGACTTTGGCCTGGAGGTCACCGCCGTGGTCGAGCCTGCCCACGGCATCGAGCCGAGCCCGGCGCAACTGAAGAAAACCATCGACCAGCTCAAGGCGCTGGACGTCAAGGTGATCTTCTCGGAGATGGACTTCCCGTCGGCCTATGTCGAAACCATCCAGCGCGAATCGGGCGTGCGCCTGTACCCGCTTACGCACATTTCCTACGGCGAATACACCCCGGAAAAATACGAAGTGGAGATGAAGCGCAACCTCGACACGGTGGTCCGCGCGATCCAGGAGAACCGCGCATGACCGCTGCCGCCAACCTCGTGACGCACGGCGGGCCACGCATCGAGTTCGCTGGCATCGACCTGACACTCGGCCGCACGCGCATCCTCGAACAGGTCGCTTTCAGCGTCACCGCTGGCAGCGTGCACGCCATCGTCGGGCCCAACGGCGGCGGCAAGAGTTCGCTGATCAAGACCCTGCTCGGTCAGATGCCCCACCACGGCCAGCTGACCCTGGACTGGCCGGGTGAGCAGCAGGTGATCGGTTACGTGCCGCAAGCGCTGGAGTTCGACCGTGGCCTGCCGATGACCGTCGACGACTTCATGGCCGCGATGTGCCAGCGGCGCCCGGCCTTCCTCGGCCTGTCGCGCCGCGTGCAGCCGGCCATCGATGCGGCGCTGGCACGGGTGGGCATGCTCGACAAGCGCAAACGGCGCATGGGCGCGCTGTCGGGCGGCGAGCGCCAGCGCGTGCTGCTGGCCCAGGGCCTGATCCCCGAACCGCAGTTGCTGGTGCTCGACGAACCCATGTCGGCGCTGGACGAAGCCGGCATTCAGGTGTTCGAACAGTTGCTGCATGGCTGGCGCCAGGCCGGCACCACCGTGCTGTGGATCGAACACGACCTGCAGGCGGTGCTGCGCCTGGCCGACCGGGTCACCGGCCTGAGCCGCCAGGTATTGTTCGACGCCCCACCGGCACAAGCCCTGACCCCGGAGCGGCTGCTGAGCCTGTTCTCCGTCCACCCGCGCAGCGAGAGCGTCGCCTGATGAGCTATGAAGCATTTCGCCAACTGGTCCAGGAATGGGCCAGCGCTGGCTTCCTGCCGGAGGCGCTGGCCTACGGTTTCGTGATCAACGCACTGGTCGCCGGGCTGATGATCGGGCCGGTACTGGGCGGCCTTGGCACCCTGGTGGTGGTCAAGCGCTTTGCCTTCTTCTCCGAAGCGGTCGGCCATGCCGCCCTGACCGGCGTGGCCATCGGCATCCTGCTTGGCGAGCCCTACACCGGCCCCTATGGCAGCCTGTTCGGCTACTGCCTGCTGTTCGGCATCTTGCTGAACTTCCTGCGCAACCGCACCGGGCTGTCGCCTGACACGCTGATCGGGGTATTTTTGTCGGTGTCGTTGGCGCTGGGTGCGAGCCTTTTGCTGATGCTGGCCGGCAAGATCAACGTGCATATCCTCGAGAACGTGCTGTTCGGTTCGGTACTGACCGTCAGCGCCCACGACCTGGTGGTGCTTGGGGTGGTCGCAACCCTGGTACTGGCGCTGGCCCTGCCACTGTATAACCGCATCATCCTGGCCAGCTTCAACCCGCAACTGGCGGCGGTACGTGGCGTGGCGGTGAAGACCCTGGACTACCTTTTCGTGGTGCTGGTGACACTGGTCACGGTCGCGTCGGTGAAGGTGATCGGGGCGATCCTGGTCGGTGCGCTGCTGGTGATCCCGGCGGCAGCCGCGCGCCTGGTCAGCCAGTCGCTCAAGGGCTTCTTCTTCATCTCGGTGCTGATTGCCACACTGAGCACGCTGCTGGGCATCCTGCTGCCGATCGTCTTCGACCTGCCAGTGCCCTCGGGCGCGGCGATCATCCTGGTCGCCGGCATCTGCTTCGCCCTCGCAGCCCTCGCCCGCGCCCTCGTCCCACGCCTGCAAGGAAACCCGGCATGAACCTGAAACAGCTGACTTTGGCGCTGGCCCTGGCCGGCCTGCCTGCGCTCTCATCTGCCACGCAAGTGCTGACCACCCTGCCGGTCACCCACAGCCTGGCCAGCGCCTTGCTCGACGGCACCTCGGTGCAACTCAAGCGCGCCGCCCCGGCCAACCTGCCGGCCAGCCGCCAACCTTCCTACTTCAGCAGCCGTGGTGGTGATAGCCTGGCCAAAGCTGCGCAGCAGGCGGATGCGGTGATCGGTGTGCGCTCGATCTGGCGCGACGACCCGCTGTACCCGATGGCCCGGCGCAGCAATATCCGCATCGTCGAGATCGATGCCGCGCGGCCGGTTGACGGCGCCCTGCCGGGTATCGCGGTGAGTGGCGACGACGCCTACGGCGCCTACCCCTGGCTGAACCCGACCAACCTGGGGCGCATGGCCGACGTATTGGCCAATGACCTGGAGCGCCTGGCGCCTGCCGACAAGGCGAAGATCCAGGGCAACCTGGCGGGGCTCAAGCGCCAGTTGCTGGAGCTGACAGCCAATAGCCAGACCCAGTTGGCCAAGGCCGACAACCTGACCGTGGTCAGCCTGTCCGAGCGGCTGGGTTACCTGGCCAGCGGCCTGAACCTGGATGTGGTGGAGCAGGCGCTGCCGGCCGACGGCAAATGGGATGACGCGGCGCTCGAGGCGCTGGCCGAGAACCTCAAGGAGCAGGACGTTGCGCTGGTGCTGGACCACCGGCAACCGGATGCGCAGGTGGCCGAGGTGATCAAGGCTAGCGGGGCCAAACTGCTGGTGGTCGAAAGCGACCCCGAAGATGCAGTGGGCGGGCTCAAGGCCAGTGTCGATCAGGTGGTCGGGGCACTGAGCGAAGGATGATGCTGCCTGGCCTGGCCCTTTCGCGGGGCAAGCCCGCTCCCACAGGGTATTTGCAGTGGACTTGTGGGAGCGGGCTTGCCCCGCGAAAAGGCCGGCACTGACACAGCAGATCTAACGCTTCATGCACCGCTGATACCGCTCATCCACCCGCCCTGCAAACCACGCCGTGGTCAGCTTGCGGGTAATCTTCGGGCTCTTCAGTTCGATCCCCGGCAGCCTCGCCCGCGCCACCGGCTTGCCCGCCGCGGCATCAGCCAGCGCGAACACCCCGCTGTACAGCTTGCTGTCCTCGAACGCCAGGCTGTCGCCCAGCGCCAGCTGGCTGCGGATCTGTGGGTTGCGCAGCCCCAGCTTCGCGCCCAGCTTGCGCGCCGCCTGTTCGGTGGTACCTGGCATGATCGCGCCCGGGGCAATCAGGTCGCCATCCAATGCCAACGCCACGCCTGTCACCGAGCTCAATGCAGCTTGAAACGCCGCATTGCGGCTGGCGTACCAACCGGCGTTGAAATCGGCAAAGCGATAAAGCTGACGATCGTAGTGGGCGGGGTAGCCGAGCAAATGGCCGATGCCGAAGTACATACCGCCTCGCCGACTGAAGACTTCCTGGCGAATCGTGCCGTCGTAGGTGTAGGGATAATCCTTGGCGTGCTGCTCGGCAAACTCGACACTGACCTGCATCGGGCCGCCGGTGTGCACCGGGTTGAGGCCGCCGAGCAACGTCTTGCCCAGCGGCAGGCCGGCGATGAACTCGTCGTACAGGGCACTCAGCTGCCGCTCACTGCGCACCGCGAGCAGCCGCTGCTGGTAGGTCTTGCCATTGCCCGACGGTGTCTTCAACGCGCCGTCGACCAGCAAGCCCGGAATATGCAGGCTGGCTGCACGGCGGTCGATTTCTGCACGGGCGATGCGCCCCAGGTTTGGCACCTGCGGGTCGGCATTGAAGGTCGACTCCTGTTCGGTCACCGCCAGCACCGCGCACAGGTTGCTCTTGCTCGGCGCAATGCGCTGGGCTTCGAACGCCACCTGGATATCCTTGGCCCAGCCTTCGCGGTCCTTGGCCTGGGGGGGCAGCAAGCGCATGAGCTGGGCGCGTACCTTGGCAGGGTCGGCTTCGGGCTCTTCCTCGCGGCGCCCGGCGCAGCCCTGCAGCAGCGCCAAGGCCATCAGCCCCGCTGCCAACAGCCGCCCGTTCAGGGCTGATCACCGACCATGTAGGTCTTGCTGATGTGGCGGAAACGAGGGTGGCTGGCGCTGCCCATCAGCTCGAACAGGACCATTTCACGGGTGACGATGTGCGCCCCGGCCTGGCGCATGCGCGCAAGCCCCGCCGCCTTGTTAGCCGGGGTACGGCTGTCGCAGGCATCTTCGACCACGAACACCTGCTTGCCCAGGCCCAGCAGGCCAAGGACGGTCTGCAGCACGCAGACGTGGGTTTCCATGCCGCAGACGATCACGTGCTCACGGGCCAGCAGGCTGGCGGGCAGGCACTGCGCCGCGACGCAGGAAAAGTGGCTCTTCTCCACCACCTCGGCCGCCGGGGCCGCGGCAATGAGCTCAGGCAGGGTGTGGCCCAGGCCTTTGGGATACTGCTCCGAGATCACGATCGGCAGCTCCAGTTCGGCACTCGCGGCCAGCAACCAGCGCGCACGGGCGCGGGTGCCCTCGGCGTCGCTCATGGCGCCGATGAGTTTTTCCTGGATGTCGACGACCAACAGCGTGGCCTTGTGAGGGTCGATCAGCATGGTCTGCCTCTTGCCTGGGAAAAGCCCTAGCCTCCCCCAGGCAAGCGGCGGCGTCAATCAGGCCGAACGCCTGAGCGGCTCCAGCGACGCAGCCAGCGCAGCGAGTACGCGGTCCTCGTGCTCATGGATGAAGAAGTGGCTGCCAGGGAACATCCGCAAGGTGAATTCACCGTGGGTTTCTTGCCCCCAGGCCAGCAACTGCTCCTCGCTGGCCCGGTCATCTTCACCGCCTAACACGTGCAGCGGGCACGCCAAGGCGGGCCGCTGGCGGTAGGCATAGCGGCCGCAGAGCAAAAAGTCGGCGCGCAGGATCGGCAACGTCAGGCTCATCAGCTCGGCGTTGGCCAACACTTCTTCCGGGGTGCCATTGAGCTCGCGCAGCTCGTTCCTCAGCTCATCGTCAGACTTCGGGTCGCGCCAATTCTTGCCGTCGTAATCCTCACGCCGGGTCGGCGCTGCGGTACCGCAGGCGAACAACGCCCGTGGCGGCGGGCAGCCCAGCGCCTGCAGCTCGTGGGCCAGCTCGAAGGCCAGCAACGCGCCCAGGCTATGGCCCAACAGTGCATACGGCGCCGCAGCGGCCAGGCGTTGCTCGGCTGCCAGTTGCCTGGCAAGGGCCTGCATGTCGGTGTGCAGCGGCTCGCCCATGCGCGCACCGCGCCCGGGCAATTCGACAGGGCGCAGCTGAATCCAGGCCGGCAGCTTGCGCCGCCAGCGACTGTAGACCATGGCGCTGGCGCCTGAATACGGCAGGCACAGCAGGTTGAGTACGGTCACTGGGCAGCGGCTTCAGCCATCTTCTGACGCAGGCTCAGCGGGCGCATGTCGGTCCAGACCTCGTCGATGTAAGCCAGGCAGTCCTTCTTCAGGCCGCTCTTGCCCACAGCACGCCAGCCGTTGGGGATCGCCTTGTAGTCGGGCCAAATGGAATACTGCTCTTCGTGGTTGACCACTACCTGGAACTGGATATCGTCGCGGTCGAAAACGGAAGTCATTGCCTGTCTCCTTGAGTGATAGATGCCCACGTGCGCTTGGCGTAGGGCGGCTCTCAGATAGACGTAGGAAGCTTCCGGAAAATTAGGGGCTGTTTTTGGCGTAGCAGCTCACGCCCCGCCAAGCAAATCATGCGCATCCAGCAACCGGTACGCCACCTCGGGGTTGCGCTCCAGCCCCCGCCGAATCGCCGCAGGAATCGACTGCCGGGTCTTGCGACATAACCCCGCCTGCTGATCCAACTCAATGACAATACCGCGCATCGTGCGCACTTCGTTGAACCCGGGCGCAATGCGCACGCGGATACCCAGGTTTTCGTACATCCGTTTCTGCAGCCGCTGCAGGTCTTCCAGGTCTTTGAGGTTTTCCAGGCGTTCGAGCAGCCGCTTCTCCTCCTGCCGGGTGAGCAAGAGGATGCGCTGCGCCGCCGACGGGTGCTCGTCCAACCGTTCGCGGCCGCAGTCACAGGCGCCAGGCGGGCACGGTTGGCGTAGGGAAGGTGCTGTGCTCATGGGCCCAAGCATAGCCTGAACGCACCCATTTGCGCCTCTGCCAGCAAAGGCCGCTCCTGCGAATCAGCCCCAGCGTTACAACTGCACCAAGCGCTCCCGCAAGAACGCCACGAACCCTTGCACCGGCCTCGCTACCTGCCGGTGCTGCGGATACACCGCCGACAACTGCAGCGCCGGCGGCGTCCAGGCGTCCAGCACGCGCACCAGGCGCCCATCGGCCAGCGCCTGCCCGACGATAAACGTCGGCAGGTAAGTCACCCCCATGCCGGCTATCGCCGCATCCCGCAGCAACTCGCCATTGTTGGCCCGCATCCGCCCGGCCACCGCAATCGCCTGCGCCTTGCCGCCGTGCTTGAACTGCCACTGCACCTGCCGTGAATGCCCGTAGGGCAGGCAATCGTGCCCGGCCAGTGCTTCTGGCAGCGCTGGCGTACCCCGCGCGTCGAGATAGCCGGGGCTTGCGCAATACACCCGTTCGACACTGGCGATGCGCCGCGCAATCAAGCTGGAATCTTCCAGCGCACCGATGCGCAAGGCCAGGTCATAGCCTTCACCGATCAGGTCCACGGCCCGGTCGCTAAGGTCCACTTCCACGTCTACCAGCGGGTGCAAACGCAGGAATTCGGTCAGCAGGCAACCCAGGTGCGCGATGGCAAACGACAGCGGTGCACTCAGCCGCAAAGTGCCGCGCAGGGCCTGATCCTGGCCGCTGATGTCGTGCTCCACCTGCTGCACTTCACCCAGCAGGCGCAGCGCCGACTGGTAGTAGTGCTGGCCCAGCGGCGTGGCGTCAAGGCGCCGGGTAGAGCGGTTGAGCAAGCGCACGCCCAGGCGGTCTTCGAGTTGCATCAGGCGCCGGCTGACGGATTGCTTGGACATGCCCAGGCGGTCTGCGGCCGCAGTAAAGCTGCCGGCTTCCATGACCTGGGCAAAGATCCGCATGTCTTCGTAGGGGTTCATTGTCTCGCTCTTGGTGACAGTAAAACGCTTTATAACGGCTTTTTCCCATCCGTGCATCTGCCTAATCTACTCACAAGTCGCAGCGATGGCCCTGAAGGCCAGGCAAGACGGCCACCCACAGCATTTGCACAGAAAAGGATTCGCGCATGAACATTGTCCACAAAACCCTCACCGCCAGCCTCCTTGCCTTGTCCGTGTCCAGCGCTTTCGCTGCAGGCAGCCCAGGCGTCGAGCACCACACCCAGGCCTTCCTCGAAGCCCTGGAAAAAGGCGGCGGCAAGCCGCTCGAGCAACTCAGCCCGAAAGACGCCCGCGCCGTGCTGACCGGCGCCCAGGCCTCGGTCAAGGTCGACCTGTCGGGCATCGAAGTGCAAGAACGCACCCTCCAGGCCAACGGCGAGTCGATCAAGCTGCAAATTGTGCGGCCAGCCAACGCCAAGGGTGAACTGCCGGTGTTCATGTTCTTCCACGGTGGCGGCTGGGTGCTGGGCGACCTCCCGACCCACCAGCGGCTGATCCGCGACCTGGTGGTCGGCTCCGGCGCAGTGGCGGTCTATGTGGACTACACGCCGTCACCCGAAGCGCACTACCCCACCGCGATCAATCAAGCCTATGCCGCGACCCGCTGGGTGGCCGAGCATGGCAAGGAGATCGGCGTGGACGGCAAGCGCCTGGCGGTGGCCGGCAACAGCGTCGGCGGCAACATGGCCGCAGTGGTAGCGCTCAAGGCCAAGCAGGCGGGTACCCCGAAGCTGCGCTTCCAACTGCTGCTGTGGCCGGTGACCGATGCCAGCTTCGAGACCGGGTCGTACAAGCAGTTTGCCGAAGGGCACTTCCTGACCACCGGGATGATGAAATGGTTCTGGGACAACTACACCCTTGATAACAAGGCACGTGAACAGATCTACGCCTCGCCGCTGCGGGCCAGCAGCGAGCAGCTCAAAGGCTTGCCACCGGCGCTGGTGCAAACGGCCGAGTTCGATGTGTTGCGCGACGAAGGCGAGGCTTATGCGCGCAAGCTGGATGCGGCAGGGGTGGCGGTGACCTCGGTGCGCTACAACGGGATGATTCATGACTATGGGCTGTTGAACCCGTTGAGCCAGGTGCCTGAGGTGAAGGCGGCGATGCGCCAGGCGGCTGGAGAGTTGAAGGTGCATTTACAGTAATGCGCTAGAAAAAAGACCCGCGTGAGCGGGTCTTTTAGGTTTTGCAATCTACCCAATTCGAGCAACGTGCCACCGACGACCTGACGGCGGCTTTCCGCCCTCAGTGCAGCCGCGTAATTTACATGTCTACGAAAACAACGCCAAGGATCGACCATAGTGCGCCAGCAACCATCAGTCCCATTGCTACGCTCATTCGCCGCCGCAAATATTCTGGAAACTGGTCATTATCGTCAGGATGCAACTGGCCACGGCGGATGAAAAGATTAGGCCATAGCATTGCACTGCTCATCCCAGCTACAACCATGAATCTCGCACGTAGGCTCAGCGTTCCTGAAAAGTGTGTCTCCTCTACCAGCAACGAGCTGCGCCTGAACGCGTGACACATAACCATGAAATGCCGCGAACCGGCGATGTAGAAATCAATCGCTAATCCTATAACAATCATTCCCAGAGGGCAGCACAAGAAGGCTAAGCGTGCATAAATTGTCCAATCCTCTAACCTAGTTATATATAAACTCATAAATTTGCTCCCCCGCCTTCTCGCCGATTGTCTCTACACCTTTAGATACACCAAAGGCCGTGGCGCCAACTGTGACAATCCCGCAGGCAGCTTTACCCCAAACTCCAAACTTGCACACCGCTACAGCCGCGGCTCTTCCAACTCCCGCGCCCAACGCCCCACCGGCAAGTCCACCTGAGAAACTGCCAGTCTCCGTAAAACGCACTTTCTTACACTCATCTGTCTCACCGGCACGGCAAGCTTCATGTACCTTCAGGTAGGAAGCGCTGGCGCCAAGTCCGACCCCAACCCACCCCCCGTACTTCAGGTATTTGGAGACCTTCGCCACCTCGTCCAGGTGCGTGACGTAACCCGGGATCTGCCCTGGCACACCCGCTTTCTTCCAGTGATGCACCACACTTTTGGTAGAGATCCCGAGATCACGCCGTAAATTGTCGTAGCTTCCCAAGCCTAGCGATTTGTTCAGAAACGCCGTGCGCAATTGGCCATCCAGTTGTTTGTGGAGCTGCTTGCGCAACGCAAAAAATTCAGGGCTGTTCAGATGGCCATGGAGCGCAAATTGGCGTTGGTGTAAAGCTTCGATCCCTTTCAATGTATCCTTTACCTGCGCCAGCCCCTTCTCAAGCATATTCGTGCCCACCCCCATGGACTGGCTCGCACCACTGAGCACCCCGGCAATCTCACCAATGTGCTTCATCATGAAGTTGGCCTCTTCATCTGTAAGGATCGCCAGCGTCGCTCTTGCCTCCTGTGCCACCATCATCAGGTCAGTCTGCGCAGCACTGCAGGAAAACCCGCTGCGGGGGCTGCTGAGCACGAAGATTTCACCCGCCTTGAAACCTTGCGCAGAGCTAGGATTCAAGCGCTGCAACAATGCCACTGGCAGAGGGCTGTTCACCTCCCCAAGGCTCTGAAGCACCTGCTCGAACGACATGCTACGTTGCACAATGTGGAAGCCAGGCTCAAGTGCAGACAATGAGCCAACGGGAGATGCGTGGTACGCCTGAGCTGGGGTTTGCCTTGATGAAGAAGCCGGGTAACGGGCGGCAGGGGCAGGCGATGTAGCCTGGGCAGAACGGCTGCCAGCCCCGTGCACGGCTGACCGCGCAATGATCCGGTTGCTGCCGCTCGGGCAATCACACTTGACGAGCGCCCCATCCACAACAGCCGGTTTACCGCCGATGACGAAAAAACTCACCCCTTCCACGATGATGCCGGCCTTCTCGCACTTCGGGCACTCGGTCGTGGCATCGCCCAGACGCAGCGCACGTCGGTTGTCTCCCCGGTAGCTGGTACTGCTGGCAATACAGACCGCGCCGGTGGTGGTGATATCACCCTCCAGCGCCTGCCCTTTTCCATGTATCGATATGCGCGTCATGACTAGCCTCCTGCCGTAGAACACTGGAAGCTAACACCGGAAACGCATGTATCGACCTGGCGCAACGAAAATCAGAATTGCCCTACAAGCGTTTATCTCAGGGCTCGAACCCTTCGACGATGATGACCTCAGCCTTGGCCACCCCCTGGCGATGGCTGCAGGCGTCCTGATACAGCTCAGAGCGATAACAGGCCACCGCCTGCTCGTACGACTCGAACTCGATCACCACACTGCGCTGCGGCGTCGGCCGCCCCTCCATCGCTTCGCTGCGCCCTCCCCGCGCCAGAAACCGCCCGCCAAACGCAGCAAAGGCCGCAGGCGCCCGTTGGGTGTACTGCTGGTACTGCTCGAGGTCGGTCACGTCCACGTGGGCGATCCAGTACGCTTTCATCCGCTGATCTCCTGTTGCAAAAATATTTATGTATGATGGTATACCATAATAATCACCCTACAACAGTGAGCGTGCAGCATGCCCTTCAACAGCATCGAAGAACTCCTCGAGGACTACCGGCAAGGCAAGATGGTCCTGTTGGTGGACGACGAGGATCGGGAAAACGAGGGCGACCTGCTGATCGCCGCCGAGCACTGTGACGCCCAGGCCATCAACTTCATGGCCCGCGAAGCGCGTGGCCTGATCTGCCTGACGCTGACCGACGAGCATTGCCAGCGCCTGGGCCTGGAGCAGATGGTACCGGCCAACGGCAGCGTGTTCAGCACCGCCTTCACCGTGTCGATCGAGGCCGCCACGGGCGTCACCACCGGCATTTCCGCCGCCGACCGCGCGCGTACCGTCGCCGCCGCCATGGCCGCCGACGCCCGCCCCGAAGACCTGGTACAGCCTGGCCATATCTTCCCCTTGCGCGCCCGTGAAGGCGGTGTGCTGAACCGCGCTGGCCACACCGAAGCGGGTTGCGACCTGGCGCGCCTGGCCGGCTTTGCCCCTGCCTCGGTAATCGTCGAAGTGCTCAACGACGACGGCACCATGGCCCGGCGCCCCGACCTGGAAGTGTTCGCCGCCCGCCACGGCATCAAGATCGGCACCATCGCCGACCTGATCCATTACCGGCTGAGCACCGAGCAGACCATCAAACGCATCGGCGAGCGCGAACTGCCGACCGTGCATGGCACCTTCCGCCTGGTCACCTACGAGGACCGTATCGAAGGCGGTGTGCACATGGCCATGGTGATGGGCGATATCCGCCGCGAGCAGCCGACGCTGGTGCGCGTGCATGTGATCGACCCGCTGCGCGACCTGGTCGGCGCCGAATACGCCGGGCCGGCCAACTGGACGCTGTGGGCGGCGCTGCAGAAGGTTGCCGAGGAAGGCACCGGTGTGGTGGTGATCCTGGCCAACCATGAATCCTCCCAAGCGCTGCTGGAACGTGTGCCGCAGCTGACCCAGCCGGTGCGGCCTTACCAGCGTGGGCAGTCGAAGGTGTACTCGGAGGTGGGTACCGGTGCACAGATTCTGCAGGACTTGGGCGTCGGCAAGCTGCGCCACTTGGGCCCGCCGTTGAAATATGCCGGGCTGGCCGGGTATGAGCTGGAAGTGGTGCAGAGCATTCCGTTCGAGCCAGTGATGGTCAGCTGATACAGGGGCTCTGCAGGCGCGGCGGAGTGATGGCCGGTAGCCTGATGCCTCTTGCCAAAAGTTTGGAATACCATAATATGATATCCCGTAGACCTTAAAATCTCGGGCCGCCACCTACACTTGTTAACGGCCACCGACACTTTGTTTTAGCTGCTCCCCGAATACTGTTGGCGGGCGCACTACCAGCCCCGCCTCGAATAACAAAAGCAACGAGGGCGTAACCATGCTGTTGAGCAAACGTGTAACCGCTGTGCTGTCCGCCAGCCTGCTGACTCTGGCCTGTCAGGCCGTCCAGGCCGCCGACAGCCTCAACTTCGTCAGCTGGGGCGGCACCACCCAGGACGCCCAGAAAGAAGCCTGGGCGGTGCCGTTCAGCAAATCGACCAACATCAAGGTCGTCCAGGACGGGCCCACCGACTACGGCAAGCTCAAGGCCATGGTCGAGAGCGGCAACGTGCAGTGGGACGTGGTCGACGTGGAAGCCGACTTTGCCCTGCGCGCCGCCAGCGAAGGCCTGCTCGAACCCCTCGACTTCAACACCATCCAGCGCGACAAGATCGACCCACGCTTCGTCTCCGATCACGGCGTAGGCTCGTTCTTCTTCTCGTTCGTGCTGGGCTACAACGAAGGCAAACTGGGCGCCAACAAGCCGGTGGACTGGACCGCCCTGTTCGATACCAAGACCTACCCTGGCAAGCGCGCCCTGTACAAGTGGCCGAGCCCCGGCGTGCTGGAGCTGGCCCTGCTCGCAGACGGCGTGGCACCTGACAAGCTCTACCCGCTGGACCTGGACCGCGCCTTCAAAAAGCTCGACACCATCAAGAAAGACATCGTCTGGTGGGGTGGCGGCGCCCAGTCCCAGCAGCTGCTGGCCTCAGGTGAAGCCTCGCTCGGCCAGTTCTGGAACGGCCGCGTCTACGCGCTGCAGCAAGACGGTGCACCGGTTGGCGTGAGCTGGAAGCAGAACCTAGTCATGGCCGATTTCCTGGTCATTCCCAAAGGCGCCAAGAACAAGGACGCGGCCATGAAGTTCCTGGCCAACGCCAGCAGCGCCGAAGGCCAGGCCGACTTCGCCAACAAGACCGCCTACGCGCCGGTCAACGTCGACAGCATCGCCAAGCTCGACAAGGACCTTGCGCAGAACCTGCCGACCGCCTATGCCCAGGATCAAGTCACGCTGGACTTCGCCTACTGGGCGAAGAACGGCCAAACCATCGCCGCGCGCTGGAATGAGTGGTTGGTCAAATGAAAGTCGCCATCAACGCCCTGCACAACGCGCAAGGTGCCCCCACGGGCACCGGCGCCCCGGGAACGGCCCCACGCCGGGTAAGCCTGGGCCAGCGCTGGAAAGGCAGCCGTAACCTGCTGCCTGCCCTGCTGTTCCTGGGGCTGTTCTTCTTCGCCCCGCTGATCGGCCTGCTGCTGCGCGGTGTGCTGGAGCCAGTGCCGGGCCTGGGCAACTACGAGCAGCTGTTCGCCAACTCGGCGTATGCACGGGTACTGTTCAACACCTTCTCGGTCGCCGGTGTGGTCACCCTGATCAGCGTGCTGCTGGGCTTTCCGCTGGCCTGGGCGATCACCTTGGTGCCCAATGGCTGGGGCCGCTGGCTGCTGAACATCGTGCTGCTGTCGATGTGGACCAGCCTGCTGGCGCGCACCTACTCGTGGCTGGTGCTGCTGCAAAGCTCGGGCGTGATCAACAAGGCGTTGATGGCGATGGGCATCATCGATGCGCCGCTGGAAATGGTCCACAACCTGACCGGTGTGGTGATCGGCATGAGCTACATCATGATCCCGTTCATCGTGCTGCCGCTGCAGGCGACCATGCATGCCATCGACCCGATGGTCCTGCAGGCAGGCTCCATTTGCGGCGCCAGCCCGTGGACCAACTTCTGGAAGGTGTTCTTGCCGCTGTGCCGTTCGGGCTTGTTCTCGGGGGCGCTGATGGTATTCGTGATGTCGCTCGGTTACTACGTCACCCCGGCGTTGCTCGGCGGTGCGCAGAACATGATGCTGCCCGAATTCATCATCCAGCAGGTGCAGTCGTTCCTCAACTGGGGCCTGGCCAGCGCCGCCGCCGCGCTGCTGGTGGTGATCACCCTGGTGCTCTTCTACCTGTACCTGAAGCTGCAGCCGGAGTCCCCGGTCGGCAATGCGAGGTAATACGCCATGCTTCTGTCTCCCAACGCCATGGGGCGCCCGCTGCGCACGGGGCTGTACCTGACCACCGGGGTCATCGCGGCCTTCCTGCTGCTGCCGGTGGTGTTCATCATCCTGCTGTCGTTCGGCTCATCGCAGTGGCTGGTGTTCCCGCCGCCGGGGTGGACCTTCAAATGGTATGTGCAGTTCTTCGCCAACCCGGAGTGGATGGATGCCGCCCTGGCAAGCCTCAAGGTGGCCGTGCTGACCACCCTCGCTGCCGTGCTGCTGGGCTTGCCCACGGCGTTCGCCCTGGTGCGTGGCCGCTTCCCAGGCCGCGAGATGCTCTACGGGTTGTTCACCATGCCGATGATCGTGCCGCTGGTGATCATCGCGGTGGCGGTGTACGCGCTGTTTCTCAAGCTGGGCTACACCGGCACGCTGTTCGCCTTCGTGGTCAGCCATGTGATCGTCGCCCTGCCCTTCACCATTATCTCCATCATCAACTCGCTGAAGCTGTTCGACCAGTCGATCGAGGACGCCGCGGTGATCTGCGGGGCCTCGCGCCTGCAGGCGATATTCAAGGTGACCTTCCCGGCGATTCGCCCGGGGATGATCGCCGGCGGCCTGTTCGCCTTTCTGGTGTCGTGGGACGAGGTGGTGCTGAGCGTGATGATGGCCAGCCCCGACCTGCAGACCTTGCCCGTGAAAATGTGGACCACCCTGCGCCAGGACCTCAGCCCGGTGATCGCCGTCGCCTCGACGCTGCTGATCGGCCTGTCGCTGCTGGTCATGGTCATTGCCGCCGCCTTGCGCCGGCGCACCGAAGTCAACGCCTGAGCGCGCGGAGAAAACAACAATGAGTGCAGTGATCAAAGACAACGCGCACAACAAGACCCTGGTCAGCCTGCGCGGCCTGAACAAGCACTACGGCGATTTCACCGCCGTAGACAACCTCGACCTGGAAATCCAGGACGGCGAGTTTCTCACCTTCCTCGGCTCCAGCGGCTCTGGCAAGTCCACCACCCTGTCGATGCTGGCCGGCTTCGAGACCCCCAGCAGCGGCGAGATCCTGGTCGAAGGCCAGTCGCTGGTGAACGTGCCGCCGCACAAGCGCGACATCGGCATGGTGTTCCAACGCTACTCGCTGTTCCCGCACCTGAACGTGCGCGACAACATCGCCTTCCCACTGGCTATCCGCAAACTCGGCGCTGCAGAGACCAGCAAGCGGGTCGACGCCATGCTCAAGCTGGTGCAGCTGGAGCAATTCGCGCACCGCAAGCCCTCGCAGATGTCGGGCGGGCAGCAACAGCGCGTGGCGATTGCCCGCGCGCTGGTCTACGAGCCGCGCATCCTGCTGATGGACGAGCCGCTCGGCGCGCTGGACAAGAAGCTGCGCGAAGACCTGCAGGATGAACTGCGCCAGTTGCATCGGCGCCTGGGCATCACCATCGTCTATGTGACCCATGACCAGGAAGAAGCCATGCGCCTGTCCCAGCGCATCGCCATCTTCAGCCACGGCAAGATCGTCGGCCTGGGCACCGGTTACGACCTGTACCAGAACCCGCCGAATGCCTTCGTCGCCTCGTTCCTGGGCAACTCGAACTTCCTGCAGATCAAGGCCAGCGGCCATGGCGCCGGCAGTTTCGAGGGCCAGCCGCTGGCGATCCGCCTGACACCTGGCCTGGCCGCCGGGCAGGACGCACTGATCATGGTGCGCCCGGAAAAAGCCCTGGCCCTGACCACTGAACAAGCGGCGCGCGAACCGTTGCCCACGGGCTGGAACGAGGTCATCGCGAAAGTCGGCGAAGTGCTGTTCCTTGGCGAAAGCCAGACCTGCCACGTGATGACCCCAGGCGGTACGGAAATGACCGTGAAAGCGTTGTCGGCCACTGGCATGCCGATGCAGCCGGGCGATACCGTGAAGGTGCGTTGGGCGGTAGCGGATGCGTGCATTTACACCGAGTGGGCGCAAAGCGACCTGAGCAAATCGGCAGGGGCGCATTGATCGGCAAGCAACCCTGAATGTACCGGCCTCTTCAAGGCTTGCACCGCGAAGGGGCCGCTACGTTTCAACCCTTCAGGTTCAGAACGACAGGCCCAGTTTGACCCCGTACTCGTCACGCTTGAGTTCGGTGTTGTCTGCCAGCAAGGTGTCTTCGTCCAGCTCGTAGTTGGTGCGGGTGTAATACACCCCGGCATAAATCGGGAAGTCGCCCTGCTGGTTCATCAGCAGGCTGATCTCGGCATACGGGTTGGTGCGGTCCCTCGTGTCCGCCCTGTCGCTGCCGAGTCGTTCCACATCGAGCTTCACCTTGCCATCGATGCTGCGCCGCACGCCAGCCTCCACCCGCAGCGTTGCCGCATCGAACTGATGGTTGTAACCGAGCGCCGCCTTGGCGTAGGGCCCTTTGTAGGTCAAGTCGCTGTCCAGCCTGCGGCCCTCGATTTCGAACCGCGTCCAGGCGTAGCCCGCGCCCACGATCACATCGACAAAGTTGCGCGCATCCAGTGCCGCCCGCCAACCCAGGTCGAGGTTAGCCTGGGCTTCCTTGAGCTTGTTGTCCTTCTGCTTGGTGTATTTGCCTTCTGCACCGACCTGGTAGATGAACCCGGATTCGGCCGTCATCTTGTTACCGAAGTTGGCGAAAACGCCACCCTCACCCACGTGTTCCGACTGGCTTTGCTGCCCCCCATGAAAGTTGAATTCGTCGTAAGCGCCTAACAGGCCAAGGGTGAACAATGGATCGGTGCTGGGTGCGGCAGTGGCCGCCAGAGGTGAACCCATCAGGGCAAGAATGCAGGTATGACGTAACAGATAACGAGTACGCATGCGTGAAGTCTCCATGACAGCGAAACGAATGGCGAACCCTCATTACGAGAATAGCCCCGCCGCGAAAGTTCGGAAAAAAATCATCAAATTCGCCCAACTCTGTGTTTCGTCACACTATTGCCAACCCTCCACATGATTGACGCGCGTGCCCGCGAGTGGTCATATGCGCGCCAGTTTCAGGTGTCCTGCGCCGCCGTGCGCAGGGTGAAACGGGAAGCCGGTGCGTCGTGTTCCACGACAAGTCCGGCGCTGCCCCCGCAACGGTAAGCGAGCGATACCTTCGACACACCACTGTGCACCTGCATGGGAAGGTGAAGGCGTCATGACCCTCGCAAGCCCGGAGACCGGCCTGAGGCTTCACTTGGCAACCCGCGGTGGGCGGGCGCAGGCCGGTATCCGCGTGCGCGCCTGCGTGTGCGGTTGCGCCTTTGCGTGTTTTCCACCGGGATCCATTCATTCCTGCAGCAGTGGAAAGACATGTCCCGTTTCTTCAAGCTTCACCCTCTGGCGGCCTGCCTGGCCGTCGCTCTGCCAGCCCTGGCCGATGACCAAGGCTCAGCCGTCCTGGCGCTGCCGTCCACGGCCGTCACCGACACCCGCGATGACCAGCACGTCGACCTCGCCACGCCGACCCAGGCTGGTTCACGCCTGAACCTCAGCGCCCTGGAAACCCCGGCCAGCACCAGCAGCATCACCGCCGAACAGATCCAGCAACGCAACAACTTCACCGTGCAGGACGCCGTGGCACGCTCGCCGGGCATCACCTTCGTCGGCAGCCCGGGTGATGGCGGCACCGGCCTGTCGGCCCGCGGCTTTACCGGGCAAGGTTCGGTGATGACCTTGTTCGACGGCGCGCGCCTGTATACCGGTGCTGGCACCCAGACGTTCCCGGTCGACCCGTGGATGGTCGAGCGCATCGATGTGATTCGCGGCCCGGCTTCGGTGCTGTATGGAGAAGGCGCCACCGGTGCAGTGATCAACGTCATCCCGAAAAAGCCCGTGACCGGCGACATTCACAACCACCTGCGCCTGGGCTATGGCTCCTGGGACCGCCAACAACTCGGCCTGGACAGCGGCGGCAGCCTCAGCGAGCGCCTGAGCTACCGCCTCACCCTCAACCAGCAGGCGGGCAACGGCTGGGTCGACCGCACCGAGTCGCGCAGCCTGGCACTCAGCGCGGCGCTGCGCTTCGACGCCAGCGACGATTTGAGTTTCACCCTGGCCCATGAACGTGGCGACGCGCAGCCGGCGAACTACTACGGCACCCCGCTGATCGACGGGCACTACCGCAGCAGCCTGCGCAAGAAGAACTACAACATCCAGAATGACGTGCAGCGCTACCACGACGAGTGGACCCGCCTCACTACCGACTGGGCCATCAACGACCAGCTCAGCGCCAGCAACCAGCTCTACTACATCAAAAGCCGCCGCCACTGGCGCAACGCCGAGGACTACAGCTGGGATGCCGACCGTGGGCAGCTGCTGCGCCAGAGCTACCTGCAGATCAAGCACAACCAGGAGCAGATCGGTGACCGCCAGACCTTCACCTTCGACCATTCGTTGTTTGGCCTGGCGAGCAGGACCCTGGTCGGTGCCGAGTACAACAAGGTGCGTTTCAACGTCGACAGCAACGCGCCGTACAACGACGTCGGCGGCGACTACATCGACCCATGGCAACCGACCCCGGGCGTGTTCCACAGCGATTCGCCCACCCGCCCGCAAACCCTTTCCACCACCCACACCTTCGCCCTGTTTGCCGAGAACCGCCTGCAACTGACCGAGCGCCTGTCGCTGGTGACCGGCGTGCGCCGTGACCAGAACCACATCGACCGCGACAACCTCACCAACAACACGCGCAGCGACCGCAGCCTGCAAGGCGGCAACTGGCGCGCCGGGCTGGTGTTTGCAGCCACCGACAACCTGTCGCTGTACGGCCAGTATTCCACCAGCGAGGACGGGGTGAACAACCTGATCAGCCTGAGCCCGACGCAGATGAACTACGACCTGACCGAGTCCAAGCAAACCGAGCTGGGCCTCAAGCAACGCTTCTGGGAAGGTCGCGGGGAGTGGACGCTGGCGGCCTTCCACATCGTCAAGAAAAAGCTGCTGGTGGATGACCCGCTCACCCACGAAAAGCAGCAGGCCGGGCAACAGACCTCCGATGGCCTGGAGGCGACGCTGGAGCTGGCCTTGCCGCAGCAATGGCAGGTTTCTGCCAATGCCTCGCTGTTGCGCGCCAGGTATGACGACTTCGACGAGACGGCCGGCGGTGTGCCCCAGGACCGCAGCGGCAACCGCCCGGCCAATGTGCCACGGCGTACCGCCAACCTGTGGCTGACCAAGGGGTTCGGCCAGCAGGTGGAAGCCGGCATTGGCGCGCGCTATGTGGATGAGCGCTACGCCGACACTGCCAACACCCAGCGCGCACCGGGGTACACCGTGGTCGATGCCAACATCGGCTGGCAGGTGTTGCCGGACGTGCGGCTCGGGTTGCAGGTGAACAACCTGTTCGACCGGGAGTACGTGGCCTCGGCGTTCAGTGGCACGCAGTGGATCATGGGCGTGCCGCGGTCGTACTTTGCTACCGTGGATTACAGCTTCTGATCTGAGTTGGCTGTACCGGCCTCATCGCCGGCAAGCCGGCTCCTACAGGTACAGCAGCGCCGTGTGGGAGCCGGCTTGCCGGCGATGAGGCCGGCATGACAGCACAAAAACCACTACCAGGCAGTTATTAAATAGTTATAAGATAACGTTTCATTTGACATCCATTCCTGCCTGCGACCCTCTTCCATGACAAGTGCCGCCGCCACCCCCACCCTGCTCACCCAGCGCCTGCAGAGCATCGACGCCCTGCGCGGCCTGGTGATTCTGTTCATGCTGCTCGACCACGTTCGCGAGACGTTCTTCCTGCACCGTCAGGTCAGCGACCCGATGGCCATCGACGTTACCGACCCGTCGCTGTTCGCCAGCCGCACCCTGGCCCACCTGTGCGCGCCGGTGTTCGTACTGCTCACCGGCCTGTCGGCCTGGCTGTACGGCGAAAAGTACCAGGGCCGCAGCGATGTCTCGGCATTCCTGTTCAAGCGCGGCCTGTTCCTGGTGGTGCTGGAGTTCACCCTGGTCAACTTCGCCTGGACCTTCCAGCTGCCGCCCAGCGTGATCTACCTGCAGGTGATCTGGGCCATCGGTGTCAGCATGATCGCCCTGTCGCTGCTGGTGTGGCTGCCGCGCCCCGCGCTGCTGGGCTTGGCTGGCGTGCTCATCGCCGGCCACAACCTGCTCGATGGCCTGCACTTTGGCAGCGGTTCGGCGATGCACGTGCCTTGGGCAATCCTGCATGACCGTGGCTGGCTGGAGGTTTCCGACAGCCTGCGCCTGCGGACCTCCTACCCGGTGCTGCCGTGGATCGGCGTGATCGCCCTGGGCTATGGCCTTGGCCCATGGTTCGGCCGTGGTGCGCAGGCGCACCAGCGTCAGCATCAGCTGCTGCTGGCAGGCGTGATCGCCGTGCTGGGGTTCGTCGTGCTACGCATGCTCAACGGCTACGGCGAAGCGCCGTGGAGCGGCTACCCGACGCTGACCCAAACGCTGATGAGCTTCTTCAACATCACCAAATACCCGCCTTCACTGCTGTTCCTGGCCCTGACACTTGGTTGCGGCCTGCTGTTGCTGCGCGCTTTCGAACGCGCCGGCCAGGCACGCTGGATCAGTGCCCTGGCGGTATTCGGCGCGGCGCCGATGTTCTTCTACCTGCTGCACCTGTACGTACTGAAGCTGCTGTACCTGGCATGCGTCGCGCTGTTCGGTTTGAACCACGGCGACTACTTCGGCTTCGACGGCATTGGCGCGGTGTGGCTGAGTGCTCTGTTGCTGGCCGCGGCGCTGTACCTGCCGGTGCGCTGGTTCGCCCGGCTCAAGGGCCGCCGGCGCGACATCGCCTGGCTCAAGTACTTCTGATTTAGCGTTTTCACCCGGCGCCTGATGGTCTACCATGCGGGCCGCCGGTTTCCACCACGGAATTAATAGGGAATCCCAGGCCGCCCAGGCGCGCCAAACGGAACTGCCCCCGCAACTGTAGGTGCCGAGCCCGCTCCATGAATGCCACTGGGTCCCATGATCCGGGAAGGCCGGAGCCGGGTGATGAAGCACCAGTCAGGAGACCTGCCGGCTTACATTCACCAACCGGCGGGGTGTCCGGGATTGGCCATCAGTGTTGCCCCTGCCGCCTGCAGGGGCTCGGCGATGCCTGTCCGTGCGTTCCTTCCGTGAACTGTCCGATAGGAGATCGCCCAGCATGCTGCCTCGTTTCGCCACCCTGCTCGCCGGCCTGAGCCTCACCGGCGTGGCCCACGCCGCCGCCACGCACTACCCGCTGACCGTGGACAACTGCGGCATGCCGCAGACCTTCGCGCATGCCCCCGCGCGCGCGGTGACCATCGGCCAGGCCGGCACCGAAATGCTCTATGCCTTGGGGTTGGGTGAAAAGCTGGCCGGCACTTCGCTGTGGTTCAACCATGTGCTGCCCGAGTACAAGGCGTTGAACGACCAGGTACCGCGCCTGGCCGACAACGACCCAAGCTTTGAAGCGGTGGTCGGCAAGCGCCCTGAACTGGTGGCGGTGCAATTCGAGTGGATGGTCGGCCCCCAAGGCGTGGTCGCTACCCGCGAACAGTTCAACGAACTGAAGATCCCCACTTACCTGCTGCCCTCGGACTGCGAAGGCAAGGACAACCTGGTGGGTGCCGACGGCACCCGGCTGCAGGCGTTTCAGGTCGACAGCATCTACAAGAGCGTCAGCCAGCTGGCCGAAATCTTCGACGTGCAGGACCGCGGCGAGGCGCTGAATGCCGACCTCAAGGCGCGCCTGGACAGCGCCAGGCAACAACTGGCCGGCAAGGATCTGAGCAACACGTCGGCACTGTTCTGGTTCTCCAGCGCTGACCTGGATATCGACCCCTACGTCGCCGGCCGCCAAGGGGTGGCCGATTTCATGCTGCGCACCCTGGGCGTGCGCAACGTGGTCGAGTCCACCGAAGAATGGCCGACCGTGGGCTGGGAAACCATCGCCAAGGCCAACCCGACCTGGCTGATCATCGCCCGTATGGACCGCCGCCGCTTCCCCGCCGACGACTACCAGAAAAAACTCGAGTTCCTCCACAGCGACCCGGTCACCCAGCACATGGACGCCGTGAAGAACAACCGCATCATCATCCTCGACGCCGACGCCATGCAAGCTGGCATCCGCCTGTTCCGCGGCCTGCAGACCTTGTCGGCGGCGTTCGCCAGCGGTAAAGCGGCACAGTGATGAAGCGCCTGTTGCCCTGCACTGCCCTGGCCTTGGCCGCCCTGCTCGCAGCCCTGTTTGCAGGCACTGCCATTGGCGAAACCAGCGTGTCGCCCAGCGTGGTCTACCAGGTGCTGGCCAACCACCTGTGGCAGGCCGGTTACCCGGTCGACCCGATCGACGCCGGCATCATCTGGAACTACCGCCTGCCCCGCACCCTGGTCGCTGCGGCCTGCGGTGCAGGGCTGGCGACCTGCGGGGTGATCCTGCAGGCGCTGCTGCGCAACCCGCTGGCTGAACCCTACTTGCTGGGCCTGTCGGCAGGTGCCTCGACCGGTGCCGTGCTGGTCGGCCTGCTGGGCTTGGGCGGCGTAGCCCTGAGCATGTCCGGCGGCGCATTCGTTGGCGCCGTGGCGGCTTTCGCCCTGGTGCTGATGCTGGCCCGCGCGGCCGGGCCGAGCAGCAACAACGCCCAGGTAATCCTGGCCGGCATCGCCGGCTCGCAACTGTTCAACGCCCTGACCGCATTCCTCATCACCAAGTCGGCCACCGCCGAGCAGGCCCGCGGCATCCTGTTCTGGCTGCTGGGCAACCTCAGCGGCGTGCGCTGGCCATCGGTAGGGCTGGCGGTGCCAGTGGCGCTGTTCGGGCTGGTGGTGTGCCTGTGGCACCGGCGCACGCTGGACGCGTTCACCTTCGGCGCCGACTCAGCGGCATCGCTGGGCATCGCGGTGCGCCGCAGCCAGTTGCTGTTGATCAGCTGCGCGGCGCTGGTGACGGCAGTGATGGTTTCGATTGTCGGCGCCATCGGCTTCGTCGGGCTGGTCATTCCACATGCCTTGCGCCTGCTGCTTGGCCCCGGCCACAGCCGGCTGCTGCCGGCCAGTGCGTTGGGCGGTGCGTTGTTCCTGATCGCCGCCGACATGCTGTCGCGCACGTTGATCCCTGGCCAGGTGATCCCGGTGGGCGTGGTCACGGCGCTGATCGGCGCCCCGGTGTTTGCGCTGATCCTGGTCAGCCGCCGGGGGCGCGCATGACGGTCATGACGCCGCTGCACATCGCCCCACTCACCTGCCAGGGCCTGAGCCTGCAACTGTCGGGCAACCGCGTGCTGCGCGATATCAACCTCACCGTGACGGCAGGCGAAACCCTTGGCATCGTCGGCCCCAACGGCTCCGGCAAATCATCCCTGCTCAAGCTGCTGGCCGGCTTGCGTCCACCGCACAGCGGCAGCGTGCAGCTGCTTGGCGAGCCCCTCGCGCGCCTGCCGCGCCGGCGTATCGCCCAGGCCCTGGCGCTGGTCGAGCAACAGGCCGACACCCTCGACGCGATCAGCGTGTTCGACGCCGTGGCGCTGGGGCGCACCCCGTGGCTATCGGCGCTGGCGCCGTTCTCCAACGCGGACCGCGCCATTGTCGAGCAGGCCCTGGCCGACCTCGATGCCACGCACCTGCGCACACGCATCTGGGGCTCACTGTCGGGCGGCGAACGCCAGCGTGTGCACATCGCTCGCGCCTTGGCCCAGCGCCCTCAGGTGCTGCTGCTCGACGAGCCGACCAACCACCTCGACATCCAGCACCAGCTGAGCCTGTTGCAGCAGGTGCAGGCACTGCCGGTCACCACCCTGGTGGCCCTGCACGACTTGAACCAGGCCCTCACCTGCGACCGCGTGGCGGTACTCGAACAGGGCTGCCTGGTCGCCCTCGGCAAGCCGCTGGAGGTACTCACCCCCGAGCGCCTGCTGAGCACCTTCGGCGTACACGCCCACTACCTCACCGACCCCTTCGACGGCGCGCGCATCCTGCGCTTTCGCGCCCCCTGAACCAGGAAGTTCCTGCCATGCTGCTGCGCCCCACCGCCCTGCTGCTCGCCAGCACCCTGCTGCCTTTTACCGCGCTGGCCGAAGTGCACGAAGTGAAGATGCTCAACCGCGGGCCGGCGGGCGCCATGGTCTACGAGCCGGACCACCTGCGCATCGCGCCGGGCGACACCGTGCGCTTTGTGCCGACCCAGAGCGGCCATAACGCGGCCAGCCTGCCGGGGTTGCTGCCAGCCGGTGCCGAAGCGTTCAAGAGCAAGCTGAACCAGCCGTTCGAGCAGACTTTCACGGTGCCTGGGCTGTACGGCATCCAGTGCATTCCGCACCTGGCCATGGGCATGGTGATGCTGATTCAGGTGGGCGCCACCGGCCCTGGCCAATTGCCCGCCACGCTGCCGGCACGGGCACAAACGCGCTTGGCGGCGCAACTGCAGCAGCTGGAGGCCGGGCAATGAGCCGTTTGCTGCTGGCCCTGCCGCTGATTGGCCTTGCGCCTTTGGCGCTGGCTGAATCTGCACAATCACAGAGCAACGGCCTGGTCGAGGACAGTACCTGGAGCCTGCTCAACCGCACGGTCTACGACCAGCGTGACTACAAGCACGGTGGCCGCAACAGCGCTGGGCGCAATGCCTACAAACCTCGCAGCGAACGTAACGGCCTGGCAGAAGAATGGGCCTACGGTTTGATGGGTACATTCCAGTCAGGCTTTACCCAAGGCCTGATCGGCGTAGGTGTCGATGCCCACGCCTACCTCGGCGTCCAGCTCGACAGCGGCGGCGGGCGCGCCGGCAAGGCCCGCTTGCTTGGCGTAGACAACGATGGCCAACCGAAAAACGAATACAGCCGCGGTGGTGCCGCGTTGAAACTGCGCCTGTCCAACACCGTGCTTGCCTATGGCGAGCAGCGGGTAAAAACGCCGGTGTTCAGTTCGTCCGACAGCCGCTTGCTGCCCGAAACCGCCACCGGCTTTTTCCTCACCAGCAATGAAATCGACAAGGTCAAGCTGGTTGCCGGGCACTTCAACGAAAGTACCGACCGTAACGCCTCAAGCCACGACCAGGGCTTCGTGGTCAACTATTCCAACGGCCAGAAGGGCAACAGCTTTGACCTCGCCGGGGTGGTGTGGAACCCCAACGCGGCATTCAGCGGCAGCCTGTACACCTCCCGCTACGAGGACACCTGGAATCAGCACTACCTTGGCAGCACGATCACCCACGCCCTGGACGACCGCCGCAGCCTGAGCCTGGACCTCAACCTGTACCGCACCACCGACACCGGCAAAGCCCTGTCCGGGCGTATCGACAACACCACCTGGAGCCTGATCTCGCGCTACAGCCAAGGGCCGCACAGCTTCAGCCTGGGCTGGCAACAGGTGGATGGCAACACGCCGTTCGACTACGTGACCCGCGGCGCGATCTACATCGCCAACGCCGTGCAGATGTCCGACTTCAACGCCCCGAACGAGAAGTCCTGGCAGGCGCGCTATGACCTGAACATGGGCGCATATGGTGTGCCGGGGTTGAACCTGACCGCGTTGTACGTGCGCGGGTTCGATATCGATGGCACGCATGTAGACCCCAATGGCGGGTATGCGTACCTGGGCTATGGCAAGGGCGGCAAGCATTGGGAGCGGGACCTGGAGGCACGGTATGTGGTGCAGAGCGGCAAGGCCAAGGGCACGACGTTTTCAGTGAGGCATAACGTGCACCGCGGGGATACGGCGCAGGCGGAGTTGGATGGCGATCAGATTCGGTTGGCGGTGGAGTGGCCGTTGACGGGCGGGTTGTGAGTTGGTCTGCTCGCGTCATGGCTGGTAGGTGCATGCCGTGGGCTTTGCGGCGTTCCGCAGATCGAGCGCCGCCCGCGCGGCGCTTCGCGAAGCGCTTGCCTTGAGATCTTCAGCGCCCATGAGATCGAGCGCCGCCCGCGCGGCGCTTCGCGGGGCGCTTGCCTTGAGATCTTTAGCGCCTGTGAGATCGAGCGCCGCCCGCGCGGCGCTTCGCGGGGCAAGCCCGCTCCCACATTTGTTGCAACGTGCCATTCCAGTCAGGCCATGGTTGTCCGCCTTGGCGCATGACTGAAGACAGGCGGGGCGGCGGCAGCGCCACCCTAGATATCTCGTCGGGCCAACAAGGCTGACAACTATGGCCTATCAGGCCATGGCGCGTTGCAACAAATGTGGGAGCGGGCTTGCCCCGCGAAGCGCCGCGCGGGCGGCGCTCGATCTCAAAGGCGCTGAAGATCCCAAGGCAAGCGCTTCGCGATGCGCCGCGCGGGCGGCGCTTGGTTTGCGCATCACCCTGGCACTCAAGCCGACCGCCTGAAACGCTCAGGCAACGCCCCAAGCCTGTTTCTCCGCGTCAGTCATCGCAGCCACCACATCAGCAAAGGTGTCGGTGAACTCCGAGCTGACATTGCCGTGCACCTTGTAATTGGTCAGCAAATACTGCTTCACGGTCTTCGGCCACCCGCCCTCCTTGTGCGCTGCATTGATGATGCCCTTGGCATCGTGGTAATTGGTCGTGGGCCGCAACTGCGAGAGCCGCCTTTCAAAATCGGCAAAGGTCCACGCATCGGTGCGGCTCTCGAACTCGTCGAGCAGTTCAAGTTTGTACAGCGCAAGGTGTGCCATGGGCGTTCTCCCTTCGTCATGTCAGTGACCCGACGGTAAGGAAATCACCGCGCGTTTGAAATGAACCAGGTGTCCACACTCGCCGCCGACAAGTAGGAAAAATCCTAGCCAGCCAGCCATCGCTCCATGTGCGTCGTCTGCCACACCGGATCGTCCTCAACATCGATCACCCCAAACCCTTGACGCGCCCAGAAGCGGATGGCCCCAGGAAGAAACGGGTGGGTATGCAGGTACAGGCACTCGACACCGTCCTCGATGGCCTGGTCACGCAAGGCTGCAAACAGGGCGGCTGCCAGGCCGTGACGGCGGTACTCGGGCAGCACGAACAGGCGCACCACTTCGACCACGTGCTTGCCTTGGTAATCGAGTTGCTTGAAGCGATGGTCATAAGGCAGGTACCCGATGGCCGCGATCAATCGGCCTTGATCACGGGCTTCCAGAAAACACCCTTCGCCGTCCAGGTACGTGGCCTCGAAATGGGCGAGGTCGGTGGGCAAGGGCGCGTTGGCGAGCACGGGGAAAAGTTCGCGCCGAGCGTTGTCGACGAAGGCGACGACTTCGCCGACGGCGGTGCGGCTGGGCGATTGGATGATCCAGTTTGGCATGGTGGCGAAAGAAGACGGCTTGGCAAAAAGGGTTACCACCCTACCGTAGAAAACGCCGTAATGCAGTGCCGGTATGGCTCGTCGGCGCCTGGCCGGCCCCGCTATAATCCACCGTCTGAACCGCGCGCCCAAGGCCACCCCATGCCCCGCATCCCCACGTTGCTGCTGCCCCTGCTGTTCATCGCCGCCCTCACCGCCTGCGACCAGAAGCCCACCCGCGAGGAACAGATCCTCGCCAACCTGCCCTTGCAGGAAGCCTACGAGCACAACATCGAACGCATGGCGTCGCTGCTGACCCGCACCCACCCGCAGCTGGCCGAAGACACCATCCGCGGCGTGCTGCGCAAGCACCTCACGGTCGAGGACCAGCGCCAGGACCTGTTCAAGCTCTACAGCGAGAAGAACTTCAGCGACAGCGAATTCGCCACCATCGTCGAGGTCACCCGCGACCCGGCCAAGGCCAAGGCGCTGGAAGAGACCGAAGACGGCCAGCAACTGAGCGCCAAACTCACCCGCCTGATGCGCGAGACGGCGCGCGACGAGAAGGCCCAGGCCTTGGCCAAACAGCGCCTGCAACAAGTGGAAGACGAGCTGAACGCGCTGGAAGACGCAGGTTCCTGATGCTTGGCGACGGGCGCAATCGCGTGTGCGTGCCAAGCGTTCAGCATTGATCGTTCGCTAGCCCGCGCAGTCCAACGCGCATACCCGCCGCTTTCGGAGACCACCATGCCCCGCCTGGGCTTTGCCTGCATGTACCGCCACCCGCACCGCAGCCTTTCGATCAAGGCGCTCGAGACCATCGAGCGCACGTTCAACCCGCGCACCACCACCTTGCGCTGGTTGAGCGGGGCAAGCCCCGACGCAGCCCGGGCCAAATTGTTCGAGCTGGTGCAGCACAACCTGGACGCCCAACTGCGGCTGCTGGGGTATGTGGCAGCGCTGCCCCCCATGCTGCGCATGGTGCGCCTGAGCAGCGACCTGCTGCCGCTGTACAGCCATCCCGGCGTTGCCCCCTTGTACCGCGACAGTGAATTCCAGGCGCTGATGGCCGAACGCTTCGCCGCCATCGGCGACCTGGCTCGCCGCGCAGACATCCGCCTGTCGATGCACCCTGGCCAGTACTGTGTGCTGGGCTCCGATCGCCCTGAGGTCGTGGAAAACAGCCTGGCCGAATTCGAGTACCACGCCGACATGATCCGCATGATGGGTTTCGGCCAACGGTTCCAGGATTTCAAATGCAACATCCATATCGCCGGGCGCCTGGGCGTTGAAGGCATGCGCCAGGTGTGGCCAAGGTTGTCGCTAGTGGCGCGCAACGTGATCACGCTGGAGAACGACGAGAAGACCTATGGCGTCGATGACTGCCTGGCGCTGGCAGACCTGGCGCCGGTGGTGCTGGATATTCACCACTGCTGGATTCACGAAGGCGACTACATCGCCCCCGACGACCCGCGCATCGCCAGGATCATCGACAGCTGGCGCGGCGTGCGCCCGACCATGCATTACTCGCAACCACCTGAGCACCTGCAAGCGCTGGGCTTCGATGCCGAAGCCAAGATGACCATCCCGGCCCTGTTGGAGAAGGTCAACAAGCGTGACCTGTACGCACACAGCGCGCAGATGTGGAACGACTGGACCAACCGCTATGCCCTGCAGTTCGTCGAGCGCTTCGACATCATGTTCGAGGCCAAGGACAAGAACCTCGCCACCCAGGCTTTCTACCAGCGCTACCTCGACAGCTGAACATACAGCGGCCATCCGTCGGTACGAGTGCACCCTGGGCGGGTGACAACAGCCGAAAGAAAGGTAATCACCCTCCAGGAGATTCACCATGAAGCGGATGACCTCACATGCAGTGCTGCTTGCCCTTTGCCTGGGCGCCAGCGTACCGCTGGCCTTTGCAGCGACCGACATGAACAGCACCACTGACCCCGGCTCAGGCACCATGAATGGCGGAGGTGCGAGCGGCTCCGGTACGCCGGGCGATGCCACTGGCAGTGGCACCGGCAGTAACGGCACCGACAATACAGGCGGCGACGGCACCAGCAACGGGGCAGGTTCTGGCACCAATGGGCCAGGCAGCAATGGGCCAGGCAGCAATGGTTCAGGTGGCATGGGCAGTGGCTCAGGCACAGGCTCCGGCGCAGGCTCAGGTGGCGCAGGCAGCGGCTCGGGCGGTTCCGGGGGATCTGGTGGCGCCGGCGGCGGTGGCGCGGGAGGCTCAGGTGGTGGCGGCGGCGGTGGCGGTGGCAGCTGATAGCTGTGACGCTGACGGCCTCTGCGTGGCTGGAACGCGGGCAGAGGCCGGTTGGGGTTCAGCGAATGTAACAAGCCTTGTCATAAAACTGTCGTCTTTCGGTCATAGGATTGACCCCAACCTGACATTTCCCTTCTTCATGGATGAACGTCTCATGCGTCGTGTGGTTTTCAATCAGAAAGGTGGCGTCGGCAAGTCGAGCATCGCTTGCAACCTCGCCGCCGCCAGTGCCGCCGAGGGTTATCGCACATTGCTGGTCGACCTCGACCCGCAAGCCAACGCCACCTACTACCTCACCGGGCTGACCAACGACGCCATCCCCGCCGGCATCGCCGACTTCTTTCGCCAGACCTTGTCCCCCGTCACCGCAGCGGGCAAGAAGCATCGCGTGGCGATTACCGAAACCCGCTACCGCAACCTGCACATGGTTACCGCCAGCCCCGACCTCAGCGACCTGCAAAGCAAGCTGGAGAGCAAGTTCAAGATCAACAAACTGCGCAAGCTGCTGGTGGAGCTGGGCGAGGATTACGAGCGGATCTACATCGACACCCCACCTGCACTCAACTTCTATACCTTCAGCGCCCTGGTGGCCGCCGAGCGCCTGTTGATCCCGTTCGACTGCGACAGCTTCTCGCGCCAGGCGCTGCATTGTGTGATGGCCGAAGTCGAGGAACTGCGCCAGGACCACAACCCGGCGCTGCGGGTGGAAGGCGTGGTGGTCAACCAGTTCGCCAACCGCACGGCACTGCACCAGACCTTGGTCGATCAGTTGCGCGCCGAAGGCATGCCGGTGCTGCCGGTGTACCTGAGCAGCTCGATCAAGATGCGCGAATCGCACCAGGCTTCGGTGCCGCTGGTGCACCTGGCGCCACGGCACAAACTGGCGCAGGAATTCGTCGAGTTGCTGGATGTGCTGGAGCGGGCGGCCTGACCTGCGACATCCTGACGCGCCAAAGCACTACCCGACCGTTCGTCCGGGTGATAGATTCGCCGCCATGAAAACCACCCGGCACACCCGCATGCTGACTGCATGGACGCTCTACGCCAGCGTCCTGTTCAGCCTGTTGCTGTGTGGCCTGCACCACGGCCAGATGGGCGGCCTGCGACTGGCCGGGCTGGAAGGTGGTTTTTGCTCGATCAACAGCGAGCATGGCGTGGCCATCGACCTGGATGGCGCCGGCGGCGACCAGCACATGGCTCAGCTCGATTGCCCGGTGTGCTCATCGTTCGGCATGGCGGTGCCGCCAAGCAGCGGCTGGTCGTTCACCCCCGCACACGCCGGCGCCACCTCGCCCATCGTCGTGCGCAGCTGGGCGCAACCGCCCCCACGCTATCTGCGCCCTACCCTCAACCCCCGCGCGCCCCCCGTCGCCTCCCCCGCAGCTGCCAATCATTTCGCCTGACCCGACCGGGCGCGCCTGTGCGCACGGTAAGGGTCAGCCATGACCTTTGCGTGGAAGACACAACAACATGTTCCGCACTACCTCCCTGGTGCTCCTGATGAGCACCTGCACCCTCGCCTGGGCGGACGACGCCGTCGAACTCACCGCCACCACCATCGATGGCCAGCGCGAGGCCCCTTCCGGCGTTCAGCTGGACGAGCCGATCCGCACCGGTTCGCGGCTGGGCCTGACTGCACGGGAAACGCCCGCCTCGGTGAGCGTTTCCGACCGCCGCGTCATCGAAGAGCGCGGCGACAAGGACAGCCAGGACGTGATCAACGCCATGACCGGCGTGAACGCTTCGGCCAACCCAGGCTATGGCGGCTACGTCAGCTACCGCGGCTTCACCCAGAACCAGGTGACGCAGTTGTACAACGGCATCAACCTTGGCTACAGCAGTGCCACCCGGCCGATCGATGCCTGGGTGCTGGACCGGGTCGAGCTGATCGGCGGGCCGTCCTCGTTCCTGCACGGCGCAGGTGCCGTGGGTGGCTCGATCAACTACATCACCAAGCTTGCCAGCCGGGATCAGCAGGTGATCGATGGGCGCATTCGCTATGGCAGCTTCGACGATTCGGAAGTCGCCTTCGGCATCAACCAGGCCCTGGCCAGCAACCCAGGCGACGCCCGCCACTTCATGCGCCTGGACTTCAGCCACGGCCAGGGCAACGGCTACATTGACCGCAACAAGCGCCAGACCGACAGCCTGGCGTTTTCGCTGCTCAGCGACCTGGCGCCCAACCTCACGCACACCCTCGCGCTGGAGTACCAGGAAGACACCGAGGACAGCCCGTACTGGGGTTCGCCGATACTGCCCGGGCGCAGCACCATGAAGATCGACAACAGCCGCCGCTTTGAAAACTACAACGTCGCCGACGGCCGTTACGAGCAGCGCGTGCGCTGGCTGCGGTCGATCCTCGATTACCAGGTCAGCGACAGCACCAGCGTGCAGAACACGCTGTACCACTACAACGCCCAGCGCGATTACCGCAACGTCGAGCGCTACAGCTACACCAGCGACGGCAACGTGCTGCGCGCCAGCCCCTACCTGCAGCGCCACGACCAGAATGTGCTGGGGGACCGCCTTGAACTGCGCCATGACCACCAGCTGTTCGACCTGGCCAGCCAGTGGTCACTGGGCCTGGATTACTCGCGCATGCGCCAGACGCTGTACCCGACCTCGGGCAGCTGGAGCGATGTGGTCGACCCTGACCATTTCGACCCGGGTAGCTTCGATGACATCCCGGTGGTGAACGCAGGGCTGACCAAACAGCGGCGCCATGAGGTCACCAACCGCGCCGTGTTCGCCGAGAACCGCCTGCAGTTGACCGATCGCCTGGCGCTGCTGACGGCCTTGCGCTACGACTACCTGGACATGCAAGTGACCAACTACGGTGCTGTCACGCCCACGTCCCCGGCTTACTTTGAACGACGTTGGGAGCCGCTGTCCGGGCGCATCGGCCTGACCTACGCGCTGACGCCGTCGGCCAGCCTGTACGCGCAATACAGCAGCGCGGCCGACCTGCCTGCCGGTTCACTGGCGGCGGCCACGTATTCCAACGTGGGCCTGTACGATCTGTCCAAGGGCGAGCAGTGGGAAGTCGGCAGCAAGTTCGACTTCCTCGACGGCCGGGGCGCGGCAACGGTGGCGGTGTACCAGATCGTGCGCAGGGACTTCGCCGTGCGTGATTCGGCCAACCCGAACCTGACGGTGCAGGCCGGCCAACAGACTTCGCGCGGCATCGAGCTGTCCGGGCGCCTGCAGGTCACCGCTAAGCTGCTGGCCGAGGCCAACTATGCGTACGTCGATGCCGAGTACGATGAATTCAACGAAGCGGTCAATGGCGTGTCTGTCTCGCGCAAGGGCAATGCGCCGGTCAACGTGCCCGCCAATGTCGGCAACCTGTGGCTGACCTACAGCTTTACTCCGGCATGGTCGGCGGGGGTGGACGGGCGTTATGTCGGGTCGGTGTATGCGGATAACGCCAACACCCTGAAAGCGCCGGCCTACACCTTGTTCGGGGCCTTCGCCCGCTACCGCCTGGACGAGCACACTACGGTCACCGGCCGGGTGCGCAACCTGACCGACGAGGTGTATGCCAAGCAGGCATATGGGCTGCAGTACTACATGGGTGCGCCGAGGACATTCGAGGTGGCGGTGGATATGCGTTTCTGACCCCTTGAGCCTGCCGGCCGCTTCGCGGCACGAGCCCGCGCAGCGGCCGGCATAGACAAATGAAATTTCCTACCGGTTTAACGTCCAAATCCCAAGCAACCATCAGTGATAATCTGCGCCTCACACACTCGCCGGCACCTGAAGCCCCGGCTACCGCTCTACAAGGAAGTCGACGTGTTTAAATCGCTGTCCCCTCTTGTCTTTGCCACTGCCCTCATCACCCTGGCCGGCTGCCAGTCGAAGCCTGCCCCCGAGGTGGATGAACAGGCGCGTCAAACCTTCATCAGCGACATGCAACGGGCGCTGATACACAGTATGGCGACCGCCGATACCGGCGAGCAGATAGGTGCGGTGCTGCTTGAAGTCACCCTGGATGGGCAGTCCGCACCGACCCATTGCAAGGCCGTCAGGGCGCCCGTCAAATACCGCATGGCCTTGCCCGCCGATGTCATGCCCACCGATATCAATGCCCTGACCCGCCTGGTCGAAGCGCAGTGCTGGAAGACCATCTACCCCGTGGTGCCTGCAGCTGTACGCGAGGAAAACGGCACCGTGGACGTGCGTGCACCGCTGTACATCGTACTGCCGGGGGCAGCACAGGCGCCCGACACGCTACGGCGCAAGGCTTACGCTCAACGTGATTTCTTCTGGCAGCACCTGCTGCGCGATCAACCGGTCACCAGCATCGGCAAGGCGTCGCTGTACTACCAGGCCAATGCCCAAGGCAAGGTCGAAGGCTGCCTGGTTCAGCTTTACCCGCACCCGCTGCGCACCGACGCCTTCCGGCTTGATGGCAACCTGCAAGCGCTGCTGAACAGCCGTTGCATGGCGCTCGACCTGAGCAAGCTGCCCGGTTTCGCGGTCGATGCGCAGGGCCAGGCCACGGGCTACACGGAAATGGACTATGCGCCGTGGCGATTCAACCGGCCCTGAGCTTAAGCTCAGTGTAGGAGCTGGCTTGCCGGCGATCGGCTGCGAAGCAGTCGTAAAATCGGTATCTGCGCAGTGCCAGACAGAACCCGGATACAGAATTGACGACTGCTTCGCAGCCGATCGCCGGCAAGCCAGCTCCTACAATGATTGCGATCCTTAAGCTGAAGCCACTGCACCAATGAAGTTGGCCAGCTGCGCAGTCCTTGGCGCAGCGAACACTTCGCGGGGGTGCCCCACCTTATGCACCTTGCCATGTGCATGAACACCAGAGCCTAGGCGGTGCCCTGTAGGAGCTGGCTTGCCGGCGATCGGCTGCGAAGCAGTCGTCAATTCTGTATCCGGGTTCTGTCTGGCAC
>NZ_JBFPFX010000020.1:0-112069 GCF_047978245.1 Pseudomonas sp. LFS044
GTCATGCCAACAAGGCTGGCAACTATGGCCTCACAGGCCATGGCACGTTGCAACAAATGTAGGAGCGGGCTTGCCCGCGATGCGCCGCGCGGGCGGCGCTCGATCTCAAGGACGCTAAAGGTCCCAAGGCAAGCGCATAGCGATGCGCACTACTCTAAATCGAATGACAGGCTCGCCTTCAAACAACACCCCCCCGCATCCCCCGCAGCGCCGCCCGCAACTGCGCCGGCCTCACCGGCTTGGACAAAATGGCAATATTGCGCCCTTGCACCACCGCCTGGATTCTCTCCAGGTCATGCCCGGTCATGATCAACGCCGGCACCTCCCAGCCCCGCTGTTGCCGCAGGCTTTCGATGCAATCGACCCCCGTGGCCTCCTGCCCCAGGTCATAATCGGCCACGATCACCTCACACTGGCTGCTCAGCCCCATCGGCGAACTGTGCGCCTCCACCTCGCAGCCCCAACGCTGCAGCAGCGCCGAGGTTGCGCGCAGCACGTTGTGGTCATCCTCTACCAGGCACACCCGCAACCCGCCGAGCATCGCGTTCTGCACGGCCTGTTGCTCTACGCCAAGCGCCGGTTTTTGCGCAGCTAGCCGGGGTAAACCCTGCAGGCTGACCGCCGTGCCTCGGCCCAGCCGCGACCGCAAGCGCACCTGCAAGCCCATCAACCGCCCCAGCCGCTTGACGATCGACAACCCCAGCCCAACGCCTTCGACATCCTTGTCCCGCACCTGGCGTACGCGGTAGAACTCCTCGAACACCAGCCCCTGGTGTTCATCGGCGATGCCCCGCCCCTGGTCATACACCACGATGGCCAGCCCGTCGCCGTGGCGGCGAACAGCAACCAGCAAAGGCCGATGGGCCGCGTACTTGAAGCTGTTGGAAAGCACGTTCTGCACCATGGTCGCGAGAATTCCCCGGTCGGCGCGGGTCCAGTGCCGGCAAGAGCGCAAGCGCATCTCCACACCGGCCCAACGGGCCGCTTCGGCGTTCTGGCGCAGCAGGTCGGCAAGAAAATCACCCAGGGCGAAGGTTTCGCACTTGGGTTGCACGCGGCCGTTGTCCAGCGTGTACAGGTCGAGAATCGAGCGGAACAGCTGCGACACGTTGAGCAGCGAACGGTCGATGCTGTCCACCAGGCGCCGCTCCTGGTCGCCCAAGGGCGCCTCGCGCAAGCAGGCGGTGAACAGGCCGATGGAGTGGATTGGCTGACGCAGGTCGTGGCTGGCCTGGGCGAGGAAGCGCGATTTCTCCCGGGTGGCGGCCATCGCCAGCTCCGAAGCCTTGCGGGTGCGCTCCAGCAGCATGTGGGCATAGATCGGAATCACGGTACTGGTGGTCAGCAACATCAGCACCATGAACGGGTTGGCCTGCCAATAAGGGTTCAGCTGGTACACCACCAGCAGCGCCGTCAGCGCCAGCACGGTGGCGATGATCAGGTAGCGGGTGCCGAAACGCATGCCATTGCCCAGGTTCACCCAGACCATCACCGCATACAGCGGCAACGCCGCTTCGCCCCCCAGCACCAGGCCAAAACAGGTGCCGGTATAGTCATGCACGATGCCCAGCACACGCCGCCACGGGTAATGCCCCGGCCAGCGGGCGATGGCCTGGCGCAAGCCGATCGACAACAGGATGAAACTGACGATGTAGTAGATGACCGGCAGGTAGTCCTGCAGCGAATGGCCGGGCAGAAAGCCCAGCACGGTGATGTACACCAGCGCGCAGCTGGCGACGATGACCCGCAGGTTGGCCTGGTCGAGTTCGTTGTTCTTGTTGTAGTCCATGGTGACGTCCCTGTGCACGGGGTCGCATATCTGCCATTTCGGCGCGACGCTAGCCGTTGTCACCTGCTAAATTAGCACGACCCGGAAAACCGGCGTTCACAGGGAGTGTCAGGACGTGACGTGCCGCATCATTGTGGCGGATGACCATCCGCTGTTCAGGGAAGCGATGGCCCGTACCGTGCAGCGGGTGTTGCCGGATGCCCTGCTGGAAGAAGCCGGCGACCTGCAACAGGTGCTCGAACTGGCCAAGCAGGGCGAAGCCCCCGATACCCTCATCCTCGACCTGCGCTTCCCTGGCCTGACCGGTATCGACCGCCTGGTCGACCTGCGCCAGCAACTACGCAGCACCACGCTGATCGTCGTCTCGATGGTCGATGAGCCATCGCTGATCGAATTGGTCATGGCCAGTGGCGTTGACGGTTTCATTGGCAAGAGCATTGCACCGGATGAAATCGGCGCGGCGATCCTGGCCATCCGCGAAGGTGAAGTGCTGGTCAAGTACGCACCGTCAGGGTTGTTGCCAAACCTGGGCAGCGACGCCGAGCTGGAACACCTCACCCACCGCCAGCACGAGGTGTTGCGGCTGATCGCCCAGGGCAAGACCAACAAGGAAATCGCCCGGGCGCTGGATATCTCGCCGTTTACCGTGCGCATTCATGTGTCGTCGTTGCTCAAGGCGCTGAACGTCACCTCGCGCACGGCGGCGGCGGTCAAGTACACCGGCACCTGACGCCGCTGGTCGGGACGGCGCCCGTGCAGCACGATCATCCACGGGGCATAGGCACTCTAACGTGCACATGCCACCAAGGAGAGCGTTATGAACGAGACACTGCGAATGGGCGGTGGGAATGCCCAGGATGACTGGCCCGAACTGGAGCCGGAAAGACGCAACGACCGGGCAGATGATCCGGATGCCGACCCGAACGTCGCCGATGATGAGCAAAACCGCCCTGGGGTACCTGCCAGCGACCCGGAATCGGGTGCATGACGCGTTGGAGCGGGCCTGAAAGCCCGCTCCCTCATTTAGCTGATAACTGCAGAATCGCCAACCGACTGGCTCGGCTTGCCTCCCGATATCCGCCAACTGACGGCGGTTATGCCGTAGCGCTCGGCCATCGGCCGGCTGACCTTCTTGATTTTTTCGCGGCCGAACTTGGGAATGATGCCGATACCCGCATCACAGCTAGCCCAATGCCAGGCTTCGGTATTGTCCATCCGCTCCATGCGAATGATGAAACTGCGTGGCTCGCCATGCAGTTGGTAGTCGATGATGTACAGCTGGGGGTTAGGCATCACGGGGCCCTCCTCTTCTCCATGGATGACTTCTTCATTGAGTGATGCCCGCCTGGAAAGATTCAAAAAAATTGTCGAACAATTGCACGGTTAGCAAACCCGCCGGGCATACCCCAGCGGGCCTGGCGCGCCGCTGCGGTTTAACCGTGCTGCTGGCGGCCCCCGCCGTGGCTGTTCTGCCCACCCTTGCGGCCGGCTTCGGATGCCCGTTGACGGTCGTTGGCAAAGTTGCCGCCCGACGCCTGGCCGCCTTTGTGGCCAGCTCGGGACGCCCGTTCGCGGTCATTGGCGAAGTTGCCCGGGTTGGTTTCCTTGGTGCCGCCACGTTGTCCGGTCCGCTCTTGATCACGAGCCATGTCGTTTCTCCTTGCGTTTGGATGGAATGACGCATGAATCTGTGCCATGCCTTGTTTCCGAACCGGCTTGGCACGCGTCTGCTCAATCCAGATGGCCGCAGCTGACGGGTGGCGCGAAACATCGGCAAGGCAAATGCTTGCGCGCCATTTTTCACCTGAGGCGCTTTCAGGCATGCACGCTCCACTGGGTGGACGCAGCCTCGATGGGCATTTCGTCGATGGCATGAATCATCCCGCTCTCAAGCGCCTCCTTGGGCCCAAGAATGCGCGGATACGCCATCAGGTAGCGCGGCACATCCAGCACCTCGCGGCTGCCTTGCGTGCGCTCGGCCACGATTTCTGCATACAGGCGCAAGTCGTAATCCAGGCTCATCGCATACTCGGCCATGCGTGCATGGTCTATCGAGCCGTGCAGCGTCCAGTGGAACGGGTGGAACAGGAACTTGCTGTGGGCACAGGCGGTGCGATGCTCGCCCGCCAGGAACAGGATGTTGCCCATCGACTCCACGGTGCCCAGGTTGTGCGTATGCACGGGTATCGGCAACGTGCGCAGGAAGTTGTACAGGGTAAAGCCGTAGCTGCATTCCCCGCCCATGGTAGCGATGTTCAACTGAACAACCTCGGCCCCTTGCTGCAACACCTTGGAGCACGTGTTGATCAGGTTGCCGCAGGTAGAAGAATTGATCGGGCCGGTGAAGTGGATGATGTGTCTGGCCATGCGTGCCTCCAGGGTGGCGGTCATTGCAGATGAACGGGCAACCCATCAATCGCGCGCGTCATCCTCGTTGGAGGGCCCAGTTGGCCAGGGCTTGGGCGAAACGGTCGAATTCCATGCCAACGGTCCTCGGCACTCTGTCCTTCGGTGGAAACGCTGACGGGCGCAAAGTTCCCTGCGCAGGCCTGCCGGCCATTGGTCACACACCCTGGAACCGTTTGCGTTGGCGGCGGGTCGCTATTCAAGGGACAGCAATGAGGATGACAGTGTGAGCGAGATCCGTATCGGCATATCCGGATGGCGCTATGGCCCCTGGCGCAAAGACTTCTACCCCAAGGGCCTGCGGCAGGAAAGCGAGCTGGCCTTTGCCTCCCGGGCGGTCAACAGCATCGAGATCAACGGCTCGTTCTACAGCCTGCAGACACCGGAACGTTACCGGCACTGGCACGATGACACGCCCGAGGACTTCGTGTTTTCAGTCAAAGGGCCGCGTTACATCACCCATGTGCGCCGGCTGAAGGATATCGAGGAGCCCTTGGCGAATTTCTTTGCGTCCGGCCCCTTGCTGCTTGGCAGCAAGCTCGGGCCGATCCTGTGGCAATTCCCGCCCAACATGAAGTTCGATGAGGCCCGGTTTTCTCGCTTCCTCGAGCTGCTGCCCCGCGACCGTCACGCAGCCCGGGCCTGTGCCCGGCACTGCGCCGAGCGCCTCGAAGGCAATGGCAGCACCGACATCCGTGGCAATGCACGGCTGCGCCATGCCGTGGAGATCCGTAACGAGAGTTTCCTCTGTGAAGCCTTCGTCCAGATGCTGCGCAAGCACGGCGTGGCCCTGGTAGTCGCCGACAGCGCGGGCAAGTGGCCGTGTGTCGAGGACGTGACCGCCGATTTCGTGTACATGCGCCTGCACGGTGATGTCGAGCTTTACAGCAGTGGCTATACCGCCCGTGCCCTGCGCCACTGGAAACAGCGGATCCTGCGCTGGAGCCAGGGCGAGCAACCAGACGATGCCCAGCTGATCGTTGACAAGCCGCCACGGCGGCGGGCCTCGCGGGATGTCTACTGCTACTTCGACAACGACCAGAAGGTTCACGCCCCGTTCGATGCCCGGCGCCTGCTGCAAAAGCTGGCCCTGGACGGTGAGCTGGTGACCGAGCCCGGCGTCGAGCCGGAGGTGGCCCTGTGAACAAGACCCTGCCCAGCCCCGGTTGCATCATCGACCGCATTACCACGGTACACCGCCTGAACGTGATGACGATCAATGTGCACAAGGGCTTTACCGCGCTGAACCGCCGCTTCATTTTGCCGGAGCTGCGTGAGGCCGTACGCGCGACCGGGGCCGACCTGGTGTTCCTGCAGGAAGTGCACGGTAGCCACCAGCAGCATGCGCTGCGCCACCCAGCCTGGCCCGAGGCCCCGCAGTATGAGTTTCTCGCCGACAGCATGTGGCCGCAGTTCGCCTATGGGCGCAACGCCGTTTATCCGCACGGTGACCACGGCAATGCACTGCTGTCGAAATTCCCCATCGCCGACCACCGCAACCTCGACGTGTCGATCCGTGGCAACGAAGAGCGCGGCCTGCTGCACTGCCGCCTGGATGTGCCAGGCCATGACGAGGTACACGCGATCTGTGTGCACCTGGGCTTGCGCGAGGCGCACCGGCAGCGTCAGGTGGGCCTGCTGCTCGAGCTGCTGGACAGCCTGCCGGCCGATGCGCCGGTGATCATCGCGGGCGACTTCAACGATTGGCGCCTGAAAGCCGATGCCATACTCTCGCCGCATGTGGTTGAAGCCTTTGGCAGCCCGGCACGCAGCTTCCCCGCGCGTTTGCCGCTGCTGCGCCTGGACCGCATCTACCTGCGCAACGCGAAGGCGAGCAAAGCGCAGGTGTTGTCGAAATACCCATGGTCGCACCTGTCTGACCATGCCCCCTTGGCCGCGGAGATCGATTTGTGAACAGACCTTGGGTAGAGGGCAACAGCGTCGAGCTGTTGATCAATGGCGAAGACTATTACCCCCGCGTGTTCGAGGCCATGGGCCAGGCACGGGAAGAAATACTGCTGGAAACCTTCATCATCTTCGACGACAAGGTCGGCCAGCAGCTGCAGCAGGTGTTGATCGACGCCGCACGCCGTGGCGTACGCGTGGAACTTGCAGTCGATGGCTATGGCACGGCAGACCTGCCGGATGGGTTCATCTCGGCCATGACCGAAGCCGGCGTGAACTTCCACGCATTCGACCCGCAGCCACGCGTGGCGGGCATGCGCACCAACCTGTTCCGCCGCCTGCACCGCAAGATCGTGGTGGTCGACGGCGAGCGGGCATTCATCGGCGGCATCAACTACAGCGCCGATCACCTGGGCGATTTTGGCCCGATGGCCAAGCAGGACTATGCCGTGGAGGTCCGCGGCCCGGTGGTGGCGCAGGTGCATGCCTCCAGTAAACGCTTGATGGGCCCGGTGCTCGACCCGCCCAGCGAGGTGCGCCCGCTTACCGCGCCTGCTGGCCAGGTCAGCGCGGTGCTGGTGGAACGCGACAATGCCCGGCACCGCACCGATATCGAGGCGTGCTACCTGCAAGCGCTGCGCGCAGCCCGCCAGCGTATCGTGGTGGCCAACGCCTACTTCTTCCCGGGGTATCGGCTGTTGCGCGAACTGCGCAATGCGGCACGCCGGGGTGTGCAGGTAACCCTGATTCTGCAGGGCCAACCGGATATGCGCTGGGTGCGCGCGCTGTCACGGCTGCTCTACAACTACCTGTTGCGTGACGGCGTGCACATTCACGAGTACTGCCAACGGCCCCTGCACGGCAAGGTCGCCCTGGTGGACGATGAGTGGTCGACCGTGGGTTCGAGCAACCTCGACCCGCTGAGCCTGTCGTTCAACCTGGAGGCCAACCTGCTGATCCGCGATCGGGCGTTCAACCAGCACCTGCATGAGCACTTGACGTCCCTGGCCAGCGAACAATGCAAAGCGGTGACCCTGGAACGGATGATCCGCGGTTACTGGTGGCGGGCACCGCTGATCTTCATCGGTTTCCACCTCACCCGTTACTTCCCGCGCATTGCCGGCTGGTTTCCAGCGCACCGTCAGCGCCTGCACTCGGTGCAGCCGGAAATGCAGGCCCAGGGCGACCTTCACGAGGGCAACACCTGATGACGCATAAACCGTGGCACACCTGGGGCAAGCGCCTGCTTACCCTGCTGTTCATCGTGCTGATTCCCGTGCTGCTATTTTTGCTGGCGCGCAACCTGGACTGGAACGAGGTGCGCCAATCCCTCGTTGCCTACAAACCGAGTACCTTGATCATCGGCCTGGGGCTGGCGTTGTGCAGTTACCTGACCTTTGCCAGCTACGACCTGCTGGCGCGGGCCTACACCGGGCATCACCTGCCAGCGCGCCAGGTATTGCCGATCGCCTTCGTCTGCTACGCGTTCAACCTCAACTTCACCACCTGGGTGGGTGGCGTGGCTTTGCGTTACCGGCTGTATGGGCGCCTGGGGCTGGATACCGCAACCATCACCAAAATCCTGACCCTGGGCCTGTTGACCAACTGGATGGGCTACATGCTGCTGGCCGGCACGGTGTTCGCGCTGCGGCTGGTCAAGCTGCCGGAAAGCTGGGCGGTGGGCGTGACCGGGCTGCAGTTGATCGGCTTTCTGCTGCTGGGCATTGCACTGGCGTACCTGCTGGCCTGTGGCTTCGCCAAGCGCCGCACCTGGCGCGTGCGCGAGCATGAGATCACCCTGCCCTCGCTGCGCCTGGCGCTGTGCCAGGTGGCGCTGGGCGCGAGCAACTGGGCCTTGATGGCGGCGCTGATCTACTGGTTGCTGCCGGATGACCTGTTCTACCCCTCGGTGCTCGGCATTCTGCTGATCAGCTGCGTGGCGGGCGTTGTGGCGCACATTCCCGCAGGGCTCGGGGTGCTCGAAGCGGTGTTTCTCGCCCTGCTGCACGGTCAGTTGGGCCAGGGCACGCTGGTGGCAGCGCTGCTGGGCTACCGCACCCTCTACTACCTGATCCCTCTGCTGCTGGCGGTGATCACCTACCTGGTACTGGAGAAACGCGCGCGGGCCATGCGCCAACGCGGCGAAGCGACATTACGCAAGACCTGAACGCGGGCCAGGTGCCCGGGAGGTGACACATGCGTCTAACCCTGCTGATGGTGATGCTAGGCAGCCTGGCCAGCGGCGAGGTATTGGCCGAAGCCTGCGAGGTCATGACCCGCTCTTCAAGCGAAGCGGTCAAGCCGGTGGAAGGCCGAACCTGTTACAGCTACAGCAACATGCCGGCTGAAGCGATCAACTGGTCGTGCAGCAACGAAAGCAAGGAAATGCTCAGCACCGAGAAACACAAGGTGGCACGTTGCGCCGACGGCAGCGTCGGCAGTTGCATCGCACCGTTGACCCAGGAAAGCCTGGCCAACCCCAAGTCGGCAGGCCGCAGTGAGCCCTCGACCAAGCCTGCGCTACCCAAGGACGCCCGGGTGATCACCTACTACTACGACACCCCAAGTCTGGGCCAGGCACGCGCCGACTGCGAGCGCAACGACGGGATCTGGCAGACGCACTGAGTGAAGGGAGCAAGCAGACATGGCACGTGGCGACAAAGACAAGTACACCGACAAGCAAAAGCGCAAGGCCGAGCATATCGAGGAGGGCTATGAGGCCAAGGGCATTTCCAAAGATGAGGCCGAGGCGCGTGCCTGGGCGACGGTCAACAAGCAGTCCGGCGGCGGCGAGCGCAAGGGCGGCGGCGGTCAGGCGAAAAGCCCGGCCGCCAAGGCCAAGGCGCGTGAGTCTTCGGCCAAACGCGCGGCGGCAACCCGTAAAGGTGCGCCGCGCCCGGGGCAGCAGTTGGCCGACATGACCAAGGCTGAGTTGATGGAACGCGCCCGCAAGCACGACATTGCCGGGCGGTCGACCATGCGCAAGGCCGATTTGCTAGAGGCTTTGGCTAAGTACCGATCGTAAAACGGAGTGCGACAGGGCCGAACCTTTAGTCGATGTCATCGACCCTGTCGCGAAAGGTCAGCCCTTGGGCTGCTCATCAACCACGTCATCCGTCCAGGGCTCACCATCCAGCGGCGCAGACCGCGCCAGCTCGGCCTCGTCCAGGCCAATGCCCCCGCCAATCTCATCCGCATCGACCTGGCGCAGGCTTTGGTCGGCAGGCCCATCGCCATCGCCCGGTTCATAGGGGTCTCGCGCGCCGGTTTCGTCAAACAGCGTGTCGGGGCTCAGGTCGTCGTCGGTGACATTGTCCTCGTGCAGGCTCTCGGTCAGCGCCTCACCGCCGGTCATGCCGCTTTGCGCGACGCGACCTGGGGGGAACTCCTTGTCCACTTCAGCTGCCGGGCGTTCGTCGCCAATCCGCCCCTGGCGGTCATCGTTGCGTTCGCTGAAGTCCAGCTCGTGAACGCTGCCCATGCGGTCTTCGGTGTCGTCGATCTCGCTGGGCGTGTAAGGCTTGCGGTCAGTGGGTTGGCTCATATCGGCTCTCCGTCAGCGGGGTGTATGCGGTCGACTCCACATCACCGCCGAAGATTCAGAGTTTTTCGCACCGACGCTGAAATGAAATTTTGAACTACCACCCCGCCCACTGCCTCCCTAATTAAAGACCGCGACCCCTATTTTGGAGCCTGTCATGGCCAAGCCCCTGCAGGAATATGCGCGCAAGCGCGACTTCAATGCCACCCCCGAGCCCAGTGGCAAGCGCGGCCGCGCCAAAGGTGCACATGCCCTGCAGTTTTGCATCCAGAAGCATGACGCCAGCCACCTGCATTACGACTTTCGCCTGGAGCTGGACGGCACCCTGAAAAGCTGGGCGATCCCCAAAGGCCCCTCGCTCGACCCGAAAGTTCGCCGCCTGGCCGTGCATGTGGAGGATCACCCCCTCGACTATGCCGATTTCGAAGGCAGCATCCCCGAGGGGCATTACGGTGCCGGCGACGTGATCGTCTGGGACCGGGGTATCTGGGAGCCCGAGGGTGACGCCCATGAAGCCTATGCCAAGGGCAAGCTGCGCTTTCGCCTGCAGGGCGAGAAGCTCAGTGGCGTGTGGAATTTGTTCCGCACCCACCTGGGCGGCAAGAAAGAACAGTGGATGTTGGTCAAGTCGCATGACGGCCAGGCGCGCAGCGAAGCCGAGTACAGCATTGTCGATGCGCAACCCGACAGTGTGCTCAGCGATCGCACGCTGGTACCGCGCCGTGCGGCCAAAGCCGATAAAGCCGCCAAACCTGCCAAACCTGCGAAGCGCAAGCGTACCCGCGCCGCCCATAAAACGGCCTTGCCCGATACCTTGCAGCCTCAATTGGCGACTTTGGTCGATTCGCCGCCCGCTGGCGACTGGCGCTATGAAGTGAAGTTCGATGGCTACCGCATCCTCGCCCGCATCGAAGGCGACGATGTGCGCCTGTTTACCCGCAACGGCCACGACTGGAGCAGCAAGATGCCCCGGCAGGTTGCTGCGCTGCGGGCATTGGGCGTCGATGCTGCCTGGCTGGATGGCGAGATGGTGGTCAACGGCGAAAACGGCACGGCTGATTTCCAGGCCCTGCAGAATGCATTCGATACCGCACAGGACGAGCACATCATCTATTACCTGTTCGACCTGCCTTTCCTTGGCGGCGAAGACCTGCGCGAGCAGCCTGTCGAGGACCGGCGCGAGGCCCTGCGCCAACTGCTGGAGCAGGACACGTCTGAGGTGCTGGCCTTCTCTGCCGACTTCGACCAGCCCGTGGCGTCTCTGCTAGACAGCGCCTGCCGTATGGAGCTCGAGGGCCTGATCGGCAAACGCGCCGGCAGCCCGTACAGCGGCCGGCGCAGCGCCGACTGGGTCAAGCTCAAGTGTAAGCAGCGCCAGGAATTCGTGATCGTCGGCTTCACCGACCCCAAGGGCAGCCGCAGCGGCTTCGGCGCCCTGTTGCTGGCCCTGCATGACCCGGCCAGCGGTGAGTTGCAGTATGCCGGCAAGGTGGGTACGGGCTTCAGCGCTGCCACGCTCGCCAGCATCCATGGTCGCCTCAAACCCCTGGAAATCGCCAAGCCCGCCCTGCCCCGGCCGCCCACAGGTGCCGAAGCCCGGGGCGTGCACTGGCTCAAGCCGCAACTGATGGCCGAGGTGGCGTACGCGCAGATGACCCGGGACGGCATCGTGCGCCACTCGGTGTTCCACGGCCTGCGCGATGACAAACCTGCCAGCGCCATCGACCTGGAGCGCGCCATGCCTGCCAAGACCGTGTCCAAACGCAAGCCCGCGAAAGCACCCGAAGCCATGGGCGATTTGCGCCTGACCCACCCGGACCGGGTGATCGACGCCAGTATCGGCGCCACCAAGCGGGACGTTGCCGAATATTACGCCGGGGTCAGCGAGTGGCTGCTGCCGCAGCTCAAGGGCCGCCCAGTGGCGCTGGTGCGTGCGCCGGAGGGGCTCAATGGCGATCTGTTCTTCCAGAAAAACGCCGACGCGCTGCACATCGCCCATGTGGTCAGCTATGACAAGGCCCAGGCCGGCCAGGCGGCGATGGTCATCAACCGCCCCGACACCTTGCTGGGCGCGGTGCAGATGAACATGCTCGAACTGCACACCTGGAACGCGACCGACAAGGACTTCGACAAGCCCGACCGCTTCGTGCTCGACCTCGACCCGGACCCGGCACTGCCCTGGAAGGCGATGATCGAAGCTACCCAGTTGGCGCTGACCCTGCTCGACGAGCTTGGCCTTACGGTCTTTCTCAAGACCAGTGGTGGCAAAGGCATGCACCTGGTGGTGCCGCTGACCCGGCGCGCCGGCTGGGACGAGGTGAAGGATTTCAGCCATGCCATCGTCAATTACCTGGCCAAGCTGTTCCCTGACCGCCTGAGCGCGGTGTCGGGGCCGAAAAACCGGGTCGGGCGGATCTTCATCGATTACCTGCGCAACGGCAAAGGGGCAACCACGGCCTGCGCCTATTCCCTGCGGGCACGCGAAGGCCTGCCCGTGTCGGTGCCGATCTGGCGCGAGGAGCTGGCCCAGCTCAAGGGCGCCAACCAGTGGCACATCGGCAACCTGGACGAACGCCTGGCCGAGGTCGACGACCCTTGGGCGGACATGGCCAAGACCCGGCAATCGATCACCGCACGCATGCGCAAACAGATGGGGATGGCATGAGCATCATTCAGGACTTCAACTTGAGCAATCTCGACAGCTTGCTGCGCACTTTCAGCGAACGACCGCAGGCCCTCAACCTGGACACCAAGCTTGCGCAACTGATGCAGGCGTTGCTGGCCGACCACCTCGACCTGCTGCCCTTGCCCGGCCAGGGCCACACGCTGCAGCGCTGGCAAACCCTGGCCCGGGTCGCCGGTTGCGACCTGGCGCTGGCCAAGCTGTACGAGGGCCATACCGACGCGCTGGCGATCCTCGCCGAATGTGGCAGCGCTCACCTGGTGGGGGATGCCATCTGGGGCGTGTGGGCCGCCGAACCGCCGGATGCCCGCGCCCGTGTCGTCAGCCGCGATGGCGACCAGGTGCGCCTGGCCGGGCGCAAGGCCTGGTGTTCGGGGGCCTTGCAGATCGACCGGGCGCTGATCACCGCCTGGGGCGACGACGACCAGCCGCAATTGGTCGCCATCGAACTGGCCCACACCCGCCAGCGCCTGCACATCGACAATTGGCAAGCGGTCGGCATGGGCACCACCACCAGCGTGGAGATCGAGTTTGACGACGCCCCGGGGATTGCAGTCGGCCAGCCCGGCCAGTACCTGTCGCGCCCAGGCTTCTGGCATGGCGGTGCCGGCATCGCCGCTTGCTGGTATGGCGCCGCCGAGGCATTGGCGGATTACCTGCGGGAACAGTGCCGCAAACCCCGGCCCGACCCCCATGCCCAGGCGCACCTGGGCGCCGTGGATGCAGCGTTATACGGCGCCCGCGCCGCGTTGCGCGAATGCGCCGCGTGGATCGACCGCCAGCCCACGGCCGATGCCAGTTTCGAAGTTCGTCGGGCGCGTGCCCAGGTAGAACAGGCGGTTGAACAGGTGATCCGGCACGTCGGCCGCGCGCTGGGTGCAACACCGTTTTGCCGCAGCAGCCATTTCGCCCGGCTGAGCGCCGACTTGCCGGTGTTCTTGCGCCAGAGCCACGCCGAGCGCGACCTGGCCGCCCTTGGACAACAGCTGGCCCAGGTGCCGGCAGGAGCCTGGCAACTATGACGGAAAACCTCATTCAGGCCAGTTCAGGCACGCCCTGGGCAGACTGGCAGCAGTCGGCGCACCTGGCGCGGGCCACCTGGATCAAGCCCGAGCAACTGCTGCCACCCGGGCGACGCCTGGTGTTGCTTGCCCCGCACCCGGATGACGAGATTCTCATGGCGGGTGGTTTGCTGGCTGGCCTGCACGGCCGCGAGCAAGACCTGCTGCTGATCTCGGCTACCGACGGTGAGGGCAGCCACCCCGATTCCGCAACCTGGACCGAACACCGCCTGCGCCGCCAGCGGCCACTGGAAAGCCGGCACGCCTTGCAGCAGCTCGACCTTGACGTCAACCAGCTGGACTGGCGGCGGCTGCACCTCAAGGACGGTGCGTTGCCCCGCGACGAGGCCTTTCTGGTCAACCACCTCAACCAGTTGCTCAGGCCCGATGACGTGCTGATGACCACCTGGCGAGGCGACGGCCACTGCGACCACGAAGCCCTTGGCCGTGCGGCAGCGCAAGCGGCGCTGGCCCGCAAGGTTCAACTGGTCGAGGTACCGGTGTGGGCCTGGCACTGGGCGACGCCTGACGACCCGCGCCTGCCCTGGCCCCGCGCGCATCGGCTGGAACTGGACGAAACCCGCGTGGCGCGCAAGCGCCACGCGCTGGCCGCGCACCACAGCCAACTGGAGCCGGACCAGAACCGGCCGCCGGTGCTGCCCGCGCACCTGCTCGATTGCCTGCTGCAACCGTTCGAACTCGTGTTCATGTAAGGGGATAGCTGATGAGCCTCGATGCGCAGTATTTCGCCGACCTGTATGCCAACAATGAAGACCCCTGGGCTTTTCGCACCCGCTGGTACGAGCGGCGCAAGCGTGACCTGCTGCTGGCCAGCCTACCGCGGCAGTGCTACCAGCGCGTGTTCGAGCCTGCCTGCGCCAATGGCGAACTGAGCGCCGGCCTGGCCGAACGCTGCGCCGAGCTGCTGTGTCAGGACCTCAACCCCACCGCTGTAGCGCTGGCCCGCCAGCGCCTGGCGGGTGTGCACAATGCCTCGGTGGTCACGGGCTGCCTGCCGGGGGACTGGCCCGGCGGCAGTTTCGACCTGATCGTGCTCAGCGAAATGGGTTATTACCTGGACCCGACCGACTGGCTGCAAGTGATCGAGCAGTCCGTCGCCAGCCTGACTTACGACGGCGGCCTGCTCGCCTGCCATTGGCGCCACCCGATCGCCGGCTGCCCGCAGGATGGCCGCGAAGTTCACCAGATGCTTGCCAAGCACCTGCCGCTGTACCCGGTGCTGCGCCATGAAGAGGCAGATTTTCTGCTGGAGTACTGGTCATGCGAGCCCAGCGTGGTCGACCTCGACGAGACATGCTCATGATCGCCGTGGTCATCCCCGCACACAATGAAGCCCGCCGGCTGGGCCGGTGCCTCAAGGCTGTGGCTGCAGCCGTTGCCTTGGCCGAGCAGGCGGGGCATCAGGTCGAGGTGCTGGTGGTGCTGGACCGCTGCGTCGACGGCAGTGCTGCGGTGGCCAGGCGCTTTGGCATCCAGACGCTGGCGGTGGAAGCAGGCAGCGTGGGCATGGCCCGCCGCCTAGGCGCAGCCCTGATGCTGGAACAGGGTGCCAGCTGGCTGGCCTGCACCGATGCCGACAGCCAGGTGCCGCCGCACTGGCTGCTGTCGCAGCTGGCCTGCACGGCCGAGGTGGTGTGCGGCACGGTGCACATCGAGCGTTGGCAGCCCTGGCAGCGCGCTGCGCTGCGCAAGTTGTACCGCAGTGGCTATCAGGCGTGCGAGGGGCATCGGCATGTGCATGGCGCCAACCTGGGTGTGTGTGCCCGCGCCTATGAACGTGTAGGCGGCTTTCAGCCGCTGCCGGCGCACGAGGATGTGCAACTGGTGCGCGACCTGGAGGCCAGTGGTGCACAGATCGTGTGGACGGCCAGGCACAGTGTGGCCACCAGCAGCCGGGTGGACAGCCGCGCCCGGGAAGGGTTTGGGGATTTTCTGGCGGATTTGCAGGCTCAGGTTCTGTAGCGCGTTTGCCCGCTCTCACAGAACAAACGCTAACTTACTGATTCGGCGGGGATCCTGTAGGAGCGGCTTCAGCCGCGAACACCGGCAAAGCCGGTGCCATCCACCGCGGCGCTCGCTTCGCGGCTGAAGCCGCTCCTACAGAGAATGCGGCGCGCTCGCGGGCTTTGGGCTCTGCGTGCTCTGATTCATAGGCGCGAGCTTGCCCGCGCAGAGGCCGGCCCTGCTTTCAAGACGCCTTGCGCGGCCGCTTGGCGGGTTTCTTCTCCGCCGGCGCTTTCTTGGCAGCCTTGCCGCCAAGGCTGCGCTTGAGCAGTTCGGTGAGGTCGATGATGTCGGCGCTCTTCTCGGCATCGCCGCCCTCGCCTTTGTCGACCACACTGATCTTGCCTTTGCTGGCCTTCTCTTCCACCAGGTCCATGATGGTCTGGCGGAACGCGTCGTGGTATTCGTCCGGCGCCCAGGCACCGCTCATGTCCTCGACCAGGCGCTTGGCCATGTCCAGCTCACGCTTGTCGACCTTGGTGTCGGTCACGCTCTTGTCCAGCTCCAGGGTGTCCAGCCCGCGTACTTCCTCGGGCCAGCGCAGGGTGATCATCACCAGTGCGTCCTCCAGCGGCCGCAGCAACGCCAGGTGCTGGCGGGTGTGCAGCACCACCGTGGCCAGCGCCACCTTGCCAGTGCTTTCGAGGGTTTCACGGAGCAACGCGTACACCTTGCCGCCACGGCGGTCCGGGCTCAGGTAATACGGGGTGTCGAACTGCTGCAGAGGGATTTCGCTGGCGGCGACGAAGGAGAAAATATCGATGGTCTGGGTCGCTTCAGGCCGCGCCTTGCGGATCTCCTCCTCGCTGATTACCACATAGCGGCCCTTCTCGTATTCCACGCCCTTGACGATGTTGTCCTTGTCGATTTCCTTGCCGGTCACCTTGTTGACCCGCTTGTAGCCCACCGGCTCCATGCTGCGCTTGTCGAGCCAGTCGAAATCGATGCGCTCGGTGCGCACGGCAGTGTTGAGGGAGACCGGGATATGCACCAGGCCGAAACTGATAGCGCCTTTCCAGATTGCCCTGGCCATGGCGAGCCTCCTAAGGTTGCACGGGTTGACCGGGTTGGCAGTAGCGCACCGCGCCGCAGCGTTCACAGAGCTGGCAGCGCAGCCCAGTCACTTCAGGGTTGGCCATGGCACGCCAGTGGCAGCCACGCAGCAGGCAGACAAATGTCATCAGCCACCTCCTCGGCCCGTGAATGTCGGGCGCTTACTTGAAGTGACTGCACAGCGCCGCGAAGGTTTGATCCAGTCAGCGTTCGGCCGGGCAGATGGTCAGCCCGGCGCGCTGAACAGCACCCGCTGGAAGGCTTCGGCGGCCAGGTGCACCTGCACCGACCAATCGTCTGCCGCCTCGCTGCCGGCGTCATCGGAGATGTACTTGAGGCAGACGAAGGGAATGCCTTCGTTGCGGGCAATCAGCGCTAGCACGTAGGCCTCCATGTCGACCACGTCGTAGGGCGCATCGCCGTGGTTGATCTCGAAGCTGTCGCCGCTGCCGCAGGTTTCCACGGGCAGGCCAGGGATCATATGGCCATATTCCAGCACCACCGGGGTATCCGACAGCGGCGTCTGGTAGCGGGCAAAGCCCAGCGGGGTCACGTCCATGTCGCGCTGCACGAAGCGCGTACAGCACACCACCGACCCCTTGCCATGCCCCTGGCTACCGGCGGAGCCCAGGTTGACGATGAGCTTGGGCTTGCGCTGGTGGATGGCCTTGGTCAGGGCGATGGCGGCGTTGACCTTGCCGATCCCGGTGAACACAGTGTTCATCTGGGCAAAAACGTTGCCGGCCTCAGCTTCGAGGGCGAAAACGAACAGGGTGTCGGCCATTGAAATATCAGGGAATTGCTTGATCAGCATCATGGAGCGGGCAGGTCCGAATGGTTTGCAGGGGGCGCCGCCATTGTCGGCGAACCCTGCCGGAATGCAAGCGCCGCTGCTGGGCTGCAGCTGGGGTTTGCTTCAGCCAGGACCTGGTCTACCACGCTATTCACGGCCTGGGCTGCACTGGCACCGCGCACTATCGCTTGCTGCAGGCAGCCGAGCTGGCGGTCGGCGCTGGTCCCTGCGCGCAAAATCCCCCGGGCATGTTCGAACGAGCGCTCGGCGTCCACGGTGTCGACCGGGAAGCACGCCTGCATCTGCGCAAGCCACGCCAACGCGGTAACCGGCTGCTGGGCGTGAATACCAATGAATGTGGCGCTGCGCCCGTAGCGCATCGCCCGCCAGTAGTTTTCCTGGGTAACCCAGCGCAATTCGCGGCTGAACGGCGCCATGGCCGGGTGCGGCACCAGGCAGTGCTCCACCAGGTGGCGGAACAGGCCGGCCAGGCACAGGGCGTCTTCAAGCAACGGGCAGCCGTCGCAGATGCGTAGCTCCACGGTCGGAAAACGTCGCGAAGGCCTGACCGCCCACCAGAAATCGCCATCCGCTGCCAGCGCCCCGGTACGTTGCAGCAATGCCCGATAGCGCTGGTACGCGCCCCAATCCGCCAGTGGCTCCGGCAGCCCCATGTGGGGCCACTCGCCGCAGATTACCCGGCGGTAGCTCATGTAGCCGGTCTGCTGGCCTGCCCACAGGGGTGACGACGTGCTCATGGCAAGCAGTAACGGCAGCCAGTAAAGCAGCCGATTGATCAGTTGCATGCGATCAAAGCCAGGCGCAACACCCACGTGCACATGCAGCCCGTTGAGCAGGCTACGCCGGGCCACTTGCTGGTAATCGGCGAACAGCTGCCGATAGTGCGGCGTAGCCCTGGGTTTTTGCCGCTGCCAGGGTGCATTGGGGTGGCTGGCAGCGGCGTACAGGCCCACGCCATGTTGCCCGAGCACCTGGTTGAGCAGCTGGCGGCTGTCGGTGAAAAAATTGCGCGCCTCGTGCAGGTTGCCGAAAACCGGCGATGCCACTTCTATCTGGCTGCGGAACATTTCCTCGGCGAAATAACTGCCCAACACTTCTTGGCACTGCCGATTGAGGGCAGGCGATGGCGCGGCGTGTACTCGCCGGCTGGCGAGCCCGACCAGCAGGTATTCTTCTTCGATGCCGAACGTGCACGCCCGGTCCATGGGGGTCAAGCGCTGCGGTTGACGGTCAGGGCCACGGCCGCGATGCGCTCGACGCGCTCGTACCCTGGCGCTGACAATTGCTCGCCGAATACGTCCGGGTCCACTTCGCGATACACCCAGGCCCATTCCGGGCCGGCCAGGCGCAGGCGAATGGCTTCGAGCAAAGGGTCGCGGCCTTCGACAATGGCCACGCCGGTGTAGAGCAGCAGCGACCCACCCGGGGTCAGGCGCTCGCAGGCCTGCTCGACGATGCGCAATGACAGCGCCGCGCCAAGGTCGCCACCACCGTGGCGGTAGGTGCGCTGGCTGTGATCGAGCATGTACGGTGGGTTGGCCACGATCAGGTCGAAGTTGCCGCTAAGGGCGTCGAGCAGATTGCTGGGCTGAATGGCAACATTGGTCACGCCCGCCAGCTCGGCGTTGATCGCCGTGTAGCGCAGAGCCAGCGGGTTGATGTCCACGGCGCTGACGTGTGCGTGCTGCACGGCGCGAGCGATCAGCAAGGCACCCACGCCGCTGCCGCAGCCGATGTCCACGGCGCGTTCGACGCGTAGCGGGCTGCGTTGCAGGTGGTCGTGGATGACCTGGGCGAAGCGGTAGCTGTCGGGGCCGAAGAACACCGCATCGCTGGCCTCGGTCGGGTAGGCAGAATGCACCAGCAACAGGTCATCGAGGCTGGACCAGCGCACCCGGCTGCGCAGCAGCTCGCCGTCATCATCGACTCCCTGCGCGGTGCGCAGCTGTTCCAGCGCGTCAGCGGATATCAGCGAGGGCATGAACGCACGGCTCCAGCCGAACACATCGCGCATGTTAGCCGCACGCTGCGCCCCGGCTCTGGCGTTGTTACGGGCATGGGTAGCGGGCGTCACACAGGTGAAACGATAGCCGTCGGCGCGCAGGCGCCGCCCCAGTTGCAGCAGCGCTGCATCGGCCTGGGCCTGGTGCGGGTCGGGTAGCATCAGTGCGGGCCCTCCTGGGCAAGGCCGGTTACATGAAGGTAGGTACGAGTGGCCTGCAGGCCGTCTGGCAATGCATGACGATTACCGGCCATTTGCGCGATCAGGGTGTCGATGTTCATCGACTGCTTGCGCGTGGCAGGCGGCGGTTCCTGCCCAAGTGCTGCCTCCCAGCTGCCTGGGGGCACGCGGCGCAGCGGCGCTTGCCAGCCGTTTGCTATCCAGTCGTGCCACAGCTGCTTCTCGTATGCATCGAAAACGCCGAACATCGGCGCGCTCGGGCCTTCGATCAGCGACCACCAGCGGCTCTGGGCAGGGTCCATGCCGCGCTTGATCCAGCCCTGTGCTTGCAAGGCCTGCAAAAATGCCGGCAGCGCCCCGGGCTCGGCAAGCCACTGGTTGACGGTGCGCTGCTGCAGCCGGCAACGGTCGGCGTGCATGAACTGCCCGAACAGGCGCTTGCGCTCCAGCGCTGCCAGTAACTGGGCGTCGAGGTTGAAGCGGCTGATGAGCGTCGGCGTGTCGGTGCCCAGATCGTTCAGGCGGTAACCGTGCCTGACCCGCTGGTAGAACAGTTCGCGGCCCTCGCGCGGGCACAGTTGCTGCAGCGCGCTTATGGCTTTGTTGGCATGGCCGCTGGCGGCGTTGTCGATGGTCACGTGCAGCTGGAAGTAGTGGCCGTCGATGCCAAGCTCTGCCAGCTCGTAGGTAGTGATCAGCAGGTGCAACGGTGGCTGTTCATAGCCAAGGTTGTAGCCGATGACTTCCGGCAGGTAGTCGTCACCGCAGGCACCCAGCGCCAGTTGCAAGGTGCCCTGCAAATAGCACGCGTCATCCAGCGACACGGGCTCGAGGCAACCGAGCCGGCTGAGCAGCCGCTGGTAGATCAACACATGGTTGCAACGCGGGTCACCGTCGCCCAGCTCTTCAAGGTAGGTGCGTATCAAGCCGTGAAAGCGCGGGTCTTGCCAGTGGCGCAAGGCGCTGAACAGCCAGGCACCATCGACCGCCTTGGTCGGCGCCACTTGCTGCAGGAACCACAACGCCTGGGCGCGATGGGTGAAATAATGGCGTGGCGCGCCTTGCGCGCGTTGCTCAAGGTAGTAGGCGTAATCCGCAGCTACCTGTGCGGCGTGACGCGCGCTCCAGGCATGCAGCTGGTCTGGGCTGTCCGGCAGGTCGTCTGCCAGCTCGCGGGCCAAGGCGAGTTGTTCGGCAAGCCAATGGTGGGTGTCGCTGGAAGTGCCAGCCAGCAATGCCTGGTAGCGTTCGGCGAGGGTTGGATGCGCGGTCGTGGCTGGCGCCAAAGGTGAATCGTTGCGGGTAAGGGCCGTCATACCGCACTCCTCGAATGATTACTGGCTTTGGCCTTGCTGCTGCGGCATTGGCTCGGGGCCTGGCGCAGGTTGTGGTGCGGGTTTTTCGGTGTTCTGCTGCATTTGCAGGGAAGGTTTGCTCTGGTCGGCGTCCTTGGCCGGGTGATCGGCGTCGCGATCAAAACAGCCGCCAACCAGGGTCAGGCTGCCCAGCAGGCCCATAATCGGTATCAAGCGCATGGGATGTCCTCGTGTGCAGGTGAACCGCAGTGCCAGGTTGCCCCGGCACTGCGCTACGTCACTTACGAACGGCCGCCCTTGCGGCTCGTGTCGTTGGTGTGGCCACCACCAGACTGTTGGCCCCCTTTGCGTCCGGCTTCGGATGCCTTCTCGCGGTCATTGGCGAAGTTCCCTGGGTTTTTGGTACCGCCTTGGTTGCCTTGACCACCTTGGCTGCCGGTACTGCCCTTTTCTTTCTTGTCCATGGTGCGAAACCTCATGTGACTTCGGGATGCACGGCGCAACTGCCGTACATAGGTTCGGAGTTCAGCGATATCGAGACATTCGTTTTATTGCGAAGGGTTCGGACCGGTGGCGTTAAATAAGCGGCGGTGGAGTATTTGGTGCGCCAGGGGATGCCGGTGCGCTCGCGTCCAGCTGCCGCTGCCGCCGCCCGAGCCAACCACCGGTCAAGCCCCAAGCCAGCGCGAGCACGGCACCGATGATCATGGCCAGCTGGGGATGGTCCCCCAGCACATCCAGCCCGCGCTTGACCCAACCGCTCAGTGCATCGCCGCCGCGATAGACGACTGTGTCGATGAAGTTCTTGGCCTTGTACTTGTCTTCGGCCGGCAACACTGTGAACAGCATCTCCCGCCCGGGCCGCACCAGGGCGTATTCGCCGGCGCGGCGTACGACCATCACCACCACGAACACCGCGAATACCGGCGCAAGGGCCAGCCACAGGAACCCGGCCGCCATCACCAAGGGCACGGCCACCAACAGCACGCCCACGCCCATGCGTTTGGCCAGGCGGCCGGTAATGAACACCTGGGTAAGGATTGCCAACGCCTGGACAACGCTGTCGATCAGGCCGAACACCTGGGTCTGGCGGGTGCGGTCGGTGAACGTTTCGCTGACGATCCGCGCCTGCTCGAAGTACAGGAAGGTGCTGACGCTGGCCAGGAGCACGACGAACAGGGCAATCCCCAACAGGTACGGTGAGCGCAGCACTGCGGTGGCGCCGGCGAATGGATTGCCGCCCAAGGGTTTGGAGGCCGGCTGGGCGCTGTGAGCCGGCAATGGGTGGCGATCGCGCCAGCGCTGCAGGTAAACCGCTGCGGCCATGCTGCCCAGCAGAAACAGCGCAGCCAGCACGACCAGGCCGGCATGGCCCAGAGGCGCAACCAGCAGCGTGCCGAAGATTGGCCCGCTGAGGCCGCCCAGGCTGGCCCCGGCCGCCAGCAGGCCGAACAGGCGTTTGCCTTGCTCGGTGGAAAACAGGTCGGCCAGCACACTCCAGGCAAGCGAGATGGTCAGCAGGTTGAACACCGACAACCAGATGTAGAACGCCCGGGCATTCCACAGATCGTCCGGCGCGCGGGCAAACAGCACGGCAAACAGCAGCAGGTTGCTGGCGAAGAAGCCGTAGGTCCAGGGCAGGATGTGCCGCCGACGCACTTTTGAGGCCAGCCAGCCGAACAGCGGCAGGCAAGCCAGCGTGGCAATGAAGGTGCCGGTGAACAGCCATTGCAGGTTGTCGACACCGCCTGCTACGCCCATGGTTTCGCGTACCGGGCGCAGCATGAAATAGCCGGTGAACAGCAGGTAGAACAGTGCCAGGCCTGCAGCGACGGCAGGGCCTTCCCCGGGCTGGATGTTCAGCCCTTTGCGCCAGTTGGCCATGGCGTCAGCCGAACTGCTTGATCAGCGCCTGCTGCTGCGCCTGGGTAAGCAGTGGTTCGTGCCCGGCCTTGAGCTGGTCGAGCTGGCGATCGGGCCGGCCGGTGGCCGGGATCACCGTGGTCACGGCCGGGTGGCTGATGGCGAACTTCAGAAACAGCTGCGCCCAGCTGCCGATGCCCGCCTCTGCGGCCCAGGCTGGCAAGGGCTGGTCCTTGACCTTGGCGAACAGCCGGCCGTCGTCAAACGCGCGGTTGATCAGCACTGCAATGCCCTTTTCCTGGCACAGCGGCAACAGCTCACGCGCGGCCTGTGGCGCATTGACCGAATAGTTGATCTGGATGAAGTCCAGCGGCTCCTTGCGCACGATGCGCGCAACCTCGTCCTGGCCGCTGTTCAAATAGTGGGTGATGCCGACGTAGCGGGTCTTGCCTTGTTGCTTGAGTTCACGGGCATAGGGCAGTTGCGTCTGCCAGTCGCGCAGGTTGTGGATTTGCAGCAAATCAACCTTGTCGGTGCGCAGGCTCTTGAGGCTTTGGGCCCATTGCGCTTGGGCATCGGCGCGGCTGTCGGCGGCAATCTTGGTGGCGATGAAGCACTGCCGGTGCCAACCGCCCTCCTCCAGCAACTGGCCGAGAATGCTGTCGGCGCCGCCATAGTTCGGCGAGGTGTCGATGACCTTGCCACCCCCGTCGAAAAACGCCTTGAGCACCTGCTTGAGTTGTAAGTACTCGGCAGAGCCGGCCTCGACTTCGAAGCTGCCGGAGGTCCCGGCGCCAATCACCGGCAAGGCCTCGCCGGTAGACGGGACCTTGCGTGTCAGCAACCCGGCAGAAGGTGCCGCATGCAGCCAAGGCACGGTGGCAAGCAGGCCCAAAGCCGCCCCGGCACGTAGGACATCGCGACGTGCATACATGGCAAAGCTCCCATTATGAGTCGGAAACTTTCAAGGCTAGCCGCATCGCCCCACCCTGGCAGGTGATTCTGTATCTGGATGTTTAGTGATCAGCTTGCAGCAGCAGGCTCAGGTCCAGGCTCGTCGCGGTCATGGGAGGGCACCAGTAGAAACCACCGGTCAGGGGGCGGCTGAAACGGTACAGGCCGTCGATGATGCCGTCTTCCAGGCCGCTCATACGCTTCAATTGCACCTCGAACGCGTCAAAGCTGTGGCCCAGGGCGACGAATGCCAGGCCGGCGCCGCGGCTGTCCGCCCACGCTACCGAACGCCGCACCATAAACGCTTCGGGTGCGAAGCTTTCTTGGGCGGTGCGCTTGACGTGGGCCGATTCCGGCGCATCGTCGAGCTCTTGGTTGTCGCTCAGGCGACGGCCGATGATGTTGTCCTGGTCGGCCTGGGGCAGCGACTTGAAGTATTCCAGGTCGTGCTTCCACAGCTGGAAGGCGGCAAAGCTGGAGCCTGCCAGCCCCGGCTGCTCGGTGGCAACGATGGCAGCCTCGACGGCAGCCTGGTCAACCGGGTTCTCGGTGCCGTCTTCATAACCGGTCAGGTCGTGGCCGCCACGGTGCAGGAAGCCGTCGATGCTGTCGGCCAACCGCAAGGCCGGGGCCAGTGCCTGTTCCAAGGCCTGGGCCTGCAGCAGCAGGTCGCCGCGTTCATCACCGCGCAGCCATAGCCACAGGGCATGCTGGGTGCTTGGGTTCTCCACTGCCGCATCCAGCTGCGGGAATGGGCGCAGGCCGGGCACTTCACGGCCCAGGGCCTTGGCCAGTGGGGCACCGATGCCGACGATCAGGCGCTGGCCATCGACGTGCGGCAACAGAGCATCCAGTGCGCCTGGCAAAGCTTCGGGCATATGCAGGGTGAAGAACAGGTGGCGGGCTTGTGCCGGCACCGGGGTGGCAAGCAGACCTTGCTGGAACGGCATGACAGGCTAATCCTAGGTGAAAAAAGCGGCATGCTACTGCGCGCGGCAGCCTATCGCAACGCGGCATACAAGCGTGATGGCACCGGGCCTGGCGAGATTGCAGTAACAAAAGGTTACCAAGTGCTGGCGCATTGCAATTAGCTATCGTTCAGGCGCGGCCTAGACTGCCTTGATCCCATGCCCGAGTGATTGCCCATGACCGCCTCGCCCTTGCTGTCCACGTTTCTTCCGCTGGCCTTGGGCATCATCATGCTCGGCCTTGGCTTGTCGCTGACCCTGGCCGACTTCGCCCGTGTGGTGAAGTATCCCAAGCCAGTGCTGATCGGCTTGGGCTGCCAAATCCTGCTGCTGCCGCTGGTGTGCTTTTTGATTGCCAATGGGTTCGGGCTGGAAGCGGCACTGGCCGTTGGCCTGATGCTGCTGGCAGCCTCACCCGGTGGCACCACCGCCAACCTGTTCAGCCACCTGGCGCACGGTGACGTGGCACTGAATATCACCCTGACGGCGGTCAACTCGTTGATCGCAATCCTGACCATGCCCCTGCTGGTAAACCTGTCGCTGATCTGGTTCATGGCGTCGGACCAGGCCATCCCGCTGCAATTTGCCAAGGTCATGCAGGTGTTCGCCATCGTCCTGCTGCCGGTCGCCCTGGGCATGATGATCCGGCGCTGGACGCCAGGTTTTGCCGCACGCATGGAAAAGCCCATGAAACTGGTGGCCGCGCTGTTCCTGGCATTCACCATCGTGCTGGCCCTGACCAAGGACTGGCAGACCGTGGTCGAATACGCACCCGTGGTCGGCCTGGCGGCGTTGCTGTTCAACGTCATCAGCCTGGCTGTCGGTTACTGGGTGCCGCGGTTGTTGAGTATTCCCAAACGCCAGGCCATCGCCATCGGCATGGAAATCGGTATTCACAACGGCACCTTGGCGATTGCCCTGGCCTTGAGCCCGTCGCTGCTGAACAACCCGACCATGGCGGTGCCGGCGGCACTGTACAGCCTGATCATGTTCTTCACGGCGGCGGGGTTTGGCTGGTGGGTAAGCCGCGGGCAGGCAGCGGTAGCGCCGCAAGGCAAGGGTGAAACGGCGAACTGACGGCGTCAGCTGCGGCTGCGCCGGGCCTGCAGTTGCCGTTTGAGCACCTTCAGCGGTGGTGCGTAGAAGAACCCAAACGACACACTGCCCGTACGCCCTTTGACTGCATGGTGTAGCCGGTGGGCGCGGTGCAGGCGTTTGAGGTAACGGTTGATCGGGCGCGGCTTGCGTGGCCAGTGCCGATGGAAAAAGCCATCGTGCGCCAGCACATACAGCACGCCGTAACTCGCCACCCCGCCGCCGACCCACTGCAACGGAGCATGGCCGGCCTTGCCCAGCGCCATCAACGCGGCGGCGATCAGGCCCAGGGCCACCAGGTACAGGTCGTTGGTTTCGAGCATGCCCAGGTGCGGCTCGTGGTGCGAGCGGTGCAGCCACCAGCCCCAGCCATGCATGATGTATTTGTGCGCCAGTGTACCGACACCTTCCATGGCCACCAGGGTGCCGATCAGCACGACGAAGTTGAACAGCATGTAACGGTCCGGGGGATGACGAAGAATGGCGCAAGGGTACCGATTAGCGGCGTTTTTTTCCATGTGGGAGTGACCGGCTGTAGGGCATTTCCTTATGAAGCCATTGTCATGTTTTTACCCTTGACCCTGCGTGAACCGGGGCGTAAGGTCCACCCCGCAATTTTGCATCCCTCAACAGGAGCCCCGCTTTGGACAGTAGCCCCAGTCGCTTGCGACAGGCCCACTCGGCGAGCTAGTCCGGCAGCTTCCTGTCACTGTCTCGCTACCGGCTAGACGGTGGATTGCTCCAGCCAACCAAGGCTCGAGCCCCTCCTCTCTTCTTCCTCTTCGTGGTCCTGCGCATTTCTGGTTATTCAACCGCGCCACCTGACGTGGCGTCAGAGCGGGCACGTGCCCGCGCAAGAGGTTCGCTATGGATTGGAAAGTATTTCTGCTGCGTGTCAGCATCGCCTTGCTGCTGGGTGCCCTGATCGGCGCCGAGCGCCAACTGCGCCAACGCCTGACCGGGCTGCGCACCAATGCGCTGGTCAGCACCGGCGCCTGCCTGTTCGTACTGATGACCCAGGCGGTGCCGGGCATGGCGCCCACCGATGCCTCACGGGTTGCGGCCTATGTGGTGTCGGGCATCGGTTTTCTGGGGGGCGGCGTAATCATGCGCGACGGTTTGACCGTGCGCGGCCTGAACACCGCGGCCACCCTGTGGTGCACGGCGGCGGTCGGGGTGCTGTGCAGCCTGGGCCTGCTGCTTGAAGCGGCGCTGGGTAGCCTGGTGGTGCTGTGTGCCAACATTCTGCTGCGTGATATCGCGCAACGCCTGGACCGGCAGGAGGTGCTGCCGGCCAGCGAGGTCGAACAACGCTACGAAGTGCGCGTAGTATGCCGCGCCGAGGATGAAATCCAGGTGCGCAGCCTGATGCTGCACAGCCTGGGCGACCCGGAGCTGCGCCTGCAGTCGCTGCACAGCGAAGACCTGGCCAACCCCGCGCGCCTGGAAGTTCGCGCCGAGCTGCTCGGCAACCCGCAGGCACCGGCGCAGCTGGAGCGGCTGGTCAGCCGCGTGAGCCTGGAGAAAGGTGTCAGTTCGGTGCGCTGGCAGCTGCAAGCGCAGGTATTGGCGACGGACTAAGGAGCGCTTGATGTCAATGCGTCTGCTCGTTGGTTGATTACACTGCCCAGCGCTACCCGGCGCTCATCGCCATGCTGCCTGCTACGGTGTACCCGTCGCGCCCCTGCTGCTTGGCCTGGTACAACGCCCTGTCGGCTGCCGCCATCAGGCTTTCCGGGGTGCTCGCATCCAGTGCCGGGTGGCCTACGGCAATTCCGGCGCTGGCCGACACTCGCCCCAGCGGGCTAGCGGCATGCTCGATCAGCTGGCGGCGCAGCAACTGCATGATGTCTTCGACAACCAGTTCGGCGCCCTGCACGTCGGTGTCCGGCAGCAACACGGTAAATTCTTCACCGCCATAGCGCACGGCGAGGTCGGCCGGCCGCTTCAATGCCTGCTGCAACAACTCGGCGAACCGCCGCAGGCACTGATCACCCGCCGGGTGGCCATAACGGTCGTTGTACAGTTTGAAATAGTCCAGGTCGAGCATCACCAGCGCCAGCGCATACCCGTGGCGCCTCGCCCGGCGTATCTCTGCCTCGAACACCGCGTCCAGCCTGCGGCGGTTGCCCAGGCCGGTCAGGCTGTCGGTCAGGGCCAGCGACCTGAGGGTCTGATGCGCCTGGTGCAGTGCCCGTTCGATGGCAATCCGCTCGCGCAACTGGCGCAGTACCACCCAGCCAAACGCGCCCAACCCCACCAGCAATAACAGCAAGACCGCCACCGACTTGAATACATCATGCCGCCAGGGCGCGATGATCGACTCACGGGACAAGCCTGCCTCCACCACCAACGGGTAACTGGTCAGTGCCCGATAAGCGTACAAGCGCGGTGTTCCGTCCACTACCGCCACCGCCTCGGCCAGCCCCTCGCTGGCATAGGGCAAGTGATCGCGAAATATTTCGCTTTTAGCCAGGCTGCGGCCTACCACCTGCTCGACGAAGGGCCGGCGGACCAGAATGGTGCCGTCGCGCTTGGCCAGCACCAGCGCGCCGCGTTCGTCGATCCTGAAGTCACCGTAGTAGCGCACGAACCAATCCACCTTGATGGTCCCCAGCAATACCCCGGCGAAACTGCCGTCTGGGTTGTCCAGCCTGCGCGAGATGGGAATGATCAGGTCGCCGCTGGAGCGGCTGCGCACCACCGAGCCGATGCGCACGTTGCGGTCGGTATGGGTGCGGTGGAATACAAAGTAATCACGGTCGCCATTATTGGCCTTGGGCGGAATCGCAGCCTGGTCGGTAACGATCCAGCTGCCATCCGCCCCATACACGAACAAACCCTGCAACTGCGGAATGATTGCCTTCTGCTGCGCCAGCAAGGCGTGCAGGCGCGGCCGGTCAAGGTGGCTGAAGCCATCGCCTTCCAGGCGCTCGGCCAGTGCTGCGGTAATGGCGTCGACCTGGCGGATGGCGTCCTCCGCATGTTGGGCGGTGGCCCTGGCCAGGTTGCTGACCATGTTCTCGGCATTGGTGAAGGCGTGCCGGTAGTCGCGCCAGATGCGCCAACCCTCGATCAACACGAAGGTCATCATCACCACGGCCATGAACGTCAATACCAGGCGGAACAGCGCTACCGCGCGCCCCTCACCGGGTACCCCGAACAGCCCGTCATCGTCCTGGTTGTTGGCCGCACTCATGGAAGTCCTTGCCCTCAAGCGTTCGCCGCTTACCACTATAGTTCAGCGCTGCTTGCGCGTGCCCAGCTCGATCCACGTCGGCGCATGGTCGCTGGCCTTGGGTTCGTTGCGTACCCAGGCATCGACCCCGCCCGCCTTGAGGTAGGGCGCAAGCTGCGGGTTGAGCAACAGATGGTCGATACGCAGCCCGGCGTTGCGTGCCCAGTGGTTACGGAAATAATCCCAGAAGGTATAGATGCGCTCTTCGGGATACAGCGCGCGGAGGGCGTCGGTCCAGCCTTGCTCCAGTAGCGACTGGTAGCAATCGCGGGACGCGGGCTGGAGCAAGGCATCCTTGCGCCAGGATTTCGGGTCATAGATGTCGAAATCAGTCGGCACCACATTGAAGTCGCCCGCCAGCACCGTTGGGTGGCCACTGCTCAGCAAGCCGCGTGCGTGGGCGTTCAGGCATTCGAACCAGCGCAGTTTGTAGTCGAATTTCGGCCCCGGCTGCGGGTTGCCGTTGGGCAGGTAGAGGCACCCAACCAGCACCCCGTGCACTGCGGCCTCCAGGTAACGGCTCTGGTCGTCGTCTTCCATGCCCGGTAGCCCGCGGCGCACTTCCAAAGGCTGGCTGTCGCGCGCCAGGATCGCCACCCCGTTCCACGACGGCTGGCCGTGATGCAGGTAGCCATAGCCCGCCGCCTCAAAGGCGTCGCCCGGAAACTGGGCATCGGCTGCCTTGAGTTCCTGCAAGCAAGCGATATCGGGCTGTTCCCTCTCCAGCCACGCCAGAAGCGCCGGCAGGCGGCTACGGATGCCGTTGATATTGAAGGTGGCGATGCGCAGCGCTTTCATGCGTCCGGGTCTTCAACATGGGCCTGCACCGCCGCTTGCAGCGCGCCCAGGTGGGCTTCATCCGCCAGCGCCTTGAGTGCCAGCCAGTCGTCCCAGTCGATGGCGCCATCGTCGCGCAGCGCTTCGGCCGTGCGCACCAGTTCATGGTGATAGGCATCCGGCGATTCGCGCCGGTAACTGTCATCGTCGTACTGCGCGTACCAGGCTTCAAGCTCGGGAATGCTGCGTTCGATGCTCATCCTCTGCTCCTTTGCGGCAACCTTTGAATGTGTGAGCTTAGCTGCCGGGCATCGTTCAACCGCAATGCCGTGGTGGTCGCCCTGGCCGCAAAAAAAAATTAAACCTATGGCCCTGCGCGCGGCTCAACCGTTAGCGACACTGAGGTCGCGCCACCGATAGCAAGGAGTGAAACATGAACAATCTGTTCATCAAGCGCGCAGGTTTGTCGCTGGTGCTGGGCATGGCGTCGTGGCAGGCACTGGCGGCGTCCTCCGATGATTTCGTCGACGCGGCCACCGAGGCCGGGATCGCCGAGATGGTCACCGGTAACCTGGCGCTGGAGAAAAGCCAGAACGCCGAGATCAAGACCTTCGCCCAGCAGATGGTCACCGACCACACCAAGGCCAACCAGAAACTTGGCGACATCGCCCGAAAACTCGATATCAGCGTGCCAGACGAGGCTGCACTGACCGATAAGGTCAAGAAGATGATCCTCGAATGGCGCGAGGAGTCGTTCGACAAGTCTTACGTCAACAATCAGGTCGATGCCCACGAGAAAGCCGTGGAGCTGTTCAAGAAGGAAGCCGCCTCATCCGACAAGGCTGAGCTGAAGGCTTTCGCCAGTGAAACGCTGCCTACGCTGGAGCACCACCTGGAGCAAGCCAAGGCGCTTCAGGCCACCCACGGCAAGTAATTGGAGGACCCAGATGACTAACGATAGCTTGCGCAGCGAAATCCTCACTCGGTTGCTGCATGCCCACCCGCACGGGCTGGGCAAGGAAGTGCTCGACAACTACCGCGGCGAGAAGGCGGTCGCTGATGTGCTCCATACCTTGCAGCAGCACGGGTTGATCCAGGACGGCAGCGTGGTTAGCGACAATGACCAGCCGTTGAGCATCAGTTACCCGATCAAGCTGTCTGCGGCCGGCGTTGAGGCAGCAAAGCAGGTTGAGGGTTAAACCCGCCTGGCAAGGCTCTGTGGGAGCGGGTTTGTGTACGATGCAAACGCCGCGGTGAATGGCACCGGCCTGGCCGGTGTTCGCGGGGCAAGCCCGCTCTCCTGGCACAAACGCTAACTAACTGATTTGGCGAGGACCCTGTAGGAGCGGCTTCAGCCGCGAACACCGGCGAAGCCGGTGCCATCCACCGCGGAACACTCGCGGGCTTTGTTCTCTGCGCGACAGCGCAGCCCGAAGGGCTGGTTAATCGCCCACAAAATTACTTGGGCTCGCGTTCGGTAATGGTTGGGTGTGCCTTGAGTGCTTCATCGCGCTTGAGCAATTGGTCTTCCAGAAACTGCAACTGCCTGCCCTGCTCCGCACACAGTACCCGCTTCTCCTCCAAGCTCTGGTTTTGCGCCTGCAGCTGTCGGCGCATTTCATCGCTGGCGCCCTGCGCCTGGGCCAGAATCGTGCGCAAGCCCTGGATCTGTGTATCGCGCTGCTCGAGCAGGTCATCCAGAACCTTGCGTTCGCTGCTCGCCTGACGGTGCTCGCCAAGCAGGCGCTCGTTGTCCCGGTGCAGCCGGGTCAATTCATCCTGTTTGACGATCAACCCCTGTTGCAGCTGGCGCATTTCGACCTGTAGCTGTTGCACCTGCGCTTCGTGACGGCGCTGATCCTGCTCGCGCTGTTCACGGCTGGCGCTGCGGTAATGCTCCAATGCATCGCGTGCGTGCCGGTGTTTCTCCTCCAGCGAACGCACCTGCTCCTCCTTGTCAGCCAGGCGTACCTGCAGCTCGCCAAGTGCCTGGTTGAGGCTGGCGCCGCGCAGCTGCTCGGCTTGCAGTGTGCTTTGCGTAGCGCTCAAGCGCTCCGACTCGGCGGCCAGGGCGGCGGCCTGGATCTGCTGTTGCTGGTGCGCAGCGGCCAGCGCCTGCTGAGTCAGTTGCAACTGGGCTTCAAGTTGTTCGCGCTGTTCGTTGAAGCTGGCTTGCGCCTGCTCGACCCGCGCGTCCGCCTCTTCCTGCAGTTGCTCTGCCAGCTGCGCCACCAGTTTTGCCAACGTGTCGCTCAACGCAGGTGTGCCCTGCAGCGCCGCAGGCTTAACCCCTTCGAGCTCCTTGAGGTAGCGGTGAATGGTGGTCTTCGAGCCAGTGTTGCCCAGCTCGATGCGTACTGCATCGATACTGGGGTACTCACCCCGGGCGATCAGCACCTGCCTTGCCTGCTGCACTACCGCCTTGTTGATGCCGCCCCGGGCCATGTTTGCTCCTACGATTTCGTGCTGTGGTACGTACCATGTATTTACGTATCAATTCTGTCTTTTTTTAGGCATTAATTCAAGCGACTACTAAGGCTTAATAATCACGGCTTATCGCATGAGATGCTGTGCAAAAGGTGGTTTAGCTGGGCTGAGGTAGCGGTAGCAGTACGAAAGGCGCTGAAAAGTGGGTTTGCAGGCGCCTTGAAGTTAGGTGGCGCTTGAGTCCACCATGGACAAAATGGCTATGCGCCCAATCAAGCCCCTACCCTTGGCCCAAGATGAACATCGAAAACTACAAGGCAATCGCCGACAGCATCGCGCTGCTGCTCTTCCCTCACGCAGAGGTCATCGTTCACGAGGTGAAGAGCCAGACGGTGGTCCACATCGCCAATAACTTCTCCAAGCGTGCACTGGGTGACGACTCGGCGCTGGACCTTGAACGGGGCGACTTTCGCAACGCTGCCAAGCTGGGGCCTTACGAGAAGCTCAACTGGGACGGCCAGAAGATCCGCTCCATTACCACCGTGCTGTACAACCCGAACGGCGAAGCTGAGCACCTGTTGTGCATCAACCTGAATTTCTCGGTGCTGGAGCAGGCCCGCGAAGCACTCGATGCGTTCTTCCAGATCAGCCGCCTGGTGCCGCAACCGGACGCACTGTTCAAGGATGACTGGCAGGAGCGCATCAACACCTTCCTTCACGCCTGGCTCCAGGCGCGCAACCTGTCGCTGCGCACACTAAAGATGAAGGAGAAGCGCGCCCTGGTGGAGGCGCTGCATGCCGAAGGCGCATTCGAAGGCCGCAGCGGTGCCGACTATGTGGCCAATGTGCTGAACATGGGCCGGGCGACCGTTTACAAATACTTGAAGGAGCTGCGGGATCAGCCCGTCTGAATAGGTGTCCAGCACTTGTCCATTGTGGATATTGAGTCTATTGTGGATTCATATTCCACAAGCGGATTCTGTTCTCATGCCCGTCGATGCCCAATACCTCGCCTCCCTGCACCACGCCATCGCTGAAGCACACCAGGCCCTGCGCCCTGAGGTGAGTGTCACCCCGCTCACCTACAGCGCCCGGCTGTCGGCATTGACCGAATGCAGCGTCTACCTGAAATGTGAACACCTGCAACACACCGGCTCGTTCAAATTCCGCGGCGCCAGTAACAAGCTGCGCCTGCTGCCGGCCGCGCAACGCAAGCTGGGCGTCATCACCGCCTCGTCGGGCAACCACGGGCAAGCGCTCGCCCTGGCGGGCAAGGTCATGGGGGTGCCGGTCACCGTTTACACCACCACTTCGGCGTCCGCCTACAAGCTCGGTGCCATTCGGGCGCTCGGCGCCGAGGTGGTCAGCCTCGACCTCGACCCGCTGGGCGTCGAGTTGGAAGCCGCACGGCAGGCCGCGCTCCAGGGCAAACCCTTCGTCTCGCCCTACAACGACCCGCAGGTCATCGCCGGCCAAGGCACCATCGGCATGGAGCTGTTCGAACAGGCCCCCGATCTGGATGCAGTGTTCGTCGCGGTTGGCGGTGGCGGCATGATCGCGGGCATCGGCGCTGCGCTGCGTGCACGCCACCCAGGCATCGACATCATCGGTTGCTGGCCGGCCAACGCGCCCACGCTGCAGCGTTCACTCGAAGCCGGGAGCATCATCGAGATGGAAGAAGCCGATACGATCTCCGACGGCACGGCCGGCGGTGTCGAACCCGGCGCCATCACCTTCCCGCTGTGCCAAGCACTGCTGACCCGCACCGTGCTGGTCAACGAAGCAGAAATCAAGGCAGCGATGCGTGACGTCGCCAGCGCTGAGCGCTGGATCATCGAAGGCGCGGCAGGTGTCGCGGTGGCCGGCATGCAGAAGCTGGCCAAGGACTACCGTGGCAAGCGTGTAGCCGTGGTGATTTGCGGCCGCAACATCGTGCTGGAGAAATTCCTCGAGGCCGTCCAATGAAAGTCTTCAATAAAGAACAGATCATTGCCCGGCTCGACCTGGACCTGGCGGTGCAGCACCTTGAGCAAGGTTTCATCGCCTTCTCGCAAGGCAAGGCCCAGGTGCCGCCGGTGCAGGCATTCGCGTTCCCCCAGGCGAACGGCGACTGCTGCATCAAATCTGCGCATGTCGAAGGCAGCGACACCTTCACGGTGAAGGTGTCGACTGGCTTCTATGACAACCCAGCCAAAGGCCTGCCCAGCAACGACGGCTTGATGATGGTGATCTCGGCCACCACCGGGCAGCCCATTGCCTTGCTGCAGGACGAGGGCTGGCTGACCTGTATCCGCACCGCGCTGGCCGGGCGCATCGCCGCCCGCTTGCTGGCCCCCTCGAAGGTCAACGCCATCGGCATACTCGGCACTGGCACTCAGGCGCGTATGCAGCTGGAACAGTTGGCTGCCGTCACCCCTTGTCGCAAGGTGGTCGTGTGGGGGCGCAGCGAGGCCGCGCTGGTTGATTACAGTGCATTCGCCGAGGGTCTGGGGTATGAAACCGAGATCACGCGCAGCGTTGAAGGGGTGGCACGCAACGCCAACCTGATCGTCTGTGCAACACCTTCGCGCGCACCGTTGCTGCACAGCGACTGGGTGCAACCTGGCACGCATATTACTGCCGTAGGCGCAGACGCACCGGGCAAGCAAGAGCTCGACCCGGTACTGGTCGCACGGGCAAACCGCATCATTGTCGACTCCATTTACCAATGCAGCCACTACGGTGAAGCCTCCCATGCACTGAACGCCGGCCTGATCGGCGTGCACCAGCTGGCAGAGCTTGGCGCGCTGCTTGAAGGCCGCGCGCCAGGCCGTGACAACGATCGGCAGATCACCCTGGCCGACCTGACTGGCGTGGCCGTGCAGGACGCCCAGATCTCAAGCTGCGCGCTGGCCTCACTGGGTATGTGAGCGCGCTACGATTGCGAAACTTCAGCCTCTGTCCGTGATGCCTTGGGCGAGGCCTTTTTCTCCTGCACCACGATGTAGAACTCCTCCCCGTGCTTGACCGCGCCGTACAGCACCGCTTTTTCAATCAGCTCGCTGCCGCGCAGGTGGCGCAGCATCATCGGGTCCTTGCGCAAGTCGCGGTACAGCGCAAGGCACAACAGCACCATCACCACCACAAAGGGCAGCGCCACCACAATGGTCAGGTTCTGCAGGCCCGTAAGCGCTTGACCCGGGTTACCCGAGTTACCAATGGCCAGCATGATGGCGGCCACGGTGCCGGTCAGTGCGCCCCAGAAAATCACGGTGCGCCGCGAGGGCTCCGTGGTGCCGTGTTCGGACAAGGTCCCCATCACCAGCGAGGCCGCATCGGCGCCAGAGACGAAGAAGATCGCCACAAGGATCATCACCAGTACCGAAGTCGCTGCTGCAAACGGGTAGCTGTCGAGTAGCTGATACAGCGCATGGTTGCTGTTCACCGCGCCGTCGACCAGCACGAAGGTGCCCTCACGCAGCGCATCGATGCCGGCACCGCCGAAAATGCTGAACCACACCAGGCTGACCAGGCCTGGCACCAGCAGCACGCCGCTGACGAACTGGCGGATGCTGCGTCCACGGCTGATACGGGCGATGAACATGCCGACGAAGGGCGTCCAGGAAATCCACCAGGCCCAGTAAAACACCGTCCAGCTGGCCAGCCAGCTGTCCATCGCATCGCCGCCACTGGCGCTGGTGCGCGCCATCATCTCGGGCAGCAGCTTTATATAGACGCCGATCGAGGTTGGCAGCAGGTTGAGCATCAACAGCGTCGGCCCGACCAGAAACACGAACACCGCCAGCGCCAGTGCCAGCACCATGTTGGTGTTGGACAGCCACTGGATGCCTTTGCCGATGCCCGACACCGCCGAGGCAACGAAAGCGATGGTCAGCAACGTGATGAGGCCGATGTAGTACAGCTTGCCGGGGTTTTCGATCCAGCCGTTGTATTCCAGGCCGCCGGCGATCTGCAGGGCACCGAGCCCCAGCGACGCCGCCGAACCGAACAGGGTGGCGAAGATCGCCATCATGTCGATCACCCGGCCGATGGGGCCATTGGCATGTTTGCCCATCAAGGGCCGGAACGCGGTGGAAATCAGCTGCGAGCGCCCGCGGCGAAAGGTGCCATAGGCGATCGCCAGGCCAACGATGGCGTACATCGCCCAGGGGTGCAGCGACCAGTGAAACAGCGTGGTGGCCATCGCCACCTGCAGCGCCTCGTCGGACTGCCCGGCGGCAGTGCCCGGCGGCGGTGATACGTAGTGCGACAGCGGCTCGGCCACGCCGAAGAACATCAGGCCGATGCCCATGCCCGCGCTGAACATCATGGCAACCCAGGACACCGTGCGAAATTCCGGCGCTTCGCCATCACGCCCCAATGGAATTCGGCCGTAGCGGCTGGCGGCCAGCCACAGCACGAAGAGTACGAAGAAGGTCGAGGTGAGGACGAAGAACCAGCCAAAATTGACGATGACCCAGGACTGCGCCGTGGATGCGCTGGCGGCGAGGCTTGCCTGGTTGACGAACCCCCAGAGGATGAAAGCGATGGCCAGGAGGCTGGTGAAGCCGAACACCACCCAGTCGAGCTTGCCTTCAAGGTGACGGTCCTGCCTGGCTTCGGCAGTCTTGGACGGGTCGGTGACGCCGAGCGCCGGTGTTTCAACGTTCTCTTGCGTTGCCATCGATGGGCCCTTTTCGGTTTGCTGCAGGCTTTTGTTGTTTTAGTTGCGAGCGATGCCTGCGCTAGAACCGGGGTCGGCCACAGGGGAGGCCCCGTGATTATCCAGTGCCCGAATTGACGCCCCCTATTCCAGGACCGTCGTGGCACGTCCAATCAACGACCTGCCACTCCCACAAAAATGCCGCAGCATTCAAGCTGCGCTATCCAACCCCATCTGCCAGAAATCCGCCTCCAGCCGCGAAGCCTGGCCGAAGACCCCCGCCAGTTCGACAAAGCGCTGCTCGGTCATGCTGCGTGCCGCCAGCTCATCGAGGTGCTTGCGTGCATTGGCCGCCACCCCCTGATACCCGTCGCCCGCGTATTCACCAATCCACTCCCGGTAAGGGTGGTTGCTCAGGTCACCGATCTGCGCCGCCAGCGTGCGACCAATCTCGGCGTAGCCAATCACGCACGGCGCCAACGCCACGTGCAGCTCCAATAGGTCACCGGCCGCGCCGCAGTCAAGCACATAACGGGTGTAAGCCACCGTCGCCTGGTGCTCCGGCGCCGCCTCGATATCGGCCTGCGACAAGCCCCAGCGGGCGCACAGGCGCAGGTGCAGTTCGGTTTCATCGAGGATCGCCCCGAGCGTCGCCTGGGCGGCGCGGATGTCGGCCGGCAGGCGGCTCTTGTAGGCGGCCAGGGCCCAGGCGCGGGCGAACTGGATGAGGAACAGGTAGTCCTGTACCAGGTATGTCCGGAAGGCGTCCTCACTCAAGGTGCCCTCACCCATCTGCCGCACGAAATCGTGGTCCACGTAACTGGACCACTGCGGTGCGGTGGCAGCTTTCAGGCGCGCAAAGATATCCATGGTCAGGCCTCCTCGTCGTAGATCGCGTCAAAGAAGGCAAGCTCAAGGGCCACGGTGCGCGCAAAGAAGTCGCTGCTCAGTGCAGCCTGTTGCGGCCCTACCCGGTCGAGTTCGGTTTGCAGAAAACCGACGAATTCGGCGAACGCCGGGTTGTCGTGCAGGGTGATCCATTCGGCATGCACGAAATTACCGGGTAGTGGTTTGGCTGCCTTGGTCGCCCAGTCCAGGTACAGGCCTTCGGCAACGTTCAGCACCGCCAGCGCCGCTGCGTAGCAACGGGTGGCTGCAGCCTCGCGCATGATTGCCTTGAAGCCTTCAGTGGGTACCGTGTCCTTGGGTTCGGTGCGCTGCGCGGGGCTGACGTCCAGCGCCTCGAACGCACGCAGGAAGTAAGTGTTTTCGTCGCTGGAGATCATCCCGGCGAAGCGGCCGAAACGCAGGCGCGCCTCGAAGGTGTCGGCGCTGGCAATGGCAGCGCCCAGCAGGGTCAGGAAGCTGTCGAGAAAGCGATGGTCCTGGACCAGGTAGCGAACCATGATCGGGTCCGCCACGGTGCCGGCGCAGAGTTCGCGGACGAAGCGGTGGCCAACGGCAGCCGACCAGGTGGGCTCGTTCTGGCGACGCAGGGTTTCGGTGAAGCGTGAGGTCATGGTGCTGTCCTCCATGGGGTGACAGCGAGACCGTTGCGTTGGTGCATGGAGCGGCCTCGCAGTGAGGCCGGCAAAAAGGCAGGTCGGCAGTCCCATCCCTTCGCCGGCATGATCCGGATCAGGTTCTAAGGGTCACCGCGCTGCAATGCCAGCGGTCTCTCAGCCCGTTGCCGGACTCCCCTTGGTGGGGTGCAGGTATACAGCACTTGCACGGGCATTGTCACGGGCCCAGTCACCAGAGCTGCCAGTCACGCATCTGTGGGCTAGCCCCGCGAAAGGGCCGGGACAGGCAAACCAATAAGCTTTATGGTGTCACTGTCTATCACCACACCGCCGACCATGACCGACATCGAGCGCTACGTACGCGCCGCCACCCGCGACAACACGCGCCGCAGCTACCAGGCCGCCATCGAGCACTACGAGGCGCACTGGGGCGGCTTTCTGCCGGCCACTGCCGACAGCATTGCCCGCTACCTGGCCGACCATGCCGAACAGCATGCGGTCAGCACCCTGCGCCAACGCCTGGCAGCGCTAAGCCAATGGCACATCAGCCAAGGCTTCCCCGACCCGACCAAGGCGCCGCTGGTACGCCAGGTGCTGCGCGGCATCCGCACCTTGCACCCGACGCCGCCGAAGCAGGCCGCGCCGCTGCTGTTGCAGCACCTGCAAACTGCCGTCGAACATTTTGCAGAAGAAGCCCGGCAGGCCCGCGAGCACCACGACCTGCCGGCGTTGCGCCGCGCCAGGCGCGATACCGCACTACTGCTGCTGGGGTTCTGGCGGGGCTTTCGCGGTGATGAACTGGCGCGCTTGCGCGTCGAGCATATCCAGGCCGAGGCCGGCGTCGGCATCACCCTGTTCCTGCCACGCAGCAAGGGCGACCGAGAAGCCCTCGGCGTGCAGCATCGCACCCCGGCACTCAAGGCGCTGTGCCCGGTCACGGCCTACCTGCAATGGCTGGAAGTCGCCGGCATCGCCCACGGCCCGGTGTTTCGCAAGCTCGACCGTTGGGGCAACCTGAGCGACACACCGCTCAACAGCAACAGCCTGGTCGGCCTGCTGCGGCGCATGCTCGAACGCGGCGGCGTGCCCGCCGCGCTGTACACCGGCCACTCCCTGCGCCGCGGCTTTGCCACCTGGGCCACGGCCAACGGCTGGGAGTTGAAGTCGCTGATGAGTTACGTGGGCTGGAAGGACGCCAAGTCGGCCTTGCGCTACATCGACTCGGCCCAGCGCTTTGGCGAACTGGCCGTGTTACCGGCCAGCCAGGTGCAAGCGCTTATTCCTTGAAGGTGTAGCGCGCGATGCCGCCCACTTCCGGGCGGATCGCATACAGGTCACCGGCGTCCGGGTAGTGGCGCAGCTCTGCCGGCGACATGCCGACGCGAGCCGTGGTGATGAACAGCGTGTCCATGCCATCGCCACCGAAGCAGACGCTGGTCGGGCGCGGCACGGGCATCACCACCTGGTCGGTCAGGTGCCCGTGGCGGTCATAGCGCAACAGGCAGCTGCCATTGAACTGGCACACCCACAGCCCGCCTTCACGATCCAGCGCAATACCGTCCGGGCGCCCCAGCTCGGCCGGCGTTTCGGCGAACAGGCTGACCTGCTCCAGTCGGCCTTCGGGCAGGTATTCGGCGCGGTAGATCGCGCGGGCAACGGAATCGACGAAGAATACCGTCTGGCCGTCGGCCGACCAGGTAATGCCGTTAGGCAACGACAAGCCGTCGTGGATCACCTCATCGTGCAGCTCGCCGTCGAAGCGGAACAAAGCGCCGGTCTTGCCGCTTGGCCCCTCGTCCATCAGGCCGGTGACGAAGCGCCCGTGTGGGTCGCAGGCACCATCGTTGAACCGGTAGCTCGGGCGGTGGTGCACCGGCATCGAGTACTGGCGCACCTTGCCCGGCGCCACATCGAGGATGGCAACGCTGGCGTCCTCGGTGAAGATCAGGTTGCCTTGGTCGGTCAGCGCCAGGGCGCCGATGCGCGCAGCCGATTCATACAGTTTTTCGACCTCACCATCGGGCAGCAGCCGGTGGATACGCCCGCCGGTGATATCGACGAAATACAGCGCGCCCGTGCGCGCATCCCACACCGGGCTCTCGCCCAGGTCGGCGCGGGTGTTGGCGACCTTGATCGGCACGTAGTGGCATTCCTTGATGCGGCTCCAGCGCTCGGCCACTTCGGCCAGGCTGGACGCTTCAACCCGCGCCAGGTCACGCGGGTAGCTGACCCCGCTGTTTTCGCTGAAACGCGTGGCGGTGAACTGGCCATTGCTGGCGCGCAGGATGTAGCCGGTGTCCCGGCACAGCGGGCTGGCCAGGTACAGCACGCCTGGTGTCACCCATTCTGGCTTGAGCTCTTCTGGCGGCTGGGTCACGCCCCACATGCGGGTCTTGGCCACCGGCGAGATCGCGTTGACCAGGATGCCGTGCTCCAGCCCTTCCATGCTCAGTGCATTCATGATGCCCACCTGGGCCATCTTGCCCGCCGAATAGGCAACCAGGCCCGGCTGGGCGTAGCGCTGGTACATGGCGCGGTCCGAGGTGGTCAGCACGATACGCGGCGCTTCGGAGGCCTTGAGGTGCTTCCAGGCGTGCTTGGCCAACCATACCGGGGCATGCACGCTGATACCCAGGGCGCGTTCGAGAAACGCCTGCTCCTGGGTCTCGATGCCTTGGTAATCGACCCAGCCGGCGTTGTGGATGAGGATGTCCAGCGCACCGAAATGGCTGATGGCCAGCTCGACCAGCTGGCGGCATTCTTCTTCGTTTTCCAGGTGGCCGACATGGGCGACCACGTCGTGCCCCTTGGCTTTCAGGGCGTCGAGGGCAACGCTGACGGCCGCCGGGTCCTGGCCTTCGCCGGAACGGTCAGTGCCCAGGTCGCTGATGACCACCCGCGCACCGCGTGCGGCCAACGCCATGGCGTAATCCAGGCCTAGGCCCTGGGCGGCACCGGTGACGATGGCCACTTTATTCTTGAATGGGTCTGTGCTTGGCATTGTAGAGCCCTTCCGATTCTCCTTTTTTTACGATAACAATAAAAAAATCAATGACTTAATATTAAAAGCATGCAACTTTGATATCTCCGAGATATCACCTGAAACCCGCCACATGCCGATGTACGCCAGCCACCCGCGTGATGCCCTACAAAAGGCGATGGCAGCAGAGGCTTTGTCGCCGCGATGTCACGCACTATGATGGCCGCCTTGCAGGGTCGGCCGCCGGAAAACGCCTTCCTGGCGCCCGTTCGACTCGATGAAGGAACGTAAGCATGATCGAGACACGTTTGCTCAGGCAGTTCATTGCCGTGGCCGAGGAGCTGCACTTTCACAAGGCAGCCATTCGCCTGCACATGGCGCAGCCACCCCTGAGCCAGGCGATCAACCGACTCGAAGAGAAGCTGGGTTTCAGCCTGTTCCTGCGCAACAAGCGGGGGGTCAAGCTGACCGCGGCCGGCATGGCGTTTCTGGAAACCGCTTACCGCACGCTCAAGGAGCTGGAGCAAGGCATCGAGTACGCGCGCAACGTCTCGGAAGGGATCTGCGGCAAGCTGACCATCACCGCTATTTCCATCGCTTACTACGAGTCACTGCTCAATACCCTGAAAAAATTTCGCGAAATCTACCCGAACGTGCGGCTGACCATCCGCGAAATGCCCTCGGCTTCCCAGGCCAAGGCGTTGATGGCTGGCGAGGCGGACATCGGTTTCATGCGCAAGCTGCCGATGCCGCCGGACACCATCGAATCACGGCTACTGCTCAACGAGCAGATCGTCATGGCCCTCCCCGCCAGCCACCCCAAGGCGCAGCAGCCGGTGGTCGACCTGCGCGATTTTGCCGAAGAGGACTTCGTGTTCACCCCGCAGGCACTGGGCAGCGGCTACCACAGCCAGTTGATCGCCCTGTGCGAATCGGCCGGTTTCTACCCCAAGGTGGTGCAGGAAGCGGCGCAGATCCATACCCTGATCGGCCTGGTGGCCTGCGGCTTCGGCGTGGCCCTGGTGCCGGAGTCGATCGCCTATTCCACCCTGCGCGACCGCGTGCAGTTCCGCCCGATCCGGCCGATCAAGGACCAGCCTACGCCGACCATGGGCCTGTACATGAACTGGAACATCCAGAACGCGTCCCCGGCCCTGGGCAGTTTCATTTCCATGCTCGACCTGGGCGCGCCGCGGCGCTATGCCGACACCATCCAGAACCCGGTGATGCTGGATGGTAGCGACAACCGCGAACTACAGCGTTAAGCGGTATTCGCGCAGCCAGGCATCCAGCGCCAAGGCCGTCTCCAGGTTGTTGCGGCGCAGCTGCGAATTGAAATAACCCTCCGCATGGCGCAATTCAGCCGCCAGCCGGCCCCGGTCGATCACCGCGAACACCGGGCTGCCGGCCTCTGCCAGCAAGCCCTGGGCACGCTCACGCAGGAACCGTTCGTAGGCCAGGTTGGCCGAGGTCGGGTACGGGCTCTTGCGCCGCTGCAATACGGCCGGCGGCAAGATGTCCTTGCAGGCCTGCTTGAGCAGCCATTTTTCTTCGCCGTCCTTGCCCTTGATCGCCCACGGCACGTTGTACACGTACTCCACCAGCTGATGGTCGGTGAACGGCACCCGCACCTCCAGGCTGGCGGCCATGCTCAAGCGGTCCTTGCGGTCGAGCAGGATTGGCAGCCAGCGCTGCAGGTGCATGTGGCACAGCTCGCGCATGCGCCGTTCCTGCGGGCTGTCACCTGGCAAGTGCTCGACACTGTCCAGCGCCTGGTGATAGCAACTGCTCTGGTAATCAACGAAGTTGCACTGGCGGTTGAAATCGGGGTTGATCAGTTCGGGCTGCAGCAACTGCATGCGCGAAAGCCACGGGAAGCGTTGCGCCGCAATGGCCTGCGGGTCGCGGAACCAGGCGTAACCGCCAAATACCTCGTCCGCCGCCTCGCCGGAGATAGCTACCGTGGAATGCCCGCGGATGGCCTTGAACAGCAGATACAGCGAGGTGTCCACGTCGCCGAAGGTGGCCGCCGAGTCATTGGCCCGGTACACCGCCCTGCGTGCGGGGCCTGCGACCAGCTCGCGGTTGTCGATGAGGATGGTCTGGTGGTGGCTACCGATGTACTCGGCGGCCGCCAGCGCGTAGGGCTGGTCGCGCTCCGGCCGGAATTCGTCGCTCTGGAACTGCTCGGCCTGGCCGACGAAGTCCACCGAGAACGAATTGACCGCGCCACCCTGCTGCGCCTGCAACCGTTGCTGCGCCATGGCGGTGAGGATGGTCGAATCCAGCCCGCCAGACAGCAGCGAGCAGACCGGCACGTCGGCATGCAACTGCTCGCCCAGCGCATTACCGAGCAGCTCCCGGGTGCGCGCCACGGTGGTGGCCAGATCATCCGCATGCTCGCGCCGCTGCAACTGCCAGTAGCGGCTGAGCTTCGGCTGCCCGTTGGGCCGCCAGGACAGACGATGCCCCGGTGGCAGTTCGCTGACCCCGCGCAGGGCTGTGCGCACGGTGCCGCGAGACAAGCTCAGGTCGTCAACGAGGCCGACCACATCCAGCGCGCTGGTGAACTCCGGGTGCGCCAGAATGGCCTTGACCTCCGAACCGAACAGCAGCCCCTGCTGATGGCGGGCGTAATACAGCGGCTTGACCCCCAGGCGGTCACGCACCAGCAGGAAGTGCCCGTCGCGCCCGTCGAACACGGCGAAGGCGAACATGCCGCTCAGGTGCTCGCAGCACTGCTCCCCCCACTCCAGGTAGGCATGCAGCACCACTTCGGTGTCGCTGCGGGTATGGAACGGGTGGCCGGCCTTCTGTAGCTGCTCACGCAGTGCGTTGTGGTTGTAGACCTCGCCGGTGTAGATCAGGGCGATTTCCTCGCCGCCGGCACAGCGGTAGGTCATCGGCTGTACGCCGCCGCCAAGGTCGATGATCGCCAGGCGCCGGTGGCCCAGCAGGGCATTGCGATGCAGCCAGCTGCCGCTGGCATCCGGCCCGCGCAGGGCCAGGGTATCGGTCATGGCGCCGAGCGCCGAGGTGGCCTGGGCCAGGTCGCGGGTGTAGTCCACCCAGCCTGTGATTCCGCACATGCTGCGCTCCTTAAACCTGAAGACGGCGGGTTGGCAGCAGGCCGGTGACGGCTTGCAGGCGCTTGGCGATGTCCAGCAGCTGCCGCTCGCTGTCGCGACGGCCCATGATCTGCACGGCCAGCGGCGCTTTGCCGTCGGCGCTCAGGCAGATCGGCACGGTGATGGCCGGCAGGCCGCTGAAGCTGGCCAGCGGGGTGAAGCTGATTTTCTGTTCATAGCCAGGTTCGGCCGGCGACGGGATGGTCGAGTCGCCTGGCTGCGGGTTGCGTCGGTCGAACGGCCGGTTAGGGTCCATGGGGAACACCACGAAGTCCACCTGGGCCTGGTCGAACCAGGCGTCGATACCGCCGCGAAGGGTGTCCATGCGCTGGTGGATGCGCTGGTAGTCGCTGTCGCTGACGCCCTCGCCTACCTGCAGTGCGCTGAGCGTGGACCAGTGCAGCTCGCAGTCGAAGCGCCGCGCCCAAGCCGCCGAAGCCAGCCAGGCATCACGCGCGCACAGTTGCCAGGCGTCACCGCGGCAGGCCCAGAGCTCGGGCATGGCGACTTCACCGGGCGCCATGCCCAGGTCTGCCAGCGCGCTACGCGCCTGGCCGAGCATGTCGAGCATTGCCGGGCTGGTCAGCGCCGGGTCCAGCGCGTGCTCCAGGATGGCGACCCGGTAGCGGTCCTTGAGGGGTTGTTGCTGGCCGAGCAGCGGCTCCAGCCCCAGCAGCGGGAACAGCACATCGAGATCGTCTGCGCTGCGGGTGACCCAGCCCAGTGCATCCATGCGTGGCGACAACGGGAACACCCCGGCCAGGCTCGCGGCCTTCTGGGTCATGCGCAGGCCGACCATGCCGCAGTGCGAGGCCGGCCAGCGTACCGAGCCCAGCACGTCGGTGCCCAGCGAGATATCACACAGGCCCGCCGCCACCGAAACCGCAGACCCCGTGCTGGAGCCGGACGGGTCGATGCTCGGGAAATGCGGGTTACGGCAGCCGGCGCCGAAGGCGATGTTCAGCTCGGTGGTGGCAACCTTGCTGGTCAGGGCGATGCGCGGGTCGAGGAAGGTCAGCGCCTCGGCACTGCGCTGCGGGTAGTGGCGGTAGCTGCGCAGGCCCAGGCGGGTCGGCAGGCCGGCGACGTCGACGGTGTCCTTGACGCCCAGACGGTACCACGGCGCCAGGGCTTCGCGGGTGCTGGTCAGGCAACGGTAGTGGCTGTCGGCATGCACCGACCAGTGGCCGTACTGGGCCGCCCAGTCGGCCGCCAGCGCGGGGGTGCGCTGCAGCAATTCGTGGCGCTTGCGCAGGCTCAGCCCAAGGTATTCGGGCTGCTCGCGCCCGCGGCTGGCATCGGCGCCGCAGTTGCTGAGGTACTGGGTGATGGTGTCCTGGGTATTAGCGTGGGTCATGGGTGTATTCCTTGACAGTCGTTGTGGCCGCCCACGGCATTGGCTTGCCGGTGGCGGATAAAGGCAGGTCGCTGACGCGGCGCACGGCAACGGGCCGTGGATGGCCTGGGGGCAGTTGCCTGAACGCATCCAGTACCGCGCGTTCGCTGAGCGTGACGGAGCTGAACAGCACTTCGAACGCTTCGCCGCGCAGCGCATCACGCACCGCCACGCAGGCCAGCGTCGGGCAGTTCAGCTGCTGGCCAAGGTCGCGGGTCAGGCGAGCCAGATCGACACGCAGGCCGTTGACCTTGATCAGGCTGCTCGCCCGGCCCAGCCACGTGAAGCGGCGTGCATCCAGGGCCAGCACCTGGTCATCGCAGCAGTACGTGGCCGCAGGGCGCGGTTGGCCGTGCTCGCGAGCGATGCGCGGGCTGGCCACTTCGAGTGCACGCGGCTGGCCTGGCGTGCTCAGCAACGTGACATCGTCGAGCAGCGTCCAGGCCTGCTCCGGGCTGCTATGTGCCTGCAGCTCGCGGTAAGCCATGGCGCCGGTTTCGGTGGAGCCCAGCAGTTCGACAAAGCGCACGCGTGGCCCGGCATGGCGCTGCACAGTGGCCAGGGCGTCCGGTGGCAGCAACGAGGCGCTGTGCACCACCAGCACCGCACGGCGCGCCGAGAGCTTGGCCAGCAGCGCCGGCAGCACACGCCAGGTACTGGCAATGGCGAGGATCACGCACGGGCACTCGCCATCCAGGGCAGGCAGCCGTTGCTGCTCCAACGAGCAGGTGTGCAGGTGCGCGTTCAACACCCGCGCACCGACATCACCGAGGATCATCCCGTAGCTGTGGCTGGCCGGCGCAAAGGAGAAAATCTCCCGTGCATCCGGGGCCCAGCGGCCAAGGATCAAGGCTGCCTCGCGCTCCATCTGCGCCACGCTGCGCAGCCATTGGCGCGGCGCGCCGGTGGAGCCGGAGGTGGTAAACAGATGTTCGGCGCTCACTCGGTGGCCTGCAGGGTCAGTTGATCTTCCAGTTTCTGGCCGACGAATTGCTCCATTTTTTCCAGGGTTTCAAACCAGAAGCGCACATCGTCGCTGAGGTAATCCACCTCGATGTCGAAACAGCCCTCGATGGCGGTAATCACCTCGACGGCCATCAGGCTGTCGAAGCGCTCGCCAAGGAAGTCGCGGAAGCTGTCGCGCTTGTCGATTGCGTCGACCTCATCGCCAAGCAACTGGGCGAGGGTCTGACGAATGCGCTGTTCAATGCTGAGGTCGTTCACGAGCCGGTCTTTCCTTGTGGGTGGGCAGCGTTGATCAATTCCGCGCCGGCACTGAAGAACACGTGCTCGGGCAGGATCGGGTCGAAATGCAGGTAGATGAAGGCGTTGGGGTAGTGCGTGCGCAGGCAGGCGTGCAGCCCTTCGGCCAGCGCCTGGTGGGCCTGCCGGTCGCGCGCCGCAGCCAGGGTAATGCGCACATGGAACTGCGCCGGCAAGCCATCGTGGTCGGTGATCGGCAGCGGCATGCCGGCGCTGAACACGCACGCCTCCGGCAACGGGTTGAAGAACACCATGCAGTGAGCAGTCTCTGCGCCAAGGGCTTTGAGCAGCCGGGTAAAGGCCAGGGCCAGGCGCTTGCGCGCCAGCGGTTGCAGCGCTGCGCTGGAAACATTGAGGGTTGGCATGTCAGGTCCTTACGACAACTGCAAACTGGGCAGGCATTGCTGTCGGCCCTCGGCAAAGGCCTCGAGCAGGCGGCCCAGGCAGGCCGACAAGGCATCGACCCCTTGCAGGAACAGCGGTGACCAGGCGTGGCCCGCGGGGCCGCAGACCTTGTCGAGGAAGTACCGCAAATGCGGCAGGTCCACCGTCAGGCCGAGGTCAGCGGCCAGTGCCACGGCCTGGTAGGTGCTCAGCAGGTCGGGAATGCGCTGGCCCTGGTTGGCGAAACCACCCTGCCGCACCTTGTAGGCGGCCAGTAGCTCGGTGGCTGCCTGCGTGACGTCGTGGCCAATGTAGGCGAGGCACGCCAGTGCCTGCAGGCCGGCGCGCAATGAAGTTTCGCCACGCGGGAACGATGCATAACCCTGCACCTGCCGGCAGCTGGCCACGTAGGTTTCGAGAGCCTCCCGATCGACACCGCTGTTGTCGCCCAACTGGCGCAGGATCGCCACGGCCGAGGCGGTAGACACCATGTCCGAACCGCGCCCCTCCCAGAAGCCGAAGCCCCCATCAGGGTTCTGCAGCGAGGCCAGCCAGTGGCCGATTGCCTGGCGCGGCCCAGGCCTGCCAACGAAGGCACCGGCGGCCAGGCCCCAATTGGTGCAGCGCACCTCGGCGCCCCGGCCGGGCATGTACATGATCCCCGGCTCGTTGGGCATCTGGCAGCCTTCGATCCAGCGCAAGGCGCCATCGCGCTGCGCCGCCGGCAGACTTTCACCCAGCAGCGCAGCCGCAGTGGTGAGCACGTCGTGCGCGGTGTCAGCCAAGCGATAGGTGTAGCCGCCCTGGGGCATCGACAAGGTTGCAACGAAGGCAGCCACCTCGTCAGCCAGCTGCGCCATCGGCTCACCCATGGCCTTCAGTGACCCTACGGCACAGAACGCTGCCCAGACATCCTCACCGTCATAACCTGCCCAGCGCACGAAGGCGCCGGTCGGGCCGCGCAAGCTGTCGATCCATTCCGCGCAGCGCCGGCGGCCCAGTGGCTGCGCCTGCAGGGCCGCGAGGCTGGCCGTGGCGCGATAGGTCGCCCACAGGCAGGGTACTTGTGCCGCTTCGCTGAAGCGGAAACCGCCACACTCCATCTGCTGCGCCTGCAACCAGCCGATCAACCGTGGCAGGTCCCATTGGGGGGCCGGCAAGCCTTGGCGTTGCAGCGCGCGGGCGGCCATCACACCATAGAAGCAGGCGCGGGTATCGGCGAGGTTGCGCCGGGCAAAATCGGCGGACCAGCTGAGGCCGCCATTGGCACATTGCAGGCCCTCCAGCCAGGCGTACAGGCGCTTGGTGTCCAGCACCTGGCCCTGGCAAACTTCGATCAAGGTCCGCAGCGCATAGTGGCTGGCCCAGACGTCGGCCGTCTGCCCCGGGCACATGGCGTAGGCGTCGCCGTCGAACAGTGTATGCAGCCACGCCGCCGTCTCGTCACGGCGTTCCACTGCAACGCCCAGGTCGTGCAGTGTTTCGGTGCAGTAGAAGGTGGCCCAGGCATCCGAAGGCATGCCCTTGCTCCAGGCAAAGCCGCCATCTCGGTTGCGCCGTGACTGGATGTACGCCTGCAGCGCCGGTGCGTCGGCCTGGTCGAGCCGTTCGACCCATGCCAAGGTGCGTATCGCAGCATAGGTGCACCACAAATCCGGCTGGCCGTTGCCCAGGCCCTGCCCTTGGGGAAACCGCGGTGGCATCATTGCTGGTCACCGACAAAGCGCAGGTTGGTCTTCTTCCAGCTCTTTTGCGATGCACCGCTCTTGTTCAGCGCCGACAGGTTGTTGACGAACAGCACCCGGCTCCAGCGCAGCCCCATGTGCTGCTCGGACCGCTCCAGCAAATCGGCCTGCAGCTGGGCTTCCTGGCTGATGTCCCAACCAACATCGCGCTCCAGAATCAGCGCAGCACTGTCGCTTTGGCGATCCACTTCGATGACATAGCCGGTGGCATCGCAAGCGCCGTATACCACCTCCTCGACCGCGCGAATTTCCAGGGCTACACCGCCAACCACGATGCTGTCGCTGTCGCGCCCGTTGATCAGCAGGCCGGGGCTGGCCCGGCCCGGCTCCCAGGGGGTGGTGATGGTCACGCTGTCGCCGGTATCCAGGCGCAACAGCGGCCGGGCATACAGGTTGAGCGGCGTCACCACCAGCCGGCCCGTGAGGCCTTCAGCCGGGGTGACCAGACGGCCATCGGGCAGCAGCAGTTCGAAGTAATTGGTGGCGGTGGCCAGGCGCATGTGCAGGTCTTCGCCCACTGCCGCGAGGGTACCGGTTTCGGTACTGCCGTAGCTGGCGTCGAACACCTCGCACCGCCACCACCGCGCCAGGCGCTCACGGAACGGCTGGGTGTTGACCTCGCCAAGCAACATGATCGCGCGCACGGAGCCCGCGAACGTCTGCAGCATTTCACGCTGTTTCAGGTAGCGGGTCAGTTGCACCAGAACGCCGGGGGCGATGAACAGCACCGTCGGCTTATAGGTATCGAAGGTTTTGCACACCCGCTCCCAGTCGGTAATACCGGTGGTGAACGGGTAAAGGCGCACGTGGGAAACGTCCAGGTATTCGCAGACGTTGGCGATCAGGTCGCCGACCGGGACGATGTCCGATGGCATCAGGTTGGCCACCCGCGCACCGGGGCGCAGCACGGCGCGCCAGTGGCTGGCGACGCTGACGGCGTTCCAGATGATGTCCTCTTTCAACCGCGGCGTCGGCGTCGGCTCGCCGGTCGTGCCGGTGGTCGCGTAATACTTCGCTGCCTCGCCAAGTTCGACCGTGCAGAAGTTCAGCGGCTGGCTTTTGAGTAAGCCCTTGGCCGTCGGTGGCAAGTGCTTGAACGCGCTGTAACTGTATTGGCCTATGTGTGCGTAGTGGGCGCTGTGTTGTGCTCGCGTCCATACTGCTTGCAACTTGCGTTCATAAAATGCGGCGTCGGGAATGTGCCCCGCCTGCAGCTGAAGCTCGCGTTCCGCGTCCTTCAGTACGCCGTAATCCTGGTCGCTGTGAACTAACATCGACTCGCCCTCTCGAATAAACAGCGCAGAGAATTGGCGAGTGCCCGGCCCAAGTAAAATACTTATTTGAACCCGGCGGTGATAGTTCAAAAGTATTATTCAACACTATAACCCGGTTTATTCTGATTGGTACGGGGGTATTTTCTGGTCTTTAGCGTCGATTCACCTCGCAAACCCGGTGAGATATCAGACAAAGATATTTAATGTATTTCCCAAGCCGTGTCCGCCCTGCGCACTATCGCCGCCAGCTGCTCCCCAGGCAGATCAAGCGAAGCACCTCTCAGGAGAGACACACCATGCTGACCCCCACCGCCGCAGTGGCGGACGCCCAGGCAACCTGGACGATCGACTCATGGCGCAGCTGCACTGCCCTGCAACAACCCTGCTATGACGACCCGCACGCTTTGCGCCAGGCACTCGACGCGCTTGCACTGCGCCCGCCGCTGTTGGGCGCGGAGCGCATCCTGCAGCTCAAGGCATTGCTCGCCCAGGCCCAACAGGGCAAGCGGTTCGTCCTGCAACTGGGGGACTGCGCCGAGCGCTTCGAGCACAACGATCTTGCGCAAAGCACGCGGCAAGTGGCGCTGCTGCAGCAGATGAGCCAGGTACTGATGCACGGCCTGCAACTGCCGATCGTGCAGATTGGTCGCCTCGCCGGGCAATATGCAAAACCTCGCTCCAGTGATATCGAGCAGCGTGATGGCGTGAGCCTGCCGGTGTATCGCGGCGACATCGTCAACCAGTATTCCTTCAGCCCTGAGGCGCGTCGGCCTGACCCGCAGCGCCTGTTGCAGGCGCATGCCCACTCGGCGCTGACCCTGCAACACCTGCACACGCTGCAGGCGCAGGGCATCGACAACCTGTTGCCCGCCGAATGCTGGCCGCTCGACTGGCTCGTACAGGCGCAGGATCAGCAGCGGCTTCGCCCGCTGTTGGCAGAAGTCCATGGCACCCTGCGTTTCATGCGCACCTTGGCAGGCTCCCAGCCGGGCGAATTCCTGCACCGTGAGCTGTACGTGTCCCACGAAGCCCTGTTGCTGGAATACGAACAGGCGCTGACCCGTCAACACAGCAATGGCGACTGGTTCAACCTGGGCACCCACCTCCCTTGGATCGGCCTGCGTACCGCACAACCCGACGGTGCACATGTCGAGTACCTGCGCGGGCTGGCCAACCCGGTGGCGGTGAAGGTAGGTATTGATACCGATCCGGAGCAGCTACCGCGGTTGATCGCACGGCTCAACCCCTCCAACGAACCTGGCCGGCTGACGCTGATCCACCGCCTGGGCGCTGCCCACCTGCAAGACCACCTGGGGCCGCTGATCGAAACGGTTCAGGCAACCGGTGCACAGGTGCTGTGGCTGTGCGACCCGATGCACGGCAACACCCGCACCCTGCCCTGCGGCACCAAGACCCGCGCCTTCGACGACATGCTCGCAGAGGTCGCCGGCGCGTTCGCTGTGCATGCTCGCCATGGTTCGGCCCTGGGCGGTTTGCACCTGGAAGCCAGCGGTGACGACGTCACCGAATGCCTGGGCGGCGCCGCTGACCTGCAACCTGCTGACCTTGCCCGGCGCTATGTGAGCCAGGTCGACCCGCGGCTCAATCGCGATCAGGCCATGGAACTTGCGCTGCGCGTGAGCCTTGACGCCACCACGTGGCGACAGCGCCCTTGAACCTGTAAGGATTACGTTCACCCCATGCCAACCGTCATCTATGTGTTTTCCCTGTGTACCTTCACCTTCGGGCTTTCGGAGTTCGTGGTGGCAGGGCTGGTTTCGGCCATGGCCGAAGACTTGGGTACTTCGACCACCGCCGTCGGCTCGGCCATCGCGGCCTATGCCCTGGGCGCGGCCATCGGCGCGCCACTGCTGACCGCTTTGCTGCTCAACTGGCGAGACCGTACTTCACTGTCGCTGACCTTGGCCGTGCTGGCCGTCGGCAGCCTGGCGTTCGCCTGGGCCGAGCAGTTGTGGACAGTGAACCTTGTCCGCTTCGTCATCGGCCTGGCGCATGGCGTTTTCATGGCGGTCGCGGCCGACGTGGCGGTCAAACTGGTCGATGCGCCCCGCGCAGGCCGCGCCTTGTCGCTGGTGTGGCTGGGGCTGACCCTGGCGCTGGCCCTGGGTGTGCCCCTGGGGACGTTGCTCGGCAGCCTGTGGTCGTGGCGGGCCATCTTCGTCGCGCTGGGCGTGCTGGGCTTGCTCAGTTTGCTCGGGCTGGTGCGCCTGATGCCCCGGCAAGCGGCGGCGCCACTGCCCGCTGGCGGTCGGCTGGCAGGCGTGGCTGCGCTGATGCAACGGCCGCTGCTGGCGGCAGCCGGCATCGCCATGCTGGTGAGCGTGGCAACCTTTTCGTTCCTGACCTATGTGTCACCGTTTCTGCTGCAGGTGACGCAAGGCGGCGTGAGGTTGTTGAGCCTGGCAATGTTGATGTTCGGTGCCGCGACCATGCTCGGCAACGTGCTGGGTGGCGTTCTGGCCGACCGCTTCGAAGCCGGGCGTTGCCTGAAAATAGCCCTGGGGTTGCTGGCTGCCAACCTGGCACTGCTTTACCTGGGCCGTGAACACGCGTGGGCGGTGGTGCTGCTGGTTGGCGTGCTGGGAGCAGTCTTCTTTGCCATCGTCACCCTGTCGACCCTGCGCCTGCTTGGGCTTGCCAGGCAGTTGGCCCCCCATGCTACCGGTGTGGCTTCTGGGTTGAGCATAGCCGCATTCAACCTCGGCACGGCGCTAGGCGGGGCGCTGGGGGGCTTGATGATTGAACGGGTTGGGCTGGTTTACCTGCCGTTGGCGGGCGCTGCAGCGGGGTTGCTGGCGCTGGGCTTGTTGATGGCTCAGCCAGGCAAATCGCGATCTGGGTTTCAGCAAGTAGAACGGGAGGCCTAGGGGCGCATAGCGCCCCCAAAATCCCAACTGGGTCAAGGTTTCCCAGCACAACGCCAAACCCGGCCGATATCACCGGCCCGTGCCTGCAGCAACTGCGCCGCATCGGCACACGCCTGCTCCAGGGTCATCGGCCCGCTGGCCAGGGCAAACGCTGCATCGATACCGTGTGCATACAGCTGCTGATACCCCTCACCCAACGTACCTGCCAGCACCACCACCGGCACGCCGTGGCGCTTGGCGACCCGCGCCACGCCCATCGGTGTCTTGCCCCGCAAGGTCTGGGCGTCGAAGCGCCCTTCGCCGGTGATCACCAGGTCGGCGCCTTGTACCAGCGCATCGAGGCCGGCCAGCTCGGCCACCACTTCAACCCCCGGGCGGAATTGCGCGCCCATGAAGGCCTTGGCCGCAAAGCCCATGCCGCCGGCTGCGCCGCTGCCGGGCTGCTCACGCACATCCTTGCCCAGCACCTTCGCGCAGTGGTCAGCGAAGTGCCCCAACGCTTGATCCAGCGCCTGCACCTGCTGCGGGCTGGCGCCTTTTTGCGGTCCAAAAATCGCCGAGGCGCCATTGGGCCCACACAGCGGATTGTCGACGTCGGCCGCCACTTCGACCTGCACCTGCGCCAAGCGCGGGTCGAGGCCGCTGGCATCGATGCGCGCCAAACCGGCCAAGGCCAGCCCACCCTCTTCCAGCGCCTGGCCATCGGCATCCAGCAAGCGCAGGCCCAAGGCCCGCAACATGCCGCTGCCGCCGTCGTTGGTGGCGCTGCCGCCAATCGCCAGCACGATACGCTGCGCGCCCGCAGCAAGCGCAGCCGCGATCAGCTCGCCAGTGCCCCAGGTGGTGCTGCGGCAGGCATCACGCTGCGCACTCGGCACCAGCTGAATGCCGCTGGCCTGGGCCATCTCGATGATGGCCGTGCGGCTCTCGGCCAGCCAACCCCAGCCGGCCTCGACACGTTGCCCCAGTGGCCCGCGCACGTTCAGGCGGCGCAGTTCGCCGTGGCTGGCGGCAACAATCGCCTCCATGGTGCCTTCGCCGCCATCGGCCATGGGGCACTCGACCAGTTCGGCAGCCGGCAACGCGTCGGCAAGGCCAGTGGCGATGGCACGGGCGACGCCGGCAGCGTCGAGGCTGTCCTTGAACGAGTCGGGGGCGATGACGATCTTCATGGGGATTCTCCTGTCCAGATGACCGGCATGCTGACAGCTGCGCCGCGCAAGGGCCTCGGTCGGATGCACAAAAGCGCCGACGGGTTGTTTGGGCAAATGCCTTTGCCGGCAGTCAATCGGCAGGCAACAGCTGCAAGCCCAGGTACAGGCTCAACATGCCTTCCATGCGCAGCGGGTCCACTTCACCCAGCTCGGCAATGCGCTCCAGGCGGTAGCGCAAGCTGTTGCGGTGGATGCCCAGGGCATCGGCACAGGCCTGGCTCTGGCCGTCGTGTGCACACCAGGCGCGCAAGGTCGCGAGCAATTGCCCGGTGGCATCCTTGGCGCGAATACGGTGCAGCGGTTCCAGCAGCTCATCCAGCGCATCTTCATTGCGATGGCGCCACAGCAAGGCCGGCAGGCGGTAGCGGGCAAGGCTCAGCAGCTGCTCGTTGGGCAACACCTCACGGCCATAGGCAAGCAAGTCGCGGACACGTCGGTAGCCACGGCGCAATTGCTCCAGGCTCTGCGCCGGGCTGCCCAGCGCCAGGCGCTCGATCTCCCAGCCAGCGCGCTGCACGCGTTCGAACAGGCGCTCTTCGTCCAGCACCACCCCGGCCGGGCGGCACCACAGCAGCGAATCCCGCGCGGGGCTCACGCACCAGCTGTCCGGGTAGCGGCTCAGCAACCAGGCCGCCAACGCTTCGGCGGGAGGGCCTGCGTACAGTTCGAACAAACACGGAATGCGTGGCAACTGCGGCTTCAAGCCCAGTTGCTGCGCTTCATCCAGCAGCCGCGGCGAGTCACCCGTGCCACCCAACAGCAGGGCCAGCAGGTCGTCACAACGTTGGCGCCGCCATTGCTGTTCAACCTGCAAGTGGCGTTGCGCAAGCAGCATTTCGGCGGTCATGCGCACCAGCTCGCCATAGGTGCGCATCTGCTGCGGGTCGCCGGTCAGCCCGAGTACGCCGATCAGCCGGCCATCGAGCATCAGCGGCAGGTTGACCCCCGGCTGCACGCCTTTCAGGCATTTGGCGGCGTCCACGTCCAGTTCGACGATGCGGCCATTGGCCAGGACCAGCTGCGCACCTTCGTGGCGGGTATTGATGCGCTCCGGCTCGCCACTGCCCAGAATCAGCCCCTGGCTGTCCATGACATTGACGTTGCACGGCAGGATGGCCATCGCCCGATCAACGATATCCTGCGCCAGGTCATGGTCGAGTTCGAACATTCAGCGATCCTTGTGGGTGGTAGGCTTTGTACCTCGGCACAGCAGGCCAGGCCCATGGCTGTGCAAAAGCACAAAGACAGGCGCGTCGCACTCCCCGAGACTCGTCAGGGCGAGCGCCGGCACAGGCGACGCGGCGACAACCATAACAACAGAGAACCCGATCATGGCACACAGCCCCGCCCCTGACCAAGGCACGGACATCACCCGCAACGCGCTCTACCGGCGCATCACCTTGCGGCTGATCCCGTTCATTTTCATCTGCTACCTCTTCAACTACCTGGACCGCGTCAACGTCGGCTTCGCCAAGCTGCAGATGCTCGACGCGCTCAAGTTCAGCGAAACCGTCTACGGCCTCGGCGCCGGGATTTTCTTCATCGGCTACGTGCTCTGCGGCCTGCCGAGCAACCTGGCGCTCAACCGCTTCGGCCCGCGGCGCTGGATTGCGGCAATGATGATCGCCTGGGGCAGCCTTTCGACCTGCCTGCTGTTCGTCACCACCCCCACCGAGTTCTACACCCTGCGTTTGCTCACCGGCGCGGCCGAGGCCGGGTTCTTCCCCGGCGTGGTGCTGTACCTCTCGCGCTGGTTCCCGGCAGACCGCCGTGGCCGCATCATGGCCTTGTTCATGTCGGCGATCCCGGTGTCGGGCCTGCTCGGTGGGCCGTTCTCCGGCTGGATCCTCGAGCACTTCGCCGCAGGCCAGCATGGCCTGGCCGGCTGGCAGTGGATGTTCCTGATCCAGGGCTTGCCGACGGTTGCGCTGGGCGTGCTGGCCTTTGGCATGCTCAGTGATGGTTACCAGAAAGCCGCGTGGCTGAGCCCAGCCGAACGCCAGCTGATCGAGGCCGACCTCAAGGCCGACGCCGCCAGCAAACCCGCCACCCGTGGTGACGGCGTGCTGGCCGTGCTGACCAACCCGCTGATCTGGACCTTCGGCTTTATCTACTTCTGCATCCAGAGCGGCGTGTACGCGATCAACTTCTGGCTGCCGTCGATCATCAAGAGCATGGGCTTTGACAACCCGTTGCTGATCGGCTGGCTCAGCGCCATTCCGTATTTGCTGGCGGGTGTGTTCATGATCCTCTGCGGCCGCTCGGCAGACCTGCGCAACGAGCGCCGCTGGCACCTGGTGGTACCGATGTTGATGGGCGCCCTGGGCCTGCTGATCGCGGTCAACTTCGCCGCCAACCCGACCATCGCCATCCTCGGCCTGTCCATCGCCACCATGGGCGCCCTCACCGGCCTGCCGATGTTCTGGCCGATGCCGACGGCGCTGCTGAGCGCCAGTGCCGCCGTTGCCGGCCTGGCAATCATCAACTCGGTGGGGCAGATGGCCGGGTTCCTCAGCCCGTACCTGGTCGGTTTCATCAAGGACCAGACCGGCTCGACCGACGCTGCGCTGTACTCGCTGGCCGCGCTGATCGTACTGGGCAGCCTGGTGGCCCTGCGCATTACCCGCGCCGGCGCCTTGAACGCTGCTCGGGCACACTGAACCGTCAACGGGGCCGCGCTGCGGCCCCGTTGCTTAACCTCTCGTAACAATCCCGCCTCGTCCGTTCGGTAACTTTTCCGACATCAAGCCTTAGGCATCTGTTAAAAAACCCCACATGCCTAGCCTATTCCTTAACCACCTGCGCCGTCGCTGGCTCACCTGGCTGTGTGCCAGCCTGCTGGTCATCGGCCTGCCTTCCGGTTGCGCCGTGCTGCAGCATAAAGAGCGCGAGCTGGTATTTCGCATCGAGCCCGGCCAGGCCAGCTGGTTCCGTGGCCTGCCCAGCGGCGTGCAGGAACTGGACCTGCGCCCGCGCAGTTTCGCCGACAACCAGAGCCTGCACGCCTGGTGGTGGCCCGCCCGGCGCGCTGATGCGCCGGCCATCCTGTACCTGCACGGTGTGCGCTGGAACCTCACCGGCCAGCTGTTCCGCATCGAGCAGCTGCATGCCATGGGCTATTCGGTGCTGGCCGTGGATTACCGCGGGTTTGGCCAGAGCCGTGGCGGCCTGCCGTCCGAGGCAACGGTGTATGAAGATGCACGAATTGCCTGGGAGCGCTTTGCCCAGCTGCAACCGGATGCCGACAAGCGCCTGATCTTCGGCCATTCCCTGGGCGGCGCCGTGGCGGTCGAGCTGGCTTCCGAGCTGGCCCGCCAGGCGCAGAAAGACGGTGCCCAAGCGCCGGCACGCGGCCTCATCCTCGAATCGACCTTCACCTCCCTTGGCGATGTCGCTGCCGCAGTGGCCGACACCACGCTACCGGTGCGCTGGTTGCTGTCGCAGAAATTCGATTCGCTGGACAAGATCAAGGACGTCGGCCTGCCGCTGTTGCTGGTGCACGGCCTGGACGACCGCTTCGTGCCGCCGCGCTTTAGCCAGCAGCTGTTCGAGGCCGCGCAGGAGCCCAAGACCTTGCTGCTGGTGCCGGGGGCCACGCACAACAACAGCATGAGCCTGGCGGGGCAGCGTTATCGTCGAGCGATACAGGCGCTGCTTTGAGGGCACCGCGACGCCTGCCTGGGCTTGGCATGTAGGAGCTGGCTTGCCTGCGATCGGCTGCGAAGCAGTCGTAAAATCGGTATTTGCGCAGTGCCAGGCGGAATGCGAATACAGGGTTTACGACTGCTGCGCAGCCGATCGCAGGCAAGCCAGCTCCTACAACACGACCGCGATACGCAATTGTGCGGGTGTGCAGCCTATTGCACCGGCAAGAAGTTCATCAACAACAAGCTCTGCGCATAGTTGAGCCCAATGCGCCGGTAACGCTCATCCAGCAACTGCGCCAGCAAATCCAGGCGGGCCACGATCTTGCCGAACTCCACCGCAAAACTCAGGTTGCTACCCTCTTCCGATATCTCGTTGGAGAACAGCAGCAACACACCGTTGGCATCCTGACGCTGGCTCAGCATCCAGGTGGCCTTCTCGATGTTGCGCGCCGCGTTGTTGACGAACAGCGGGTCGATGGTGTCGGTCATGTAGAACTCGGTACGCCCCCCGTGCGCGGTGACCAGCATGCTGCCGATGGCGTAGATGAACGCGCCCACCCGGTCGCCGCGAAACTCCGGGCTCAGGGCATAGCTCAACGCGGCCAGGTCGCGGCGGTTGCCCAGCTGGGCCAAGGGTTGGCGCTGTTCGATGGCGATGCGGATCTGCCGCTCGGCGGTGGCGGCATCCAGGTAGCCAGACATCTTCCACTGGCTGGGGTTGCGCAGGTACAGCTTGTTCATCAGCAGGTACAGGCTTTGCAGGTTGTCGCGCATGGCCAGCGTCGCCATGCGATCCACGCTGGTCTGGAACAGCTCGCTGGGCTTGCCGTTGCCGAACTGGCTGACAATGTCCTGGCCTTGCTGCTGGGTGCAAGCGCCGAGGCAGATCAGTGCGCCTGCCAGCAGCAGGCGCGGGAGCATTTGAGATGTGGTTGCAACCATCGGCACCGGGGTCGAAATCGGCGGCGGCGCTGGGGATCGGCGCGGCCTGGCCATGCATAGAGCCCGGAAAGCAGAAAAAGTGCGATGTTGCCAGGCCCGTTCCTACAAGTGGATAACCTGTAGGCGCGGGCTTGCCCGCGAAGAGGCCTGCCAAAACACAACAATCACATGGCGTGACGCAACATCTCCACTACCTGCGCATGCAACACCGGGTCACCACAGGCCACCACACACCCGCCGTGCTGCGCCGAGCTGCCATCCCAGGCGGTGATCACCCCGCCCGCCCCTTCGATGATCGGTATCAGCGCCTGCACGTCATACGGTTGCAGGCTGGCCTCGACGATCACGTCGACAAAGCCCGACGCCAGCATGCAGTAGGCGTAGCAGTCGCCACCGTAGCGCATCAGGCGCGCTTTGCCGGCCACCGCTTCGAAGGCTGCCTTGCGCTCAACCGTGTCGAACATGTCTGGCGTGGTGCACATCAGCGTGGCCGCGGCCAGGTCTGCACAGGCCCGGGCCTTCAACGGCGTACCACTGCGCCAGGCGCCCTGTGGGGTGCCGATGAAGCGTTCGCCTGTGAACGGCTGGTTCATCACACCCACCACCGGGCGCGTACCATCGTTCAAGGCGATCAGCGTGCCCCACAGCGGCAGGCCGGTGATGAAGGCGCGAGTGCCGTCGATAGGGTCCAGCACCCAGGTCAGCGGGCTACTGCCAAGCGCCACGCCCTGCTCCTCACCCAATATGCCGTGCGCCGGGTAGCGGGCCTGGATCAGTTCACGCATGGCGTCTTCGGCCGCCTTGTCGGCCACGGTCACCGGGTCGTACAGGCGCCCCCCTTTGTCCTCCACGTCCAGGCTGGCGCGAAAGTACGGCTGGATCGCCGCTGCAGCGGCATCAGCCAACTGCTCGGCAAAGGCGCGGTATTCGCCGATCTGTTCAGCACTCAGGGACATGGGGCAGGCCTCGTGAAAAAGATGGGGCTGCATCATACCCGACAACCCGCGCCGCAGTAGATGCCCGCGCCTGGCAGCCATTATTCTGCCACTATTCCAACTTCATTTAACGGTCACTCATTCGTTGTACTAGGATATGAACCACCTCCCGCCACAGGCCCAGGATGCAGGCCGGCAATTCGGTGGGAGTCTGCACCTCGACACCTCAGGGATGACACGATGAATTCGCACTTGCTCTACCCGCAGATCGGCAAAGTGATTGCCAGCACCGGCAGCCGCCAGTTCCCACGCATGTTGCACGACCTGATCCACGCGCATCTGAGTATCGATGCCACACAGATACGGCAACTGCCCGCAGCCAACACGGATGCAGCGTTGATCGATGAGACGGTGTTCTCTTCAGATCAATGCCTGGAAGCCGGATTCACCGACCCGTCGCGCCTGCATTTGATTCGCCGCAAGGGCGATTCGCGGTTTGAGATCCAGGTTCTGCGCGGTGGCGCTACGTACAGCTTTTCGGCGCACGAGCGTAGCCGGCTGGATGACATCTCGCCGCTGCTGCTGCCGATGCTCGAAAAACACATCGCTGCCTTGAAGCCCGGCCCTGAGCGCAGTGCGACAGAGAGCCTGCAGCAGCGCTTTCTCGACCGCCTGGCGCAGTCGGGGCTGAAACTGTCCGAGCGTGAGTGCCAGGTGTGCCTGGGCCTGCTGGCCGGGCATACCGCGCCGGAGCAGGCCGAACGGCTGGCGTTGAAGGTGAATACGGTGGAAAGCTACCTGCGCCGGGCGGCGATCAAGCTGGGGATTGCTGGCCGGCATTCGTTGATGCGCTGGATGTATGGTGACCGCTGATTATTCGTAGCCTGCACCGGCCTCTTCGCGGGGCAAGCCCGCTCCCACAGATACCTCGCTGACCCAAGGCAGTCAGCTGACTCAAGGCAGTGAAGATCCTGTGGGAGCGGGCTTGTCCCGCGAATGGGCCCGTACAAGCCAGTTCAATCCCGCGCCAATGCCTCGATCGGGTCCAGCCGCGCGGCATTGCGTGCCGGCACAAAGCCGAACACCACGCCAATCAGTGTCGAACAGGCAAACGCCATCACGATCGACCCGGGCGAGAACACCATCTCCCACTGCTTGACGAACAGCTCGAACAGCGAGCCAATCCCATACGACAAGGCAATCCCTACCACACCGCCAAACAGGCAGACCATCACCGCCTCCACCAGAAACTGCTGGCGAATGTCCGACTGGCGTGCGCCCACCGCCATGCGGATACCGATTTCGCGGGTGCGTTCGGTGACCGACACCAGCATGATATTCATCACCCCGATGCCCCCCACCACCAGCGAAATCACCGCGATCAGCGACAGCAGCAGGGTCAGCGAGCGGCTGGTTTTCTGCACCGTCTGCATGATGCTGTCGAGGTTGTTGGTGAAGAAGTCCTTGGTGCCGTGGCGCTGCAGCATCACCTTGGTCACCTCCTCCTCTACCCGTTTGCTCGGCACGCCGTCCTTGATGCGCACGCTGATGCTGTCCAGGTGGCGCTGGCCGAGCACGCGGCCTGCGGCGGTTTCGTAGGGCACCCAGATATTCAGCTGGTTGCTGGCGACGAACAGGTTCTTGTTCTCGGCGGTTACGCCAATCACCGTGCACGGCAGGTTGCCGACCAGGATCACCTGGCCGAGCGGGTCGATGTGCTGCCCGAACAGGCGCTTGCGGGTGTTGTGGTCGATCACCACCACCTGTGCCTGGCGCCGGGCGTCGTCGGCGCTGAACACGATGCCTGAGGCCAAGGGGATGTTGCGTACCTGGAAGTAGTGCTCGCTGACGCCGTTGAGCTGCACGTCGACATCCAGGTTGCGGTAGCGCACCAGGGTGCTCTGGCCGATCACCGGGGTGGCGCTGTCGACGTAGTAGAGTTCGTTCAACGCCGCGACATCGGCGGGTAGCAGGGTTTCGATGGTCTTGGCCCGGCTGTCGCCGAAGTTGCTGCCCGAGTAGATATCGATGGTGTTGCTGCCGATCGCCTGGATGTCCTTCAGCACATAGCCCTTGGCGCCCTCGCCGATGGCTGAAATGGACACCACCGAGGTGATGCCGATAACGATCCCGAGCATTGTCAGCAGGGTGCGCATGCGGTGCGAGACCAAGGCGATCCAGGCCATCTTGAACGCCTCGCGGAACATGCCCAGGCTGGCCACCAGGCGCCGCACGGCCGGTGCCTGCGGCGACGGTTCGACGGCTGGCGTGGGTAATGCTTCGGCGGCGTTGCGGCGGTCGCTGATGATCTGCCCGTCGCTGACCTCGATGATGCGCTGGGCATGGGCAGCCACCTTCGGGTCGTGGGTAACCAGAATCACCGTGTGGCCTGCGGCGTGCAGCTCCAGCAGGATGTTCATCACTTCCTTGCCACTGGCGGTGTCCAGGGCGCCGGTGGGCTCGTCGGCGAGGATCACCTGGCCGCCGTTCATCAACGCCCGGCAGATACTCACCCGCTGCTGCTGGCCACCGGAGAGCTGGCTGGGGCGGTGCTCGAGGTGCCCGGCCAGGCCCAGGCGCGTCAGCAGTTCGCGCGCGCGGTCGTGGCGCTGGCCTTGCGGCGTACCGGCATACACCGCCGGAATCTCCACGTTGTGCAGGGCGTCCAGGTGCGGCAACAGGTGATAGCGCTGGAAAATGAAGCCGAAATGGTCGCGGCGCAACGCGGCCAGGGCATCGTCGTCCAGCTCGCGGGTTTCCTGCCCGCCCACCTGGTAGCTGCCACTGCTGGCGTTGTCCAGGCAACCGAGAATGTTCATCAGGGTCGATTTGCCCGAGCCGGACGCACCGATGATCGCCACCAGTTCGCCGCTGCGGATGTCCAGGTCGATGCCCTTGAGCGCCAGAAACTCACGGTCGCCCGCCATGAAACTGCGGGTGACGCCTTGCAGGCGCAGCAAGGGCTCGCCGGTGCCGCTGGCAACTGCCCTGTGCGGGGTAAGCTCGACATTCATGTTCATGCTCAGGCCCCTGCTTCGCCAGACACCGGCTCGCCGATCACCACCCGGTCGCCTTCGGCCAGGCCGTCCTTGATCTGCACCTTGACGTTGTTGTTGATGCCGGTTTGCACGTTGCGCACCTGGGCGAAGCCTTTACCGTCGAGTACCCGTACCGGGAAGCTGCCATCGCCATTGCGCAGGCCCAGCGCCGCCACCGGCACGGTCAGCACGCCGGCGGCGGTGTCGAGGACGATATGCACCTGGGCGGTCATCGAGATGCGCAGGCGGTGCTCGGGGTTGGGCACTTCGAACAGCGCGTTGTAGAACACCGCGCCATTGGGCTTGGCGCTGCTGCCGTCGCTCTTGTCGCTGCTTTGTGCGTAGTTCTGCGGGGCAGGCTCGGTGCCGCGCAGCTTGGCGTAGTAGCGCTTGTCCTCGCCGAGGATGGTGAAGTACACCTCCTGGCCGGGGGTGATGTGGATCACGTCGGCTTCGGAAACCTGGGCCTTGACAGTCATGGTGTCGAGGTCGGCCAGCTTGAGCAGAATGGGTGCGAGCTGGTTGGCGATCACGGTCTGGCCTTCCTGGGTGACGATGCCGACCACATGCCCGGTAATGGGCGCGTTGATGCGGGTGTAGCCGAGGTTGACCTTGGCGGTGTCGATCTCGACACGGGCGCTCTGGATCTGCGCATCGAGCGAGCGTACGGCGGCCTGCTGCACCTCGTACTCCGATTCGGCGTTCTCGAAGTCCTGGCGCGACACCGACTCGTCGGCCTGCAGCTCGCGGTAGCGCTCGTACACACGCCTGGCCTGCTTGAGCTGGGCCAGGGTCGAGCGCCGTTCGGCCTGCAGTTTTTCTTCATCGACCTCGGCCTGGCGCAAGGTGTTGCGCAACACCAGCGGGTCGATCTCGGCCAGCCACTGGCCCTGGTCGACCTTGTCGCCGAGCTTGACCTTGAGCGACTTCAACTGCCCGGAGACCTGGGCGCCGACATCCACTTGCTTGATCCCTTCAAGGGTGCCGGTGGCCAGCACCGCGTTTTCGATGTCGCCCCGCTCGACCGTGGCGGTGATGTACTGCGGCGCCTTGGCCGGCGCCTGGATGGCGTACAGCGCGATGCCGGCGACCAGGGCCACGGCGGCGCCGAGGGTGTATTTGCGGAATCTGGACTTGTCCATGAACACTCACTTTCCATTCAAAACATACACGTGTGGGTCTGCTCTGCAGCCCTATCGCCGGCTTGCCGGCGATGAGGCCGCAAGCAGCAGTACAAAAAGTCGCCTTCCACCTATTTACTGAGCCACCCGGTCCAGCTGCAGGGCCTGCCCGTCATGCCACCAGGCCGCCAGGCTGAACACATCCGGCACCTTGAGGATGCTGAAGTGATTGCCCGGCCCCTGCCACAGCGCCAATTGCGGCATCAGTTGCTGCCAGCCGGCCTGCATCGCGGTCTGTTCCCGCGCATTACCGGCCGCGTCCAGGCTCGGGTCATCGACCAGTACCAGGCCCACCGGCCCGCTGTACCCCTGCGCCGGCCGGTAGCAGGTGCGCAGCGCCGTGGCAAAGGTGCGTACGGTGCCTTCCAGGGCCCTGGGCGCAGAGCGCGCCGGCATCAACCCGGCCCGCACCATGGCCCCGTGCAACTGGCGCAATTGCTCGTCATCGCTGGCTTGGGCAAATGCCAGGGGCTCGATACCCAAGGCCTTGCCGGTCGACAGCTGCAGCGAGTCGATCAGGCGCTGCAGCGCTTCACCAAAGGTGTAGGGCTGGCCGCAGGTAGCGCCGCCACCCGGCGCTTCGCTGTCGATCAGGGTCAACGAGCGCACCTGGCGCCCCTTTGCCTCGAAACGGGCCGCCAGGGCATGCGCGACCCAACCGCCAAACGAGTGGCCCACGAGGTTCAGTGGCCCTTGCGGGTACAGCGCCTCGATGGCCTGCAGATGGCAGTCGGCTGCGGCCTCCACCGAGGCATGCGGCACCGAGCAGCCGTCCAGGCCACGGGCCTGCAGCCCATACAGCGGCCAGTCCGGCCCCAGCGCTTCGGCCAGCCCGATGAAACTGGTAACGCTGTCACCCGCACCCGGCACGCAGAACAGCGGCGCATGGCCGTGCTGCCCAGTCTGGATCGCCACCAGCGGCTGATAAGCCACAGCCTGTTCAGCCGGGCGAGCCGTTGCGCTGGCGAGCGCCTGCGCAATGGCCGCACCGACCGCGGCCACCTGCGGGGCCTGCATCATGCTGCGGTGGTCACCGGGCACGGCGATCTCGACCAGCGCCTGGGTCGGCAGCGCTTCGCGCCAACCCAGGCTTGCCAGGCCCTCGCTGCCCTGCTCGGCCCGGAACAGATGCACCGGCACACTCAGCGGTGCCAGGCGGTACTGGGCCATGGCGTGGCCGTGCGCCAGTTCGCGGGTGAAGTAATGGCGCAACTGCTCATCGCTCATGCTCGACCACAGGCCATACAACAGGTGGTGTTCACGGCAGCTGGCCAGCAGCGTGGCGAAATCGGCCTGCGCGGCCTCCAGGCGCTGCAGTTGCGCCAGGCGTGCTTCGCCCGCCTCGCCCTGCGAGCGCCAGAAGGTGCTGCAGTTGAGCAGCAACTGCCGCTCCAGCGCCCGCGGCCCTTGCCAGCGCGCCTTGCCCTGGTCGGCCAGGCGCGGCACATAGGTATCGATCAGGCCGAGGAACTCGACGACCTCATCCTCGCCCAGCAACTGGTTGGCCATTTCAAAGGCCACCACGCCACCGAACGACCAGCCCGCCAGACGGTAAGGCCCCTGTGGCTGCACCTTGCGCAACTGTTCGATCTGGTAGCGGGCCAGGCATTCCAGGGTGCGCGGTTGGGGGTCGCCGCAAGGCACACCCGGCAGGCCGTACACCGGGAAATCACCCGGCAGGTGCTGGCCGAGCACCGGGAAGTAGAAGTCCAGGCCGGTGAATTCGTGCACCAGGAACACTGCGGGTTGCGTACCTGCGGACCTGACCCGGATAACGGTTGGCGCCTGGCGGGCACCGCCGGCTTCCAGATGACGGGCCAGCGACGCCACACTTGGCTGCTGGAACACGTCATTGATAGCGGCCTGCAGGCCTGCCTTGGTGAGCTTGTCGATCAAGCGGATAGCCGCCAGCGAGTGCCCGCCCAGCTCAAAGAAGTTGTCGTGGCGACCTACCCGCTCCACGCCCAGCAGTTCGGCCCAGATCGCGGCCAGCAGGGTTTCGGTTTCGCCTTCCGGGGCCTCGAACGGGCGGTCCTGAATGGCATCGGGCTGCGGCAGGGCTTTGCGATCGAGCTTGCCGTTGGGGCTCAGTGGCAGGGTTTCGAGGTGCATGAACTGCGCAGGCACCATGAATTCCGGCAGGTGCTTGAGCAGTGCGGTACGCAGCATTTCAACCGCTTGCGGCTCGCCGGTGTAGTAGGCGATCAGGCGTTGATCGCGGGCCACCACTACGGCTTCTTTGATACCCGCGATGGCGGTCAGGCCAGCCTGGATTTCGCCCAGTTCGATGCGCAGGCCGCGGACCTTCACTTGGTCGTCGTTACGGCCCAGGTATTCGATGTTGCCGTCCGCAAGGTGTCGCGCCAGATCGCCGGTGCGGTACAGACGCGCACCGGGCCGGGTGCTGAACGGGTCGTCGATGAAGCGTTCGGCGGTCAGTTCGGCACGGTTCAGGTAGCCACGGGCAACCTGCACGCCACCAATGAACAGCTCGCCCGCCACGCCCTGCGGCACCGGCTGGCCTTGGCCGTCCAGTACGTACAACGTGGTGTTGGCAATTGGCTTGCCGATGGGCGTGTTGTCCGGCGCCGTGACGCAGTGCCAGGCACTCACATCCACGGCGGCTTCGGTCGGCCCGTAGAGGTTGTGCAGTTCCACGGATGGAAGCTGAGTATGGAATCGCCGTACCAGACTGCCCGGCAATGCTTCGCCGCTGCACAGCACGCGCTTGAGGCGATCTGCCGAAGCGTCGCCATGCGCCAGGAACACGTCCAGCATCGACGGCACGAAGTGCAAGGTGGTGACGCCCTCGCTGCGAATGACTTGGCGCAGATACTCCGGGTCGCGATGGCCGCCTGGGCGAGCCATGACCAGGCGCGCGCCGGTTTGCAGCGGCCAGAGGAACTCCCACACCGACACGTCGAAGCTGAACGGCGTTTTCTGCAGCACCACGTCATCGGCGCCAAGGCGGTAGGCCTCCTGCATCCACAGCAGGCGGTTGACCACCCCGGCGTGCTCGTTCATCACGCCTTTGGGCAGGCCGGTCGAGCCCGAGGTGTAGATCACATAGGCCAGATGATGTGGCGTCAGCGCAGCCACAACCGGGTTGCTGGCAGGTTGTGCATGCCAGGTCGGCTGATCCAGGTCGATCACCAGCCCGGATTCCGGCACATGGCGAGTCGCCGCATGCACCAGCACCGCTACCGGCGCGCTGTCGCTCAGCATGTGGCGCACACGTTCGGCCGGGTAATCCGGATCGACGGGCACGTAAGCACCACCGGCCTTGAGAATGGCCAGCAGCCCCACCACCATCGACAACCCACGTTCGACGCAGATAGCCACGCGATCGTCCGGTCTCACCCCAAGATCGATCAGATGATGCGCCAGGCGGTTAGCCTGCTCATTGAGCTGGCGATAGCTCAACACACCCTCTTCCGCCCGCACGGCCACGGCATCCGGCGTGCGCTCGACCTGCGCCTCGATCAGGCCATGCAAGGTCTGCTCAAGGTCGTAGTCCACCACCGTGTCGTTGAACGCCAGCAACAACTGTTTGCGCTCATCGGCATCCGGCAGCCCGGTGTGCGCTGGAATAGCCCCCGCACCTTCGGCAAACGTCCACAGCAACTGCTCCAGGTACCCTGCGTAACGCGCGATGGTCGCCCGATCGAACAGCGCGGTGGCGTAGACAATGCCCCCGGCAAAGCCGTCCGCCCCTTCGCCCATGCTAAGGCTCAGGTCGAACTTGGCGATCCGCGCCTGGCCGCCGAGCGCGGTCACTGCCAACTCGCCCAGCTGCAGCGCCTGGCGGTCCGGGCTACCTTCCCAGTCCAGCGACACCTGGTACACCGGTGTATGGGCCAGGCTGCGCTGAGGCCGCAGGGCCTCGACCACCTGTTCGAAAGGCAGGTCCTGATGCGCCTGGGCGGCCACTACGGTCGCCTTGACCCGTGCCAGCAGCGTGGCAACGTCCGGCGCGCCAGTGGTATCCACCCGCACGGCGATGGAGTTGACGAACATGCCGATCAGCCCGTCCACCTCCGCCTGCCGGCGGTTGGCCAGTGGCGAACCTACCACCACCTCGTCCTGCCCCGCCAGCCGCGCCAGCAACACCGCCCAGGCCGCCATGAACAGCATGTACGGGGTTACCCCCTGGTCCCGGCACAGCGCCTTGAGTTCGACACTCAAGCGTGGGTCCAGGCAGATCGCAACGCTGTCACCGGAGTAGTCCTGACGTTCAGGCCGTGGCCGGTCACACGGCAAGCTGATCAACGTTGGCGCGCCGGCCAGGTGGGCGGCCCAGTATTCGGCCTGGCGCTGCAAGGTATCGCCACCCAGCCAGCGGCGCTGCCACAGGGCATAGTCCAGGTACTGCACCGGCAGCGCTGGCAATGGGTCCGCACGATCCTGGCTGAAGGCTTGGTACAGTTCGCCCAGCTCGCGTACCAGCACACCCAGCGACCAGCCGTCGGCCACCAGGTGGTGCAGGGTCAGCAGCAGTACATGGTGGCCCTGCGCCAGGTGCAGCAGGCGCCCACGGATCGGCAGGTCCTGGTCCAGGGTGAAGGGTCGACTCGCCTCCTGCTCGATCAATGCAGCCAGCGCCGCCGCCTCAAGGCCGGGAGCTTGTACCCTGGCAAGGCTGAAAGCCTCGGTCGCCAGGACTACCTGCGGCTCGCCATCCTGCTCTACAAAATGGCTGCGCAGGCTCTCATGGCGCTCGACCAGGCGCTGCAGCGCCCGTTCCAGTGCATTTGCGTCCAGCGCCCCTTCAAGGCGCAGGCCGATAGGGATGTGATACGCCGCACTGCCAGGTGCCATCTGCGCCAGGAACCACAAACGCTGCTGAGCGAACGACAGCGGCATGCGGCCCACACGCAGGCTCGGCTGGATGGCCGGCAACACCTGCGCGGGGTGGCTGGCCAGGCTCGCCGCGACCGCCGCCAGGCGGTCATCGGCAAACAGGTCGGCCAACGCCAGTTCCAGGCCCAAGCGCTGACGCACCTGGGCCAGCATGCGCATGGCCAGCAGCGAGTGGCCGCCCAGCTCGAAGAAGCGGTCGTTGCGCCCGACGTGTTCGACCTGCAGCAACTCGCCCCATACCTGCGCCAACACCAGCTCGTGCTGGCCCTGCGGCGCCTCGTAGGCCGCCGCCGCGAAGTCCTGCGGCCCCGGCAGCGGCAATGCCTTGCGTTCGACCTTGCCGTTGTTGCTCAGGGGCATCCGCTGCAGGGCGACAAAGGCCGCCGGCACCATGTATTCAGGCAGGCGCCCACGCAGGTAGTTGCGCAGCCCGTTTGCATCAAGGGCCTCATCAAGGCGGGTGAACCAGGCCACCAGGCGCAACGGCCCCTGCTCACCGGGCACGGCCATGACGATGACGTCGCCGATACCCGGGCACTGCGCCAACTGCTGCTGGATTTCCCCCAGTTCGATACGGAAACCGCGGATCTTCACCTGGTCGTCATTGCGCCCCAGGCACTCCAGCTGGCCATCGGCCTGCCAGCGCACCAGGTCGCCGGTGCGGTACAGCCTGGCACCGGGCTGCTGGCTGAACGGGTCATCGACAAAGCGTTCGGCGGTCAGCTCAGGCCGGTTGAGGTAGCCCAGGGCCACGCCATCGCCGCCGATGTACAGCTCACCTACCACCCCCAGCGGTACCAACTGGCGCTGGGTGTCCAGCACGTAGACCTGGGTATTGCCGATGGGTTGCCCGATCGGCACCTGCGTGGCGCTGGCGGGCAGCGTGCGCACCTCAAAGGTGACCGCGAAGGTGGTGGTTTCGGTGGGCCCGTAGCCGTTGATCAGGCGCAGCGCCGGCGCACGCTCGCGCAGGGCCCGGAAGGCCGCAGGCTCGGCGCGCTCGCCACCGCTGATGAGGATGCGCAGCCGCGCCAACGCGTCGGGCAGCAGTTGCACATACTGGTTGAACAGCGCCGTGGTCAGAAACAGCACGCTGATGCCGTCCTCTGCCAGCGCAGCGGCAAAGCGCTGAGGGTCCACCAGCGTCGGGTGATCGATCACCCGCACCTGGCCGCCGTTGAGCAGCGCACCCCAGACTTCCAGGGTGCTGGCGTCGAAAGCCGGGTTGGAGGCGAAGGCGATGCGGTCCTGCGCCGTGAAGTCGGCGTAGCCATTGACCATCACCAGGCGCACGATGCCCCGGTGCGGCACGCACACCCCTTTGGGCATGCCGGTGGTGCCCGAGGTGTACATCACGTAGGCGCTGCTGCCGGCGCCCTGGGGCAGGCCCGGGTTGTGCCCAGGCTGGCTGTCGAGCGCCAACTGATCCAGGTCCAGGCGCCGCACCGGGAAGTCTGTAGCCACGTCGGCCAGCGTCAGCAGCGCCACGGCCTGGCAGTCATCGACCATGAACGCCTGGCGTTCCACAGGCGCATGGATATCCAACGGCACATACACCGCCGCGCACTTGAGCACCGCCAGTTGCGCCACCAGCAGCGGCAGCGAGCGTGGCAGCAGGATCGCCACGCAGGCACCGGGCTGCACGCCCTCGGCGATCAGGTAATGGGCCAGGCGGTTGGCCCGGGCATTGAGCTCGCCATAGGTCAGCGCCTGCTGGCCATGCACCGCCGCCAGCGCCAATGGGTGGCGGGCGACGCGTTGTTCGAACAGGCGTTGCACGCACTGTTCGCGCGGGTAATCGCGGCCGGTTTCATTGAACGCGTGCAGCTGAGTGTGGCGCTCCTGCTCGTCGATCAGCTCGACATGCGCCAGGGTTGCCTGGTCATTGCCGACCATGGCCCAGAGCAGGGTTTCAAAGTAACCGAGGTAACGGCGCACGGTAGGTTCATCGAACAGCGCCGTCGCGTACTCCAGGCTCCCGGCCAACAGATCGCCGTGCTGGCCCAGGTTCAGCGTAAGGTCGAACTTGGCCACCTGCCCGGTCTGGGCCACGGCCTCAAGCTGCAGGCCCTGGAGTTCAAGGGCCGGGCCATGGGTGGCCTGCCAGTTGAGGGTCGCCTGGAACAACGGCGTGTGGGCCAGGCTGCGGGCGGGCCGGACGATCTCGACCACCTGCTCGAACGGCAGGTCCTGATGTGCCTGGGCGTCGAGCACGCGGGTGCGGGCCTGCTCCAGCAATGCTTGCGCAGTCGGCGCCGCTTGGGTGTCGATGCGGATGGCCAGGGTATTGACGAACAACCCCGCCAGCGCTTCCACCTCGGCCCGGCTGCGCCCCGCCACCGGGCAGCCGATCACCACTTCGGTTTGCCCAGAAAGCCGTGCCAACAGCGCCGCCCACGCACCCAGTACAGTCATGTAAAGGGTGACGCCGTGGCGTTGCGCCAAGGTGCGCAGGCCGGCGGCCAGGCGCAGGTCAATTTCCAGCGGCAGGCTCGCCCCGGCAAAGTCCTGGCGTTCCGGGCGCGGCCGGTCGCTGGGCAGCTTGAGCAGGGTTGGTGCGCCGTCCAGCGCCTGGCGCCAGTAGTCGGCCTGGCGTTGCAACTGTGCACCGGCCAGCCAGCGACGCTGCCACACCGCGTAGTCGCCATACTGGATGGTCAAGGGCGGCAGTGGGTCTGGCTGGCCTTGGCACATGGCGGGGTACAACGCGCTCAGTTCCTGGGTCAGCACACCGAGCGACCAGCCGTCGGCGACGATGTGGTGCACAGTCAGTGCCAGCACATGGTGTTCGGCGCCCAGGCGCAGCAGGCGTGCCCGCAGCAGCGGGCCATGGGCCAGGTCAAAGGGTGCGCTGGCCTCTTCCCGTAACCGGGCGGGCAACGCATCGTAGCTTGATGCTTCGCGCTGGAACCACTCGCCGCCGGCGGTGGCAGCGATGATCACCTCGGCACTGTCGTCACGCGGCACGAAGCGGCTGCGCAGGGTTTCATGGCGCTCGACGATGCGCAGCAGCGCACACTCCAGCGCATCGGCATCCAGCGGCCCGCGCAGGCCCAGGGCCAGCGGGACGTTGTAGGCCTGGTTGCCGCCTTCCATCTGCGCCATGAACCACAGCCGATGCTGGGCGAACGACATGGGCAGCGGTTGTTCGCGTGGCACCGGCAGTATCACCGGCAGTTCACTGCGACCGGCCTTTGCCAGTACGGCCGCCACCGCCGCCAGTTCGGCATTGGCGAACAGCTCGGCCAAGCTCAGCTCGACGCCCAGGCGCAGGCGCACCTGCGAGACCATGCGCATGGCCAGCAGCGAATGGCCGCCGAGGGTGAAGAAGTGGTCATGCCGGCCAACCCGCTCGACCTGCAGCAGCTCGGCCCAAAGCTGCGCCAGGGCGTTTTCGAGTTCGCCCTGGGGGGCTTCGTAACCCTGTTCGAACAGTGCCGAACGTTCTGGCTTGGGCAGCGCGCGACGGTCCAGTTTGCCGTTGGCGGTCAAGGGCAAGGCCGCCAGTTCGACGAACGCCACCGGCACCATGTACTCCGGCAGGTGCGCCTGCAACTGGGCGCGCAGGCTTTCAGGGGTTGCCGCCTCGACATCGGCCTGGGGCGTGAAATAGGCAACCAGGCGCGGCTGGCCGGGCTGGTCTTCGCGGGCCAGCACCACGGCTTCATTGATGCCCGGCAAAGTGGCCAGGCGGCTCTCGATTTCACCGAGTTCGATACGCACGCCGCGGATCTTCACCTGGTCATCGTTGCGCCCCAGATAGTCCAGGGTGCCATCGGCCAACCAGCGCACCAGGTCGCCGGTGCGGTACATGCGCGCCCCTGGCGTGGCCGCAAAAGGGTCTTCCAGGAAGCGTTCAGCGGTCAGTTCAGGGCGGTTCAGGTAACCGCGTGCAACCCCGGCACCGCCGATGTACAGCTCCCCTGGCACGCCCAGCGCCACAGGCTGGCGGTGTTCGTCGAGCACGTACAGGCGGGCGTTGTCCACTGGCCGGCCGATGTGCAGCACCCCGCCCGCCTCGACCACGCCGGAGCTGGCCACCACCGTGGTTTCGGTGGGGCCGTAGTTGTTGACCACGGCAAAGCGCTGGGTGCGGTTGAATTGGCGCAAGCGGTCGCCACCGATCAGCAACGTGCGCAAGGTCGGGTGCTCTACCTGGTGGCTGAAGGCATATTCGGCCACCGGCGTGGGCAGGAAGCTCACGTCCAGCGGCTGCTCGCGCCACCAGGCGAGCATCGCATCAAGGTCTTCGGTGCCATCGGCGGCCGGGGCCAGGTGCAGCGTGGCGCCGGCACACAAGGCGGGCCAGACCTCCCACGCCATGGCGTCGAAGCCGAAGCCTGCCAGGCACGAGGTATGCCGGCCATGGCAAAGGTCGAAGGCGCGGCAGTGCCAGTCGACCAGATTGTTGACGGTCTGGTGCTCGACCATCACGCCTTTGGGCTGGCCAGTCGAGCCGGAGGTGTAGATCACATAGGCCAGGTTATGCGCGCTGAGCGCTGGCACCGCCGGGTTGTCTTCACGTGCCGCCCAGGCCGGCGGGTCGAGCAGCACTACCGGAACATCCAGGCTCCCCAGCCGCGCGCGCAGGGCCTGCTGGGCAAGCACCACCACGGGTGCGCTGTCGGTGAGCAGGTACTGCACCCGCTCATCCGGGTGGGCCGGGTCGATCGGCACATAGCCGGCACCGGCCTTGAGCACGGCCAGCAGGCCCACAAGGGTCTCCAGGCCACGGCGGGCGACCACCGCAACGCGGTCATCGGCGCGTACGCCAAGGCCGATCAAGTGGTGGGCCAAGGCATTGGCCTGGCGGTTGAGGCTGGCGTACGTCAGCGCTTCGCCCGCATGGGTGGCGGCGATGGCGTTCGGGTGTGCCTGCGCCTGGCGTTCGATGCGCTGGTGCAAGGCAAGGTCGGTTTCATGGCTGGCGGCGTAGTCATTGAACCCTTGCAGCAGTTCGTGACGCTCGCTGGCCGGCAGCATGTCCAGCGCCAGTACCTGCGCTGCGGGTGCCTGCAACAGGCTTTCCAGGGTTTGCTGCAGGTAGGCGCAGACCCGTTGCGCCGGCACTTCGGCGCTGGCCAGCAACGTCAGGCGCAAGGCTTCGCCCAGGTCATCGACGCTGAGCGTCAGCGGGTAGTTGGTGGCCTCGGCCGATTCGACGACATCGATGCCGGCCAGTGCCGCGCGGCGCGGTGCGCTGGCCGCGACCGCGCTGTGCCGGTAATTGAGCAGTGCATTGAACAGCGGCGCGGGGGCCGCCACGCCGCTGCAGCGCTGGGCCAGCGCCAGGGGGGCGTGTTCATGGCGCATCAGGGCGCTGAGGCGCTGATGGGTGGCGCGCAGCGCGGTGGGCAGGTCGACGTTGGCCAGGTCCACCCGCAGCGGCAGCGTATTGATGAAGATGCCCAGTGCCCGGTCGGTGGCTTCGGCGCCCTGCAGGCGGCCCATCAGCACCGTGCCGAAAACCACCTGTGCCCGCCCGGTCAGGCCGCCCAACACCCGGCCCCAGGCCAGGTGGAACAGGCTGGCGACACTGACGCCCTGCCCCCGGGCATAGGCCCGCAGGCGCAGGCACAGGTCCAGCGGCAGGTCGAGGGTGTGCTCGTTGTGCACGGCGCCATCGCCCTGCACGTCCTGAATGCCATAGGCCAGGGTCGACTCATCGATGCCGCCGAGCATCTCGCGGAAGAACGCCTCATGCTGCGCTTCGCTGATGCCCAGCACCGCCTGCGCGACATAATTGCGAAACGGCACCGGGGTGCCCAGGTGCTGCTGGTCGCCGGTGAGGAAGGCGATCAGCTCGTGGCGGACCACGTCCAAGGCACTGTGGTCCATGGCGATATGGTGGAACTGCAGCGTGGCGCTCAGGCTGCCATCGGCCTGGGCCGGCTCGCGCAACAGGCGGATCAAGGGCGCCTGGGTCAGGTCGAGCCGGTTACGCTGCGGAGCATCCTCGGGCAGCGCCAGAACCTTCAGTTCGGCCGCGCGCCACACCACTTGCACCGGGGTCTCCAGGCCTTGCCAGTGCACCGAGGTGCGCAGGATGTCGTGGCGCGCAACCACCCCGCGCAGGGCGTCGGCGAACGCCTGCAAGCGCGCTTCGCTGGCGAACACGAAGCGCGCCTGCATCACGTAGGGGTCATGGTCGGTGGCACTGGCGTGGTGGAACAGCATGCCCTGCTGCAGCGGTGCCAGCGGGTAGATGTCCTGCACGTTGGCAGCGCCACCTGGGATGCAGGCGACGACCCGGTCGAGGCTGGCCTGGTCGAGCTCGATCAGGTTCAACACATGCGGGGTGATCCGTGTGCAACCGGGTTCGATCAGGTTGGCCGGCACGTTCACTGCACCTTGCTTCACGGCCACGTACTCGCCGCGCTCGATCATCGCCACCAGAGCCGGTTTGTGCTCGCGAAGGCGCGCCACCAGGGCGGCGTCGGTCAAGGCCTGACGGTTGCCCTGAACCACCAGCTGGCCATCCTTGAGTGCCAGTTGCACGTTGTTGGCCGTCAGTGTTGCCAAGAGTTGGTTGATGCTCACAGGACGATCTCCATTCTGTCTGTGATGGCTGCATAGCCGGCCAGTGTGGGTTGGTCGAACAGGGCGCGCACGTCGGCCTCCAAGCCTTGTTCGCGCAGGCGCGAGGTGAGGGTCACCGCCAGCAGCGAATGGCCGCCCAGTTCAAAGAAGTTGTCGTGCCGCCCTACCCGCTCCACGCCCAGCAGTTCGGCCCAGATCGCGGCCAGCAGGGTTTCGGTTTCGCCTTCCGGGGCCTCGAACGGGCGGTCCTGAATGGCATCGGGCTGCGGCAGGGCTTTGCGATCGAGCTTGCCGTTGGGGCTCAGTGGCAATGCTTCGAGGTGCATGAACAGCGCGGGCACCATGAATTCCGGCAGGTGCTTGAGCAGTGCGGCGCGCAGCATTTCTACCGCTTGCGGCTCGCCGGTGTAATAGGCGATCAGGCGTTGATCGCGGGCGACCACCACGGCTTCCTTGATACCCGCGATGGCGGTCAGGCCGGCCTGGATTTCCCCCAGTTCGATGCGCAGGCCGCGGATTTTCACCTGGTCGTCGTTACGGCCCAGGTATTCGATGTTGCCGTCCGCAAGGTGTCGCGCCAGATCGCCGGTGCGGTATAGACGTGCACCGGGCCGGGTGCTGAACGGGTCGTCGATGAAGCGTTCGGCGGTCAGTTCGGCACGGTTGAGGTAGCCGCGGGCAACCTGCACGCCACCAATGAACAGCTCGCCCGCCACGCCCTGCGGCACCGGCTGGCCTTGGCCATCCAGCACGTAAAGGGTGGTGTTGGCGATTGGCTTGCCGATTGGGGTGTTGTCCGGCGCCGTGACGCAGTGCCAGGCACTCACATCCACGGCAGCTTCGGTCGGCCCGTAGAGGTTGTGCAGTTCTACCGTGGGCAATTGGGCGTGGAATCGCCGTACCAGACTGCCCGGCAACGCTTCACCGCTGCACAGCACGCGCTTGAGGCGATCTGCCGAAGCGTCGCCATGCGCCAGGAACACGTCCAGCATCGACGGCACGAAGTGCAAGGTGGTGACGCCTTCGCTGCCAATCACCTGGCGCAGATACTCCGGATCACGATGCCCGCCCGGGCGGGCCATGACCAGACGTGCGCCGGTTTGCAGCGGCCAGAGGAATTCCCATACCGACACGTCGAAGCTGAACGGGGTTTTCTGCAGCACCACGTCGTCGGCGCCAAGGCGGTAGGCTTCCTGCATCCACAGCAGGCGGTTGACCACCCCGGCGTGCTCGTTCATCACGCCTTTGGGCAGGCCGGTCGAGCCCGAGGTATAGATCACATAGGCCAGATGATGTGGTGTCAGCGCGGCCACAACCGGGTTGCTCGCAGGTTGTGCATGCCAGCTTGGCTGATCCAGGTCGATCACCAGCCCCGCTTCCGGCACATGGCGAGTGGCGGCATGCACCAGCACCGCTACCGGCGCGCTGTCGCTCAGCATGTGGCGCACACGTTCGGCCGGGTAATCCGGATCGACGGGCACATAGGCACCACCGGCTTTGAGGATGGCGAGCAGCCCCACCACCATCGACAACCCACGTTCGACGCAGATGGCCACGCGATCGTCCGGTCTCACCCCTAGATCAATCAGATGATGCGCCAAGCGGTTAGCCTGTTCGTTGAGCTGGCGATAGCTCAACACGCCCTCTTCGGCCCGCACAGCCACGGCATCCGGTGTGCGCTCGACCTGCGCCTCGATCAGGCCATGCAAGGTCTGCTCAAGGTTGTAGTCCTGCGCCGTGTCGTTGAAGGCCACCAGCACACGCTGCCGCTCCTCCGCCTCCAGCACCGGCAAGCGCTGCAACGGCAGTTCAGGCTCATGCTCCAGCGCCGCGACCATGGCTTCGAGCACCTGGTTCATCTGCCCGCAGATCCGCGCCGCGCCTATGTCCGCAGGCGTCATGGCCACCAGACGGAAGCCGTCGCCCAGGTCATCCACGTTGAGGCCCAGCGGATAGTTGCTGCGCTCCTGGCTTTGCAGGTTGTCGATACCCTCGGTCGCCTTGCGCTGGCTGGCACTGACCTGGGTGCTGTGGCGGTAGTTGAGCATTGCGCTGAACAGCGGCAACGGTGCCGCCACGCCGCTGCAGCGCTGGGCCAACGCCAGAGAAGCATGCTCGTGGGCCAGCAGCGCGCTGAGGCGCTGGTGGGCCGCCCGCGCGCCTTCACGCAGGCCGGTGCCGGCCAGGTCGATGCGCAGCGGCAAGGTGTTGATGAACATGCCCAGCGCCCGCTCGGCACCCTCGCCGCCCTGCAAGCGGCCAAGCAGCACGGTGCCGAACACCACGCTGTCCTTGCCGCTGGCGGCCGCGAGCAACCGCGCCCAGGCCAGGTGGAACAGGCTGGCGACACTGATACCCAGTTGCCGCCCTTGTTGGCGCAGGCGCTGGGCCAGGTCGTCATGCAGCCACAGCTGCGCCTCCTCGATATCACGGCCATCGCCTTGCACGTCGCTCAGGCCGAACGGCAGGGTCGGCTCGTCGATATCGCCCAGCTGCGAGCGGAAGAACGCCTCGTGCTCGGCCTGGCTGACACCCAGGCGGGCCTGGGTCACGTAGTTGCGGTAAGGCACCGGCGCGTGGGCAGGTTCCGGGTTGCCCTGCAGGTAGCCGATCAGCTCTTCGCCGACCACTTCCATGGCGGTGTGGTCGAGGACGATGTGGTGGAACTGCAGGGTGGCTTCGATGGCCTGTTCGGTCTGGGTGTAGAACAGACGGATAAGCGGGGCCTGGCTCAGGTCGAGGCTGTGACTGCCCTCACCTTCGAAGATGCCCAGCGCTGCACGGCGCCAGACCACTTGCACAGGCTGCGGCAGGCCTTCCCAGAGTACGGCCGTGCGCAGCACGTCGTGGCGGGCGATGACGGTGTTCAACGCCGCAGCGAAGTTGGCCAGGTGCTCGCGGCTGGCGAACGCGAACCGCGATTGCAGCACGTAGGGGTCGTGCTCCGCTGCACTCAAGTGATGGTAGAGGATGCCTTCCTGCAGCGGCGCCAGCGGGTAGATGTCCTGCACGTTCGCAGCACCGCCCGGCACGCTGGCGACGATCCGCTCGATGGCGTGCGGCTGCAACGCCACCAGCGGCAGCATGGCCGGGGTGATGTGGGTGCAGCCAGCGGGGATCAGGTTGTCCGGCACTTCCACCAGCCGTGCCTGGCCCAGGGTCGCCGCCAAAGCGGCGATGGTCGGCTGGCCGAACAACGTGCGTACGTCGACCTGCAGGCCGTCGCGGCGCAGGCGCGCGGTGAGGTTCACCGCCAGCAGCGAATGCCCGCCCAGTTCGAAGAAGTTGTCATGCCGGCCGACCTGCGCCACGCCCAGCATCTCGGCCCAGACGTTGGCAAGCGCGGTTTCCACGGAGCCTTGCGGAGCAACATAGGCCTGCCCGCAGAGCAGTTCCGGGGCCGGGACTGGCAAGGCCTTGCGGTCGAGCTTGCCATGGGGGGTCAGTGGCAAGGCATCCAGAGGGATAAACGCCAGCGGCACCAAGTGCGACGGCAGGCTGGCCTGCAGCGCCTCCCGCAGTGCCTCCAGCGGCGCCGCGCCGGTGAACCAGGCCAGCAAGCGCTCGTCACGCACCAGCACCACCGCATCCTGGATGCCCGGCTGCGCTGCCAGTACGGCTTCAATTTCGCCAAGCTCCACGCGCACGCCGCGGATCTTCACCTGGTCGTCATTGCGCCCCAGGTAGTCGAGGGTGCCATCGGCGTTCCAGCGCACCAGGTCACCACTGCGGTACATCCGCGCCTGGGCCTGGGCACTGAACGGGTCGACGAGGAAACGCTCGGCGGTGAGTTCGGGCCGGTTCAGGTAACCCCGGGCGACACCCGCACCGCCGATGTACAGCTCGCCGACCGCACCCACCGGTACCGGCTGACGATGCGCGTCCAGCACATAGACGCAGGTGTTGGCGATCGGCAGGCCGATATGCAGGGCGCCACCCGGCTGCAGTTGGCCGGAAGTGGCGACCACGGTCGCCTCGGTCGGGCCATAGTTGTTGACCAGGGCAAAGCCTGGGTCACGGTCGAACTGGCGCAGGCGATCGCCGCCGACCAGCAGGGTACGCAGGGTCGGGTGCTGGCGTTGGCGGCGCAGCGCCTGCTCGGCCACCGGCGTGGGCAGGAAGCTGACCTGCAGCGGTTGCTCCAGCCACCAGTCGAGCAGTTCGTCGACGTGTTCCCCGGCAATGCGCGCAGGCGGCAGGTGCAGCACCGCCCCGCTGCACAGGGCCGGCCAGACTTCCCAGGCCACGGCGTCGAAACCGAAACCGGCCACGGTGCTGGTGTGGCTGCCCGCGCCGAGGTCGAAGGCTTCACAGTGCCAGTGCAGCAGATTGGCCAGCGTGCCGTGCTCGACCATCACCCCTTTGGGCTGGCCGGTGGAGCCGGAGGTATAGATCACATAGGCCAGCTGCTGGTCGTCCAGACCCGCGACTTGCGGGTTGATGTCCGTTTCGCCCTGCCAGTCATCGCGGTCCAGCTCGACCCGTGGGCTATCGCCGAGCACGCCCAGCGTGCTCGCGTCGGCCAGCACCAGCGCCGGGGCGCTGTCCTGCAGCAGGTAGGCAATGCGCTCGGCCGGGTAACCAGGGTCCACCGGCACATAGGCAGCACCCGCCTTGAGCACCGCCAGCAGGCCGACCAGGCGTTCGAGGCTGCGCGGCAGGCACAGGGCAACCCGGTCGCCCAGTTGCACGCCGCGGCGGATCAGGTGGTGGGCCAGGCGGTTGGCGCTGCGGTTCAACTCTCCGTAACTCAGCACCTGGCCATCCTGCACCAGGGCCGCCGCTTGCGGCGCACGGGCGGCCCAGGCTTCCACCAGGGCATGCACGGTCTGCCCCTGCGGGTAGGCGCGGGCGGTGGCGTTGAAGGTGTGCAGTACCTGATGGCGGGCCGGTGCGTCGAGGATCGGGAGTGCGTCCACGGGGGTGCTGTCGGCGTGTGCCAGCGCATCGCTCAACTGCGCCAACGCCTGGTTCATCCACTGGGCGACACGCCCGGCACCGATGCCCTGCTGGGCGAGCACGCTCAAGGTGAAGCCGTCGCCCAGGTCGTCGACGCTGAGGGTCAGCGGGTAGTTGCTGCGCTCTTCGCCGCCCAGCAGGCGCACGCCCTGCACGCTGGCATCGCCTTCGGCAGGTGCAGCGGCACTGCTGTGGCGGTAGTTGAACAAGGCACTGAACAACGCTAAGCCAGGTGCCACGCCGCTGCAGCGCTGGGCCAATGCCAGCGAGGCGTGTTCATGGCCGAGCAGTGCCGACAGGCGCTGGTGGGTAACCCGTACGGCCTGCAGCGCAGGCGCGGCAAGGTCGATACGCAGCGGCAGGGTATTGATGAACACACCCAGCGCACGGTCGGCGCCTTCACCGCCCTGCAGGCGGCCCATCAGCACGGTGCCGAACACCACGTCGCTGCGGTTGGCCAGCACCCCGAGCACCCGCGCCCAGGCCAGGTGCGCCAGGCTTGCGGCGCTTACGCCCAGGCGCCGGGCCTGCTCGCGCAGCTGCCGGGCCACCGCTGCATCGACGGGTAATTGTGCCTCTTCGATGGCGCGGCCATCGCCTTGCACATCGGCCAGGCCGAACGGCAGGGTCGGTTCGTCAAGGTCGCCGAGCATGTCGCGGAAGAACGCTTCGTGCCCGGCATCATCCGCCCCCAGGCGGGCCTGGGCGACGTAGGTGCGGTAAGGCACCGGTGCGGGCAGGTGCGCGGCGTTACCCGCCAGCAATGCCTGCATTTCGCCGGCAATCACTTCCATGGCGGTGTGGTCGAGGGCCAAGTGGTGGAACTGCAGGATGGCCACCACGCGCTGGTTGGCCGGGTCGTCGGCATGCACCAGGCGCATCAGCGGTGCCCGCGCCAGGTCAATGCGCTGGTGGCGGGCGTCGAAACGGGCCTGCAAGGCATCGATCGGCGAAGCGCCGGCCAGGTCGGTGATTGCCGTCACCTCCATGCGTGCTGCTCGCCAGACCACCTGCACCGGTTGCTCCAGCCCCTCGGTCAGCACCGACGTGCGCAGGATGTCATGGCGGTCGATGACCTGCTGCAGCGCCCCGGCCCAGGCCTGCAGGCGGGCCAGGCTGTCGAAGGCCAGGCGCGATTGCAGCAGGTACGGGTCGCCCTGCTCGGCGCTCAGGTGGTGATAGAGAATGCCCTCCTGCAGCGGCGCCAGCGGGTAGATCTCCTGCACGTTGGCAGCGCCGCCCGGGACGCTGGCGACGATCCTGTCGATGCTGGCCTGGTCGAGCTCGACCAGGCTGAGCATGGCCGGTGTGATCCGCTCGGCGCCCTCGGGCACGCGGTTGGCGGGCACTTGCACTTCGCGGCCACTGCCCACCGCTGCGGCCAGGGCGGCCAGGGTGGGCTGGGCGAACAGCACACGCACATCGGCGCTGAGGCCGGCCTTGCGCATGCGCTCGATCAGGGTCACGGCCAGCAGCGAGTGGCCACCCAGTTCGAAGAAGTGATCGTGGCGGCCTACTTGCTCGACCTTGAGCAGCTCTGCCCAGATCGCCGCGAGGCTGCGCTCCACCTGGCCCTGCGGCGCCTCGAAGGCACGGCTGAGCAGCGCCTCGGTGCCGGGCAGCGGCAGCGCGCGGCGGTCGAGTTTGCCGTTGGCGGTCAGCGGCAGTTCAGCCACGTGCACATAGGCTGCTGGCAGCATGTAGTCGGGCAATTGGCCTTGCAGCTGGCCGTGCAGCTCGGCGATGGCCGGGGCCGTGCCGTGTGCCGTGAAGTAGGCGACCAGGCGCTTGTCGCCCGGCGTGTCCTCGCGCAGCACCACGGCCGTGTCGCGAACGCCGGTGCAGTTGGCCAGGCTGGCCTCGATCTCGCCCAGCTCGATGCGAAAGCCGCGCAGCTTGATCTGCTGGTCGGCGCGGCCCAGGTAGCGCAGGGTACCGTCGGCCTGCCAGCTCACCAGGTCGCCGCTGCGGTACATGCGTGCGCCTGCCTCGGGGCTGAACGGGTCGTCCAGGAAGCGCTCGGCAGTCAATGCCGGTTGGCCCAGGTAACCGAGGGCGACGCCGTCGCCGCCGATGTAGAGTTCGCCCACGGCACCGACCGGCAGCGGCTGCTGGCGGGCGTCGAGCACATAGCAGCGGCCGTTGCCGATCGGCTGGCCAATGGGGATGCTGCCCTCGCCGACTTCGGTGATCTCGTGGGTGGTACTGAACGTGGTGGCTTCGGTCGGGCCGTAGCCGTTCAGCAGGTGGGCCGGTGCACCTTCACGCAGCACCCTGGCGATCACAGCCGGGTCCAGCACATCACCGCCCACCATCAGGTAACGCAGCTTGGCCAGCGCCGGCAGCAGGTCGCCGGCAAACTGGTGGAACAGCCCGGCAGTCAGCCACAGCACGCTCACGCCCTGCTCCAGCAACGCATCACGCAAGGCTTCGCGTGACAGCACCTGATGCTGGTCGATGACCACCACGCGCCCCCCGTTGAGCAACGGCGCCCAGACCTCCAGCGTACTGGCATCAAACGCGGGGTTGGAGGCAAAGGCAACCCGGTCCTGGTTGTTGAACGCGGCAAAACCGTTGTTGATCACCAGGCGCACGATGGCCCGGTGCGGCACTTGCACGCCTTTTGGCGTACCGGTGGAGCCTGAGGTGTACATGATGTACGCCGCGCTGTTGGCGTTCACCGCCAGCCCTGGCGACTGGGCGGGGTAGCCTGCAAGGTCGAGCTGGTCCAGCTCGACCCGCTGGGCCTGGCCCAGTTGCGGCTCGTCGCTGAGGGTCAACAGCACCTGCGCCTGGCTGTCGGCAACCATGAACGCCTGGCGCTCGACCGGCGCATTGCTGTCCAGCGGTACATAGACCGCCGCGCATTTGCTGGCGGCCAGTTGCGCCGCCAACAGGTCGACGCTGCGTGGCAGCAGCAGTGCGATGCGATCACCCGGGCGCACGCCAAGGGCCAGCAGGTGATGCGCCAGGCGGTTGGCGCGTTGATCAAGCTGCTGGTAGCTGACCTGCTGCTCGCCGTGCACCACCGCCACGGCGTCCGGGCTGAGCGCCGCATGGGCACCGAACAGGGTGTGCACGGCATGCTCGTGGGGGTAGTCACGGCGCGTGGCGTTGAAGCCATGCAGTACCAACTCGCGTTCGCCAGGCGCCAGGCAGCTGACCCGCTGCAGGGCGGTGGCCGGTGCCTGCTCCAGGGTATGCGCCAATTGCTCGAGGGCCGTGCCCAGCAGGCGGCACACCTGCGCCCCGTCCACTTGCGCCAGCGCTTGTACCGTGACAACGAAGCCATCGCCCAGGTCGTCGACGTTGACCACCAACGGGTAATTGCTTCGTTCATGGGCCGCCAGTTGCTCGATGCCTTGCCAGGCGTCGCGCAATTCGGCCTTGGCCGGTGCACTGTGGCGGAAGTTGAGCAGGCTGGTGAACAGCGGCTGGGTGGCCGGGACGCCGCTGCAGCGTTGGGCGACGGCCAGCGAGGCTTGCTCGTGGGCAAGCAGCCGCGCCAGGCGTTGATGGGTCAGGCGCACGCCGTCGGCGACGCCGGCTGCGCCGACGCTGACGCGCAACGGCAAGGTATTGATGAACATGCCCAGCGCCCGCTCGGCGCCCTCGCCGCCTTGCATACGGCCGAGCAGCACGGTACCGAACACCACTTCCTGGCGCCCGGACAGCTGCGCCAGCACCTGGCCCCAGGCCTGGTGGACCAGGCTGGCGACGCTGATACCCAGCTGCCTGGCCTGCTCACGCAGGCGCTTGGCAAGGCTGGCATCGAGCGCCTGTCGGCTGTCGAGCACGCGGCTGCCGTCGCTGTGCGCAGAGCGCAAGCCGAAGACTTCGGTCGGTTCGTCGATATCCCCCAACAACTCGCGGAACAGCGCCTCTTCGGCCTGGCTGTCGCCGCCGAGGCGCGCCTGGGCCACGTAGTTGCGGTAAGGCACGCTGGGGTGTGGCAGCGGCTGGTGCTGCAGCACGGCGGTAACTTCCGCCACCAGGTGCTCGACTGCGGCGTGGTCGAGGATGATGTGGTGAATCAGCAGGGTCGCTTCGAGGCGGCCGTTGACTTGCGCCGGGAGCAGGCGGATCAACGGCGCGGTGCCAAGGTTCAGGGCGTGGGCGTTTCCTTCGTTGGGCGAGACCGCGCCCACGGAGGGCACTTCGCGCCAGACGACCTGCACGGGTTCTTCGAGGTGCTGCCAGTGGATGCTGGTGCGCAGGATGTCGTGCCGCGCGATGACTTGATCCAGCGCAACAGCGAAGGCGTCCAGCGTGGCCTGGTCGGGGAAGGCGAAGCGCGCCTGCAGCACATAGGGGTCGGCGCCTTCGCTGGCCAGGTGGTGGTAGAGAATGCCCTGCTGCAGGGGTGCCAGGCCGTAGATGTCCTGGATATTACTGGCGCCGCCGGGGACCTGCGCCGTCAGCGTGTCGATCGAGGCTTGCGACAGATCGGCCAGCGGCAGCATGCCTGGCGTGATGTGCTTGCAATCAGCCGGTATGCGGTTGGCGGGCACCTTCAGGCCGGTTTCGCCGCTGACTGCAGCCGCCAGCGCCGCCAGGGTTGGTTGGCCGAACAGCACACGGATGTCGGCATGCAGGCCGTGTTGGCGCAGGCGCGAGGTGAGGGACACCGCCAGCAGCGAATGGCCGCCCAGTTCGAAGAAGTTGTCGTGGCGCCCTACCCGCTCCACACCCAGCAGTTCGGCCCAGATCGCGGCCAGCAGGGTTTCGGTTTCGCCTTCCGGGGCCTCGAACGGGCGGTCCTGAATGACATCGGGCTGCGGCAGGGCCTTGCGGTCGAGCTTGCCGTTGGGGCTCAGCGGCAATGCTTCGAGGTGCATGAACAGCGCGGGCACCATGAATTCCGGCAGATGCTTGAGCAGTGCGGCGCGCAGTATTTCTACCGCTTGCAGCTCGCCGGTGTAGTAGGCGATCAGGCGTTGATCGCGGGCCACCACCACGGCTTCCTTGATCCCCGCGATGGCGGTCAGGCCGGCCTGGATTTCCCCCAGTTCGATGCGCAGGCCGCGGATCTTCACTTGGTCGTCGTTGCGGCCCAGGTATTCGATATTGCCGTCCGCAAGGTGTCGCGCCAGATCGCCGGTGCGGTACAGACGCGCCCCGGGCCGGGTGGTGAACGGATCGTCGATGAAGCGTTCGGCGGTCAATTCAGCGCGGTTGAGGTAGCCACGGGCAACCTGCACGCCACCAATGAACAGCTCACCCGCTACGCCCTGAGGCACCGGCTGGCCTTGGCCGTCCAGTACGTACAGCGTGGTGTTGGCGATTGGCTTGCCGATTGGGGTGTTGTCCGGCGCGGTGACGCAGTGCCAGGCACTGACATCCACTGCGGCTTCGGTCGGACCGTAAAGGTTGTGCAGTTCGACCGTGGGCAATTGGGCGTGGAATCGCCGTACCAGGCTGCCCGGCAATGCTTCGCCGCTGCACAGCACGCGCTTGAGGCGATCTGCCGAAGCGTCGCCATGCGCCAGGAACACGTCCAGCATCGACGGCACGAAGTGCAAGGTGGTGACGCCTTCGCTACGAATCACCTGGCGCAGGTACTCCGGGTCGCGATGCCCGCCTGGGCGGGCCATGACCAGGCGTGCGCCGGTTTGCAGCGGCCAGAGGAATTCCCACACCGACACGTCGAAGCTGAACGGGGTTTTCTGCAGCACCACGTCATCGGGGCCAAGGCCGTAGGCCTCCTGCATCCACAACAGGCGGTTGACCACCCCGGCGTGCTCGTTCATCACGCCTTTGGGCAGGCCGGTCGAGCCCGAGGTATAAATCACGTAGGCCAAATGACGCGGGGTCAATGCCGCCAGCAAGGGATTAGAAGCCGGTTGTGCATGCCAGGTCGGCTGATCCAGGTCGATCACCAGCCCCGCTTCCGGCACATGGCGAGTGGCGGCATGCACCAGCACCGCGACCGGCGCGCTGTCGCTCAGCATGTGGCGCACACGTTCGGCCGGGTAATCCGGATCGACGGGCACATAGGCACCACCGGCTTTGAGAATGGCGAGCAGCCCCACCACCATCGACAACCCACGTTCGACGCAGATAGCTACGCGATCGTCTGGTCTCACCCCAAGATCAATCAGATGGTGCGCCAGGCGGTTAGCCTGCTCGTTGAGCTGGCGATAGCTCAACGTACCCTCTTCAGCCCGCACGGCCACGGCATCCGGCGTGCGCTCGACCTGCGCCTCGATCAGGCCATGCAAGGTTTGCGCAAGGTTGTAGTCCTGCGCCGTGTCGTTGAAGTCCACCAGCACACGCTGCCGCTCCACGGCCTCCAGCACCGGCAAGCGCTGCAACGGCAGCTCAGGTTCGTGCTCCAGCGCCGCGACCATGGCCTCGAGCACCTGCTTCATCTGCCCGCAGATCCGCGCCGCACCTATGTCCGCAGGCGTCATGGCCACCAGGCGGAAGCCGTCACCCAGGTCATCGACGTTCAGGCTCAACGGGTAGTTGGTGCGTTCCTGCCCCTCCAGTACCTCGATGCCCTGCCACGCCTGACGCTGCTCGGCACTGCTTTGAGCACCGTGGCGGTAGTTGAGCATTGCGCTGAACAACGGCAACGGTGCCGCCACGCCGCTGCAACGCTGGGCCAACGCCAGGGAAGCATGCTCGTGGGCCAGCAGTGCGCTGAGCCGCTGATGGGTGGCATGGGCCGCCGCGCGCAGGCTGACGCTGCCCAGGTCGACCCGTAGCGGCAAGGTGTTGATGAACATACCCAGTGCCCGCTCGGCGCCCTCGCCGCCTTGCAGGCGACCCAGCAAGACGGTGCCGAACACCACGCTGTCCTTGCCGCTGGCCGCTGCCAGCAGGCGTGCCCAGGCCAGGTGGAACAGGCTGGCGACGCTGATGCCCAGCACCCGCGCCTGGTGGCGCAGGCCAGCGGCCAGTTGCGCAGACAAGGGCAGCTTGACCTCCTGCATGCCACGGCCATCGCCTTGCACGTCGCTCAGGCCGAACGGCAGGGTCGGCTCGTCGATATCGGCCAGCTGCGAACGGAAGAACGCCTCGTGCTCGGCCTGGCTGATGCCCAGGCGGGCCTGGGCGACGTAGTTGCGATAGGGTGCCGGCGGCTGCGTGGGGGCAGGTTCGCCCTGGAGCAAGGCGACCAACTCTTCACCAATGACTTCCAGGGCCGTGTGGTCGAGGACGATGTGGTGGAATTGCAGGGTGGCTTCGATGCGTTGGCCGTCAGCCGGTTGGGCATGCAGCAGGCGGATCAGCGGGGCGCTGCTCAAGTTGAGGTCGGCGGCGCTGCTTTCGCGGGGCAAGCCCGCTCCCACAAGATCTGCGTCAACAGTGACCGGGGGGACCGTGCGCCAGACCACTTGCACCGGTTGCGGCAGGCCGTCCCAGAGCACAGCGGTGCGCAGTACATCGTGGCGGGCGATGACCTGGTCCAGGGCGTTGGCGAAGGCTTGCAGGCGTACAAGGCTGTCGAAGCGCAGCCGCGAATACAGCACGTACGGGTCGTGCTCAGGCGCGCTCAGGTGGTGGTAGAGGATACCTTCCTGCAACGGCGCCAGCGGGTAGATGTCCTGCACGTTGGCGGCGCCACCGGGCACGCTGGCGACGACCCGGTCGATGGCCGCCTGGTCGAGCTCGACCAGGCTGAGCAGGTCCGGGGTGATCGAAGCGCAATCTGCCGGGATACGGTTCTCGGGCACATCGACCTGCTGGTTCTGGCCGAGGGTCGCTGCCAGCGCGGCAATGGTCGGCTGGCCGAACAGGGTTCGTACATCGACCTGCAGCCCCTCCAGACGCAGGCGTGCGGTCAGGCTCACGGCCAACAGCGAGTGGCCACCCAGTTCGAAGAAGTTGTCGTGCCGCCCTACCTGCTCGACACCCAGCAGTTCGGCCCATAGGCGTGCCAGCAGGGTTTCGGTGCTGCCTTGCGGTGCCTCGAAGGGGCGTTGCTGCAAGGCAGCGTCCGGCGCGGGCAGCGCTTTGCGGTCAAGCTTGCCGTTGGGTGTCAACGGCAGGCTGTCGAGGTGGATGAACAGCCCCGGCACCATGTACTCGGGCAGCTGTGTCAGCAACGCCTGGCGCAGGCTGTCAGCTGGCTGTTCGGCGCCGGTGTAGTACCCGACCAGGCGCTCGTCAAAGGCCAGCACCACGGCTTCGCGCACACTGTCCACGCCGCTCAGGCAGGCCTCGATCTCACCCGGTTCGATCCGCAGGCCGCGGATTTTCACCTGGTGGTCGTTACGGCCCAGGAACTCGAGGTTGCCGTCGGCCCGCTGGCGCACCAGGTCGCCGCTGCGGTATAGCCGCTCGCCCGCCACGAACGGGCTGGCAATGAAGCGCTCGGCCTGCTGCTGCGCCAGGCCCAGGTAGCCCCGGGTGACGCCGGCGCCGCCGATATGCAGGTGGCCGGCCACGCCCCACGGCACCGGCTGGTCGAGGCTGTCGAGCACGTACAGGTGGGTATTGTCGATCGGCCGGCCGATCGGCAGTACGCCGGGTGGCAGCGCGGCATCGGGTTCCAGGGTCCACACGCTGCAGTCGACCGTCGTTTCGGTGGGGCCGTAGACGTTGTGCAGGCGCACCCCCGGCAGGCGCTGGCGTACACGTGCCGCCAGGGCTGCGGTCAACTCGCCGCCGCCACAGACGATATCGCTGAGGCTGCTGCACTGGGCGCTTTGCGCTTCATCGAGGAATTGCTGCAGCAGCGCCGGTACGAACTGCACCACGCTCACCTGCTGCTTCTGGATGAGCTGCGCAAGGTACTGCGGGTCACGCTGGCCGTCTGGCCGTGCCAGCACCAGGCGCAGGCCGCTGCACAGCGGCCAGAACAGCTCCCACACCGAGGCGTCGAAGCTGACCGGGGTCTTGTGCAGCACGCTGCCTTCGGCCGGCACGGCGCACAGGCGGCGGCTCCAGTGCACCAGGTTGACCACGTTGCGGTGCTCGACCATCACGCCCTTGGGCAGGCCGGTGGAGCCGGAGGTGTAGATCACGTACGCCAGGTGCTGCGCTGCCAGGCCCGGTACACGCGGGTTGCTGAGCGGCTGGGCGCCCCAGGCCGGCTGGTCCAAATCGACCAGCAGCGCTGGCGACGCTTGCACTGCCGCACGGGTGGCACCGTGCACCAGCACGGCCAACGGGGCGCTGTCGGCCAGCATGTGGCGGATACGCTCGGCCGGGTAGCCGGGGTCGACCGGCACGTATGCCCCGCCCGCTTTCAGAATGGCAAGCAAGCCGACCACCAGCGACAGGCCACGCTCGACGCAGATCGCCACGCGGTCGTCGGGTTTTACCCCAAGGCCGATCAGGTAGTGGGCCAGGCGGTTGGCCTGCTCGTCCAGTTGGCGGTAGCTCAGCGTGCCTTCTTCGGCCACCAGGGCCAACGCATCAGGCGCACGCCGCACCTGCGCCTCGAACAGGCTGTGCAGGGGCTGTTGCAGGTCATGCGGCAACGCAGTGGCGTTGCTTTCGACCAGCAATTGCTGGCGTTCCTTGGCGGCCAGCACCGGCAGTTGCTGCAGGGGCAACTGTGGCTGCTGTTCCAGGGCATCGAGCAGGCCAACGAGTACCTGCAGCAGTTGCTCGCAGACCCGCTGCGCGCCCACCTGCGCAGTCACTTGGGCGGTCATGCGCAGGCCATCGCCCAGGTCGTCGACGTTGACGCTCAGCGGGTAGTTGCCATGCCCGCCGCTGGGCAATGCTTCGATGCCTTCAAGGGCTTCGCGGTGCATCTGTTGCTCGGCATTACTCGCCCCGTGGCGATAATTGAGCATCGCGCTGAACAACGGCAGTGGCGCGGCTACACCGCTGCAACGTTGGGCCAGGGCCAGCGACGCGTGTTCGTGCACCAGTAGCGCGCTCAGCCGCTCGTGGGCCAGACGCACACCGTCCCGTACGCCCAGGCCATCGAGGTCCAGGCGCAGCGGCAGGGTGTTGATGAACATGCCCAGGCCACGGTCGGCGCCGGCGCCACCTTGCAGGCGGCCGAGCAGCACGGTGCCGAACACCACGCTGCTGTTGCCGCTGGTGGCCGACACCAGGCGGGCCCAGGCCAGGTGCAGCAGGCTGGCGGCACTCACCCCCAGTTGCTGGGCCTGGTGGCGCAGGCGTTGGTAGTCGGCGGCTTGCAGTTGCACGCTGGCCAACTCGAAGCGGCTGGCCTGGGCCTGGAGATCGGTCAGGCCGTAGGGCAACGTCGGCTCAGCGATATCGGCCAGTTGGGTGCGGAAGAACGCTTCGTGCTCGGCTTCGCTGATGGCCAGGCGCGCCTGGGCCACGTAGTTGCGGTATGGCACGGGCGCGTGGCTTGGGGCTTGGCCGCGCAGGTGGTCGCGGATCTCTTCGAGCACCACCTTCATGGCGGTGTGGTCGAGGACGATGTGGTGGAATTGCAGGGTGGCTTCGATGCGTTGGCCGTCAGCCGGTTGGGCATGCAGCAGGCGGATCAGCGGGGCGCTGCTCAAATTGAGGTCGGCGGCGCTGCTTTCGCGGGGCAAGCCCGCTCCCACAAGATCTGCATCGACAGTGACCGGGGGGACCGTGCGCCAGACCACTTGCACGGGCTGCGGCAGGCCGTCCCAGAGCACCGCAGTGCGCAGCACGTCGTGGCGGGCGATGACCTTGTCCAGGGCGCTGGCGAAGGCGTGCAGCCGTGCAGGGCTGTCGAATGCAATGCGCCATTGCAGCAGGTACGGGTCTTCGCCGGCAGCACTGAGGTGGTGGTAGAGGATGCCTTCCTGCAGCGGCGCCAGCGGGTAGATGTCCTGAATGTTGGCGGCGCCGCCCGGCACCGTGGCCGCGATGCGGGCGATGCTGGCTTCACTCAGGTCGATCAGCGCCAGCATGTCCGGGGTGATGTGGGTGCAGGCGGGCGGGATGCGGTTTTCGGGCACCGTCACCTGGCGCCCTTTACCCAGCGCCGCCGCCAGTGCGGCCACTGTCGGCTGGCCGAACAGCACGCGCACGTCGGTTTGCAGGCCCTGTTGGCGCAGGCGCTCGATCAGGGTGACGGCCAGCAGCGAATGGCCGCCCAGCTCGAAGAAGTTGTCGTGGCGCCCTACCCGTTGCACACCCAGTACGTCAGCCCAGGTTGCGGCCATGGCGGCTTCGGTCTCGCCTTGAGGCGGCACGTAGCCTTGGCTGCCCAGGTCGGCGGCCGCGGGCTCGGGCAATGCACGGCGGTCGAGCTTGCCGTGGCTGGTCAGCGGCAGCTGGGCCAGGCGGATCAATGCTTGCGGCAACAGGTGTGCCGGCAGGCTGGCCTGCAGGGCCTGGCGCAGGTGGTCGAGCTGCACCGGCGCGGTTTCGGTGAACCAGGCCAGCAGCCGCTCGCCACGCACCAGCACCACGGCATCGTCAATGCCGGGCTGGGCCGCCAGGGCCGCTTCGATTTCGCCCAGCTCAACCCGCACGCCGCGGATTTTCACCTGGTCGTCGTTGCGGCCCAGGTAATCCAGGGTGCCATCGGCGTTCCAGCGCACCAGGTCGCCACTGCGGTACATGCGCGCGCCCGGCTTGCGGCTGAACGGGTCGTCGAGAAAGCGCTCGGCGGTCAGTTCGGGCCGGTTGAAATAGCCGCGGGCGACCTGCGCACCGCCAATGTAAAGCTCACCGGCAACCCCGATCGGCACTGGCTGGCGCTGTTCGTCGAGCACATAGACGCGGGTGTTGGCGATGGGCTGCCCGATGTGCAGCGCAGCACCCGGCAGCACCTTGCCAGAGGTGGCGACCACAGTGGTTTCGGTCGGGCCGTAATTGTTGACCAGGTCGAACCCGGGGTCGCGGTCGAACTGGCGCAGGCGGTCGCCACCGATCAGCAAGCTGCGCAAGGTGGGGTGCTGGCGCTCGCGGCGCAGCGCCTGCTCGGCCACCGGGGTGGGCAGGAAGCTGACTTTCAGGGGCTGCTCCAGCCACCAGTCGAGCAACTCGTCGACGTGCTCGTTGGCGATGTGCGCAGGCGGCAGGTGCAAGGTGGCACCGGCGCACAATGCCGGCCAGACCTCCCAGGCCATGGCATCGAACCCGAAACCGGCGACGCTGGAGGTGCGCTCGCCGGCGCCCAGCGCGAAGGCCTGGCAGTGCCAGTGCACCAGGTTGGCCAGCGTCTGGTGTTCGATCATCACGCCCTTGGGCTGGCCGGTAGAGCCGGAGGTGTACACCACATAGGCCAGGTGATGGGCATCCAGCCCGGCCACCTGCGGGTTGCTGTCGAATGAGTGCCAGGCGGCCGGCTGATCGATGTCCAGGCGTGGGGCGTCTGGCAGGCCATTGAGGCTCGACTCGGCCAGCAGCAAGGCGGGGGCGCTGTCACTGAGCAGGTAGGCGATACGTTCTGCCGGGTAGCTCGGGTCCACCGGCACGTAAGCGGCGCCGGCCTTGAGCACGGCCAGCAGGGCAATGACCCGCTCGATGCTGCGCGGCAGGCACAGGGCAACCCGGTCGCCCGGCTGCACACCGCGCTCGATCAGGCGGTGGGCCAGGCGGTTGGCACGTTGGTTCAGCTCGGCGTAACTCACCGCGCGGTCTGCCTGGCTCAGCGCCGAGGCGTCGGGCGTACGGGCGGCCTGGGCTTCGACCAGGGCGTGCACGGTCTGGCCTTGTGGGTACTCGCGGGCGGTGTCGTTGAAGCTGCCGAGCAGTTGATGGCGCGCCTCATCGCTGAGGATCGGCAGGCTATCGACCGAAGTGCCGTGACCTTGTTCGAGCGCTTGCAGCAGCTGGCCTACGGCTTCGGCCATCCAGGCGACAACCCGGGTGGCGCCGATGCCTTCGACTGCCAGCACGCTGAAACTGAAGCCTTCACCCAGGTCGTTGACGCTCAAGGTCAATGGGTAGTTGCTGCGCTCTTCGCCGCCCAGCAGCCGAACGCCTTCCCAGATCCCTTCGCCTTCGCGCGGCGCATCGGCTGCGCTGTGTCGGTAGTTGAGCAACGCGCTGAACAATGGCGCCGACGCCGCCACGCCGCTGCAACGCTGGGCCAGCGCCAGGGGGGCGTGCTCATGGCCAAGCAACCCCGACAGGCTGCGGTGGGTGGCGCGCACGGCCGCTTGCGCCGAGGCGCGGGTATCGACCCGCAGCGGCAAGGTGTTGATGAACATGCCCAAGGCGCGATCGGCGCCCTCGCCGCCCTGCAGGCGGCCCATCAGCACCGTGCCGAACACCACGTCGTGGCGGTTAGCGAGTACCCCCAGCACACGCGCCCAGGCCAGGTGCATCAGGCTTGCGGCGCTGACCCCTAGCTGGCGGGCCTGGCTGCGCAGGCGCTGGCTGAGGCCGCCATCCAGTGCCTGGAAGGCGGTTTCGATTCCGCGGCCGTCGCCTTGTACATCGGCAAAGCCCAGCGGCAAGGTCGGCTCGTCGACGTCTGCCAGCATCGTGCGAAAGAACGCTTCATGCCCGGCCTGGTCGGCCAGGCGGGCCTGGGCCACGTAGTTGCGGTACGGCACCGCCGCCGGCAGGGTATCGGCCTGGCCGAACAGCAGCGCGCGCATTTCCCGGGCGACCACGTCCATGGCGGTGTGGTCGAGGGTCAGGTGGTGGAACAGCAGGATCGCCACCACCTGCTGGTTGGCAGGGTCGAGGCTGTAGTAAAGGCGGGTCAGCGGCGCCTGGCCCAGGTCGAGGCGGTGGTGGCGGGCATCGAAGCGGGCGTGCAGCTGTTCGATGCGGGCGGCACCGGGCTCATCGGCCAGGTCGTCGATTTCGTTGACGGCAAGCTCCGCCTTGCGCCACACCACCTGCAGCGGCTGCGCCAGGCCTTGCCAGAGCACCGAGGTGCGCAGGATATCGTGGCGGTCGATGACCTGCTGCAGGGCGCCGGCCCAGGCCAGCAGGCGTTCGACGCTGTCGAAGGCCAGGCGGGTCTGCAGCAGGTACGGGTCGCCCTGCTCGGCACTCAGGTGGTGATAGAGAATGCCTTCCTGCAACGGCGCGAGTGGGTAGATTTCCTGCACGTTGGCGGCGCCACCGGGCACGCTGGCGACCACGGCGTCGATCGCGGCCTGGTCCAGGTCGATCAGGCTGAGCATGGCCGGGGTGATGCGTTGGGCGTTGTGCGGCACACGGTTGGCCGGCACCTGGGCTTCATGGCCGATCCCGGCTGCACTGGCGAGCGCCGCCAGGGTCGGCTGGGCGAACAGCACCCGCACGTCGATCACCAGGCCCGCCTTGCGCAGGCGCTCGACCAGGGTCACGGCGAGCAACGAATGGCCGCCCAGTTCGAAGAAGTTGTCGTGGCGCCCTACCCGCTCGACACCCAGCACCTCGGCCCAGATCGCGGCCATGGTCGTTTCGGTGGCGTTCTGCGGTGCTTCGTAGGCCTGGCCGGCCAGCAACGCACTGTCGGGGTCGGGCAGCGCGCGGCGGTCGAGCTTGCCGTGGCTGGTCAACGGCAGTTCAGCCAGGCGAATGAATGCGGCCGGTATCAGTTGCGCCGGCAGGCTGGCCTGCAGGGCCTGACGCAGTTGTTCAAGGTCTACCGGCGCGGTCTCGGTGAACCAGGCCAGCAGGCGCGCGTCGCGCACCAGTACCACCGCATCGGCAATACCCGGTTGGGCCGCCAGGGCGGCTTCGATTTCGCCCAGCTCCACCCGCACGCCGCGGACCTTCACCTGGTCATCGTTGCGGCCCAGGTAGTCCAGCGTGCCGTCGGTGTTCCAGCGCACCAGGTCGCCACTGCGGTACATGCGGGCGTTGGCAGCCTCGCTGAACGGGTCGGCCAGAAAACGCTGTTCGGTCAGTTCAGGGCGATTGAAGTAGCCGCGCGCGACCTGCGCACCGCCGATATACAACTCACCGGTAACACCTACCGGTACAGGCTGCAGGCCCTCATCGAGTACATACACGCGGGTATTGGCGATTGGCTGGCCGATATGCAGCGCCGCGCCGGGGGTGAGCTGCCCGGAGGTGGCAACCACCGTGGTTTCGGTTGGGCCGTAGTTGTTGACCACGGCAAAGCCTGGGTCGCGATCGAACTGGCGCAGGCGGTCACCGCCAATCAGCAAGGTGCGCAGGGTTGGGTGCTGGCGGTCGCGGCGCAAGGCCTGTTCGGCCACCGGGGTCGGCAGGAAGCTGACCTGCAGCGGCTGCTGCAGCCACCAGTCGAGCAACTCGTCGACGTGTTCGTGGCCGATGTGCACAGGCGGCAGGTGCAAGGTGGCACCGGCACACAAGGTTGGCCAGACTTCCCAGGCCATGGCGTCGAAACCGAAGCCTGCGACGCTGGAGCTGTGCGATTCGGCGTGCAGCTCGAATGCCTGGCAATGCCAATGGACAAGGTTTGCCAGGGTGTGGTGCTCGACCATCACCCCTTTGGGCTGGCCGGTGGAGCCGGAGGTGTAGACCAGGTAGGCCAGCTGCTGCGCGTCCAGCCCGGGCAGTGCCGGGTTGCAGTCGTCCGCCGCGAAGGCATCGGGCTGGTCGAGGTCCAGGCGCGGCAGGTTAGGCAGGTTCTGGATTGCCGTCGTCGCCAGTACCAGGGTTGGCGCACTGTCGGCCAGCAGATAGGCGATGCGCTCGGCCGGGTACGCCGGGTCCACGGGCACGTAGGCGGCGCCCGCCTTCAACACCGCCAGCAGGCCGACCAGGCGCTCGGCGCTGCGTGGCAGGCACAGGGCGACCCGGTCACCCACCTTGACCCCCTGCGCGATCAACTGGTGGGCAAGCTGGTTGGCGCGCCGGTTCAGCTCGGCGTAGCTGAGCACCTGCTCAGCCTGTACCAGCGCTGCCGCATGCGGCGCACGCGCGGCCTGGGCCTCGACCAGGGCATGCACGGTCTGCCCTTGCGGATAGGCCTGGGTGGTGCGGTTGAACTGCTGCAGCACTTGCTCGCGCTCGCGCGCCGGTAGCACCGGCAACACCTGCAGGGGGGTCGAAGGCTGGTGCTCCAGTGCTTGCACCAGGCTTGCCAGCACTTGTGCGAACTGCTCGCTCAAACGGGCCGCGCCCCACTGCGGCAGGCTCTGGACGGTCAGGCGCAGGTCGTCGCCCAGGTCATCGACACTGACAGTCAGCGGGTAGTCGGTGCGCTCTTCGGCGCCGACGATATCGATACCGGGTGCCACCGGAATGATTTCAGCCGCATCACCGGCGGCACTGTGGCGGTAGTTGAGCATGCTGTTGAAAAGCGGCGCCGGCGCGGCAACACCGCTGCAACGCTGGGCCAGGGCCAGGGAAGCCTGCTCATGGCCGAGCAAGGCAGTGAGGCGTCGATGCGTCGCCAGCAGTGCATCGCGCACCCCCTGCTGACCAAGGTCGATGCGCAGCGGCAGGGTGTTGATGAACATGCCCAAGGCTTGCTCGCTGCCGTCGCCGGTGGTCATGCGCCCCAGCAGGACGCTGCCGAACACCACGGCCTGGCGCGCCGACAATTGCCCTACCAGGCGGGCGAAGCCCAGGTGCAGCACGCTTGCCGGGCTTACCCCAAGCAAGCGCGCCTGGCTGCGCAGGCGTTGGCTGAGCGGCGCAGGCAAGGTCAGGCGCGCCTGTTCCAGGGCCTGGTCGCCTTCATCCTGCAGGCCGAAGGCCAAGGTCGGCTCATCGATGTCGGCCAGCATGTCGCGGAAGAAGTGCTCGTGGGTCTGCTCGTCCAGCGCCAGGCGGGCGGCGGCGAGTACGTTGCGAAACGGCATGGGCGCAGCCAGCTGCGCCGATTCACCGGCCAGATGCGCCTGGATTTCGCGGCGTACGATGTCCAGCGCGGTATGGTCCATCACCACGTGATGGAACATCAGCAAGGCGACCCACTCATCGCCTTCACTTTGCGCATGCATCAATTGCATCAGCGGTGCCTGGCGCAGGTCGAGGCGGTAGTGCCGTGGGTCAAATCGCGCGCACAGCTTGGCCAACGCATCGCTGCCATCGACCGCGATGGCCTCGCGCACCAGCGTCGCCTCCTGCCATACCACCTGCACCGGTTCGTCGAGGTATTCCCAATGCAGCGCCGTGCGCAGAATGTCATGGCGCTGGATCACCCATTGCAGGGCCTGGGCAAAGGCTTCGAGGTGCGCCTTGCTGGTGAAGCGCAGTTGCACCTGGGCGAGGTACGGATCGCCATCGCTGGCTGCCAGGTGCTGGTACAACATGCCTTGCTGCAGCGGCGCCAGCGGGTAGATGTCCTGCACATTGGCCGCGCCGCCCGGCACGCTGGCGACGATGCGGTCGATGGCCTGCTGGTCGAGTTGCACCAGCGGCAGCATGTCGGGGGTGATGCGAAACGCCGGGCTCAGCCAGTCGTCATCGCGTTCGGCGAGCATCTCCAGCAAGGCCGGCTTGTGCCGAGACAGCGCCTCCCACAGGGTATCGTCCAGGGTGTCGTCATCGCCCAGGACGATCAGGTCCTGGTCTTCGCGCTGGAGTCGGATCGCACGGGTGGAAAGAGCAGCCATCAGTTCGCTGAAGAGCATCGGTAAGCATCCTGCTTTGCCTGGAAATGGGAATCGGGGACACGCTAAAGGATCGTGACCGGACGGTCTGACATGGGAAGCGGGGACAGGGGCGTGTCTTGGGGGGCGCAAGCGCTAGTCAGGAGGTTTGTGGCGCTTCGCGAAGCGCTTGGCTTGGGATCTTCAGGGCCCTTGAGATCGAGCGCCGCCCGCGCGGCGCATCGCGGGCAAGCCCGCTCCTACATTTGTTGCAACGTGCCATGGCCTGATAGGCCATAGTTGTTAGCCTTGATGGCTCGACGAGATTTTTCGGCTGGTGCTGCCGGCGCCCCACCTGTCTTCAGCCATGCGCCAAGGCGAACAACCATGGCCTGACTGGAACGGCGCGTTGCAACAAATGTAGGAGCGGGCTTGCCCGCGATGCGCCGCGCGGGCGGCGCTCGATTTGTGCATCACCGAAAAATCCAAGCCAGGCCTCCGGTAGCCCCGACTCTATCTCCCCCCAAATCCACAGCGAACACCCTCAAATCCGCCGACGCGTGCCCAGGCTCGGGATGGTGGTCTGCGGTATCACTACCTCCACCTGCTCGCGTCGGGTACTAGCCGCCAACCCGGCCAGGGTCGGCTGGCTGAACAAGGTGCGGGCATCGACATGCAACCCGGCCTGACGCATGCGCGCCACTAAGCTTACCGCCAGCAACGAATGGCCGCCCAGCTCGAAGAAGTTGTCCTCGCGCCCCACCTGCTCGATCTTCAGCACTTGCGTCCAGATCGCCGCCAGCGCCGCCTCCAGCTCACCCTCCGGCGCCCGGTACTCACGGCTGATCACCGCCTCTTCACCGGGCGCCGGCAGCGCCTGGCGGTCGACTTTGCCGTTGGGGCTCAGCGGCAGTTGCGCCAGGGCGACAAATGCCTGCGGCACCATGTACTCGGGCATGCGCGCCAGCAGATGGCTGCGCAGCACTTGCAGGGCGGGCGCCGGGCTGGCGTCGCGGCAGGTGAAATAGGCCACCAGGCGTTCTTCGCGCATCAGCACCACGCTTTGCCCAATGGCCGGGTGCGCCACCAAGGCTGCTTCGATCTCACCCAGTTCGACCCGCAGCCCGCGCAGCTTGACCTGGAAATCGTTACGCCCGACAAAGTCGAGCTCGCCATCCTCACGGTAGCGCACCAGGTCGCCGGTGCGGTACAGGCGGTCGCCCGGCGCAAACGGGCTGGCGATGAAGCGCTCGGCCTGCAGCGTCGGTAGCCCCAGATAGCCACGGGCAACGCCAACGCCGCCAATGTGCAACTGCCCCACCGCGCCCAAGGGCACCGGGCGGTCGTGGGCATCGAGCACATACAGGCGGGTATTGGCGATCGGCCGGCCAATCGGTGGCGCCAGCGCGGGGAGCGGCTGATGGGCCTGCAGGGTCCAGGCGGTGCTGTCGACCGTCGCTTCGGTGGGGCCATACACGTTGTGCACGCGCACCTTGGGCAACCGCTCGCGCAGGCTGCGCAACAGCGCCAAGGTCAACTCGCCACCGCCACAGAAGATGTCGGTCAGGCTGGTGCAGCGCTCGACGCCCGGCTCTTCGAGAAACTGGTGCAGCAAGGCTGGGACGAACTTCATCGTGGTCACCTGCCGCGCCTGGATCAACTGCACCAGGTACGCAGGGTCGCGGTGGCCGTCGGGGCGCGCCAGTACCAGGCGCAAGCCGGCACACAACGGCCAGAACAGCTCCCAGACCGAGCCATCGAAACTGAACGGCGCGCGTTGCAGCAAGGCATCCCCAGGCTGCGGCGGACAGATCTGCGAGCCCCAGTGCATCAGGTTGCACAGGCCGCGGTGTTCGATCATCACGCCCTTGGGCGTACCGGTGGAGCCGGAGGTGTACATCACATAGGCCAATTGCCCAGGCCCCAGGCCCGCCACCTGCGGGTTTTCGGCGCTGCAGGCTGGCCAATCGTCGCGGTCCAGGTCCAGCACCGGCGCTGCAAGCGCATCGAACAGGCCCAGCGTAGCGCCATGCACCAGCACCACGGTGGGCGCGCTGTCTTCGAGCATGAAGCGCAGGCGCTCGGCCGGGTAGCCTGGGTCCAGCGGCACATAGGCGCCGCCGGCCTTGAGCACGCCGAGCAGCGCCAGCATCATCGACACGCCTCGCTCCACGCAGATGGCTACACGCGCATCGGGGCCAACGCCCAGGGCGATCAGGCGGTGGGCCAGGCGGTTGGCCTGGGCATTGAGCGTCTGGTAGTCGAGGCTGATGTCCTCGGCCTGCAAGGCAATGGCCAGCGGCGTGCGCCGCACCTGGGCCTCGAACAGCGCAGGCAGGGTGCTGCCCAACGGGCTTTGCCGGTCTTCGGTGTGGTTGAAGGTGTGCAACAGCTGCCGCAGTTCATCGGCGGGCACGCTGCAAAGGGTATTGAGCGGCTGGCTTTGCTGAAGGCCGTCGGCGAACTGGCGCAAGGTGGTCAGCAAATAGCCCAGCAACCGCGCTGCGCCGATCGCACGGGGTGCACGCAGGGTGAGTTGCAGCGTATCGCCCAGGTCATCCACGGTCAGCACCCTGCCGTGGCTCAGCACTTCGCTGGCCGCGATCAGCGCTACGCCGGGCAGCACCTGCCCTTGCGGCAGCGCACCCTGGCGGTAGTTGATCAGGCTTTCGAACAACGGCGTGGCGGCCGGCAGCCCGCTGCAACGCTGGGCCAGCAGCAAGGGCGCGTCTTCGTGCCCGAGCAAGGCGGCCAGGCGCGCGTGGGTCTGCGTCAATGCCTGGCCCAGCGGCTGGTCGCCCAGGCTGATGCGCAGCGGCAAACTGTTGATGAACATGCCCAGCGCACGGTCGGCGCCCTCACCGGCCATGGCCCGGCCCAGCAGCACGGTGCCGATCACCACCTCGTCACGGCCCGACAAGCTGCCGAGCACCTGGGCCCAGGCCAAATGCAGCACGCTGGCCAGGCTCACGCCGTGGGCACGGGCCCGAGTACGCAGCAGCTCGCTCAAGCCACCCTCCAGCGCCACGGCATGCGTCTGCAGGTCTTGCTCGTCAACCGCCACGGCGCCCAGCCCCGGCACGGGGGCCGGGGGCTCGACGCCAGCCAGCTGCTCACGGAAGTAAGCCTCATGGTGGGCCTGGCGCTCTGTCGCGCCGCTGAGCGCCACGTAGTTGCGGTAGGGCACCGGCAGCGGCATTTGCTCGCCCCGGCCCTGCATGAACGCGTCGAGTTCGCCGAACAGCACCTGCAATGAAACGGCATCGTTGACCAGGTGGTGGAAGCGCAGCAGGCCCAGCCAGCGGCCTTGCGCCGCGTCTTCGGCGCAGACCATTGCCATCATCGGCGCCTGACGCAAGTCCAGCGGCCGTTGTTGCGGGTCGTAGGCCTTGCGCAGCTGCGCCGCCACATCGCCGCCTTGCACTTCAGGCGCCCAGCGCTCGACGGGTAACGGCGCCTGGCGCCAGACCACTTGCTGCGGCTGCTCGAGGCCGTCCCAGGCCAGGCTGGTGCGCAGGATGTCATGGCGCTCGATCACCTGCTGCAGGGCATCGGTAAAGGCCTGCAGCTGCGCATGGCTGGCAAAGGCGAACAGGGCCTGCTGCTGATAGGGGTCCTGGGCATCGGTGACATGGTGGTACAGCAAACCCTGCTGCAACGGTGCCAGCGGGTAGATTTCCTGCACATTGCCAGCGCCACCCGGCACTGCCGCGACGATCCGATCGATAGCGGCCTGGTTGAGGTTGGCGAGCGTGAGCATGTCGGGGGTAATCTGTTGGCACCCCGCCAGCACGCCATTGCCCGGTACCGTTGCGGCTTCCCCCACCACTACCGCGGCAGCCAGGCTGGCCAGGGTCGACTGGCCGAACAGCACCTGCACGTCAGCCTGAAGGCCCTGCTGGCGCATGCGTTCGATCAGTTGCACCGCCAACAGCGAATGGCCGCCCAGTTCGAAGAAGTGGTCCTGGCGCCCTACCCGCTCGACCTGCAGCAGTTCGGCCCACAGCAGTGCCAGGCGCTGCTCGACCTCACCGATCGGCGCTTGGTGCTCGCGGCGCACCTTGGCTGCCTCGTCGGCGGCCGGCAGCGCGCGGCGGTCGAGTTTGCCGTTGGCGGTGAGCGGCCAGCTTGCGATGTTGATGTAGGCCGTTGGCAGCAAGGCGGCCGGTAGCCGCTCGCGCAGGTGCTCGTGCAGTTCACGGGGTGCCACCGCCGCCTCGGCAATGAACCACGCCTGCAATTGGCCGTCGCGCAGCAGCACCACGCACTCGCGCACCGCAGCATGGCTGGCCAACGCCGCTTCGATTTCCGCCAGTTCCACCCGCACACCGCGGACCTTCACCTGGTCGTCATTGCGCCCCAGGTATTCCAGCGTGCCGTCGGCCAACCAGCGCACCAGATCGCCGGTGCGGTACAGGCGAGCGCCGGGGCAGAACGGGTCGTCGAGGAAGCGTTCGGCGGTCAGTTCGGGCCGGTTCAGGTAGCCACGGGCTACGCCGCTGCCGCCGATATACAGCTCACCCACCGCGCCAATCGGCAGCAGCTGGCGATGCTCGTCCAGCACATGCAGGCGAGTGTTGGCCACCGGGCCACCGATATGCAGTGGCCGGCCCGCCTCGACCAGGCCGGAGGTCGCTACCACCGTGGCCTCGGTGGGGCCGTAGTTGTTGATCACCCGGTAGCGGCGCTCGCGCGCCAGGCGGCGCAGGCGGTCGCCGCCGATCAGCAGGGTCTGCAAGGTTGGGTGCAGTACGCCCTGGGCAAAGGCATGTTCGGCCACCGGGGTAGGCAGGAAACTTACGTCCAGCGGTTGGTCGCGCCACCACTGCAGCAAGGCGTCGATATTCTCGGCGCCGTCGCGCACCGGTGCCAGATGCAGCGTGGCGCCGCTGCACAGCGCCGGCCAGACTTCCCAGGCCATGGCATCGAAGCCGAAACCGGCGAGGCTCGACTGGTGCCGGCCTGGCCCCAGGTCGAAACTGGCGCAGTGCCAATCGACCAGGTTGGCCAGCATCCTGTGTTCGACCATGACCCCTTTGGGCAGCCCGGTGGAGCCGGAGGTGTAGATGACATAGACCAGGTGGCTGGCTGCGAGCTGGGCGACGGCGGGCGCATCACCCGTTGCCCCGGCCCATGACAAGCGGTCCAGCTCGACCTGTGGCCGGCCGTGGGCGGGCAGGCGGTCACGCAAGTGCGAGAGGGTCAGCACCACCCGCGGCGCGCTGTCGTCCAGCAGGTAGGCCAGGCGCTCCTGCGGGTGAGCGGGGTCGATCGGTACATACGCAGCCCCGGCCTTGAGAACGGCCAGCAGGCCAACCAGGGTATCCAGGCCACGCTGGGCGACCACCGCGACCCGCTGGTCGGGCCCTGCGCCCATGCCGATGAGGTGTTTTGCCAGATGGTTGGCACGCCGGTCGAGCTCGGCGTAGGTCAGGCTATTACCTTCGTGTAGCGCGGCGATGGCCTGCGGCCGGGCCCTGGCCTGGGCTTCGATGCGGCGGTGGATCAGCATCTCGCCCTGCTGCCTGGCCACCGCCGAATCGTTCCACTGCTGCAGTTGTGCCTGCTCGCTGGCGGTCGGCAGGTGCAAGGCGCCAATGCTCGATTCAGGCTGCTGTAACCCTTGCTCGAGCACATGCAGCAGCCGGGTAGCCAGCGCGTCGACTTCGTCGGCACTGAACCACGCTCGGCTGTACACCAGGTGCAGGCAGGCTTGGTCGCTGTAGCTGTTGCTGCGCAGGTGCACGCTTAGCGGCGTCGGCTCGTGGCTGTTGCAGACCATCACCGTATGGCCGCTGACCTCACCGAAGCGCAGGTCGTTGCTGTCCTCCTCGAACGACACCATCAGCTCGAACAGTTGCGGCCGCTCTTCGCGCAGCGCACCCAGCGCCCGGTTCAGTTCGCTCAAGGCGAAACGCTGGTGGCGAAAATCCTGCTTGAGTGCGTCACGTATGCCCTGCACCAGTTCAGCGAACGAACGGCTGCGACCAAAATCCATACGCAATGCACTGACCTGGGTGAACAGCCCCATGGTCGATTTGAACCGTGCGTTGCCACGGTTGCGCACTGGCAGGCCGACCACCCACTCGTCGCGTTGCCAGGTGCGCGCGCAGCACACATGCATCGCCGCCAGCAGTACATGGAACGCCGAAGCCTGCAGGTCTGTTGCCAGCTGCCGCATCCGCGCCAGCAGGCCGGCATCGAAAGGTTGCTCAAGGGCGGCACTCGGCTCGCCGGCCTGTACCGCGCCACGTTCACGCGGTACCAGTAAGGCGTCGGGGAGTTGGGTGAATTTGCCCAGCCAGTAGTCGCGGTCACGGCCATGACGGGGCGATGCCTGATACTGGGCGTCGTCGTCGATGAATTCCCGGTAGGACGGCCCCGTGGCAGGCAAAGGCAGGCCCTGCCCCAGCAGGCCATAGCAGTCGGCGAGCTGCTTGAACCACAGGTCAACGCCCCAGCCGTCGAGGATCAGGTGGTGCGCCTGCAGGGCGAGCAGGTAGCGCTGATCTTCCAGCCTGACCAACTGCGCGGCCCACAGGGCGCCGCCATCCAAGGCAAAGACCTTTTGCATCTGGGCGCTGAGCAGGCGCCGGGCGGCGCCAAACGGGTCGTCGCTGGCGCGCAGATCGTGCTCGGGCAAGCCCACCGCCAGGTCTTCGGCAAAGCGCTGGCGGGGTACACCCTGCCCGGGCACCAGCACCGTACGCAGCCCGTCGTGCAACGCCACCAGGTGCGCCAGGGCCGCGCGCAGACGTTCGACGTCAACAGCACCACCCAGCTCGACGTAAGCGCCTATGTTGTAAAGCGGCGAGTCGCCGTGGCTGATCTGGTCCAGCCAGATGTCGCGCTGGGCAACGGTCAGGGCAAAGGTTTGGGCGGCAGGCATGAGGGCTCAGGTCCTTCTGATTGATCATCCGCGGATTCAAGCATCGTCACCCCACCCTGTATGGCCCCTTAAACCCGGACAATCCCGGTGGCCGTCCACGGCGGCTTAAATATCTGTAGGAGATTGGCCATAGCCAGCTGCCCCTGATGGCCTACGCCCAGGGGGATAGTGCGGGATCAGCCGCGAACCGACAGGCTTATGACGTCAATTCGCTGGCTGCTGGCCGCAACGCCTGCTGCGGCACCGCATCCATGCCTACATTGCATGCAGCCATTACTGGCATTTTCTGTCCCGGTTTCCCGCTACAGACGCAGCAATCCGGGCACGCTTGAATACCGCTATCACCCGCTTGCCACCCGGAGACTCGACTGCGAGACCACCCGCCGTAACGCTTTGAATCAAGGACGACAACGCTATGAAGCTGACCGCCAGCCTCGACTACCGCCCCGACCCTCAGCTGTATCTGCAACTGGGCGAGCTGATCGCCAGCAGCGGCGCCGATGACTTCGCCGAGCAGATGTATCGCCTGGTCGATGCCCAGGTGCCGGTCCACAGGCTCGACCTCAGCGAATGGACCCTCGACCCGCGCCAGGCCAGTGTCAGCCGCATCAAGCTGCTGGGCAGCGCCGGGCCTGAGCAACCGCAGGCTGTGGATACCGTGCGCCACCCGCTGCTGCAAAGCATCATGCAGATGAAGGACCCACTGCTGATCGAATTCAAGGCCCCCCTGAACGCCTGCCACAGTGCCCACCAGTGCAACCTGGTTTCGCGCAGCGGCGACCGCCGCTGGGTCATCTGTTTCCATCGCCTGCCCAGCCAGCGGCCCTTCAGCCTGAGTGAGCTGTCGCAGCTCAAGAGCCTCTCCGACACCCTGCTGCCGTTGGTGGAGCACCATGGCCAGCTGCTGGGCCAAGGCACGGCTCGCCGGGCCGGTACAGCCGCTTCGGCTGTGGACGCCGGCTCGCTGCGCCAATCCTTGACCGAACGCCTGGCGCAGGATGCCGTCAAGCTCTCGACCCGCGAGCAGGAAGTCTGCCTGGGCCTGCTGACAGGGGGCACCGTGCCCGAGATGGCGCAACGGCTGAATGTGAAGAACAGTTCGATCGAAACCTACCTCAAGCGCGCCACCGCCAAGCTGGGGGTCAGTGGCCGCCACGGCCTGGCGAAATGGATGGCGGGCGCCTGACTGTGCGAGAACCGGTAATGCCCCGACATGCCCTTACCCTGTGCGCTGTACTGCTGTGCGGCTGCTCCCTGGCGCCCGATTATCAACGCCCGGCGCCGCCGGTGGCCGAACAGTTCCCGCAAGGGCCGGCTTACCAGGGCGATGCGCTGGCACGCCAGCCTGCGCAGGACTGGCGCCAGGTGTTCCAGGACCCTGTACTGCGCCAGTTGATCGACGCTGCCCTGGCCAACAACCGTGACTTGCGCACCGCAGCGCTGAATGTGGAGGCCTATCGCGCCCAGTACCGCATCCAGCGTGCCGACCTGCTGCCCAAGGTGTCCGCCGACGCCCAAGGTACGCGCCAGTACCTGCCGCGCAGCATGACCGGCACTGACCAGGGCGTGATCTCCTCGACCTATGCGGCAACCTTGGGCGTCAGCGCCTACGAGCTGGACCTGTTCGGCCGGGTGCGCAGCCTCAGCGACCAGGCGCTGCTCACCTACCTGGCCAGCGATCAGGCGCGGAGCAGTACGCAATTGAGCCTGGTGGCGAGTGTTGCCAACGTTTACCTGACCTGGCGTGCCGACCAGGAACTGCTCGCGCTCTCCCTGGAAACCCTGGCTGCGGACGAACGCAGCCTGCGCCTGACCAGCAACCAGCGCCGCGCAGGCACGGTGTCGGCGCTGGACCAGATCCAGGCACGCACCAGTGTCGACAGCACCCGTGCTGCGGTGGCGCGCTACAAGCGCCAGGTGGCCGAAGACCTTAACCAGTTGACCTTGCTGGTGGGCGCACCGGTGGCCGCTGACCTGGCCGCCCTGCCCCTGGGCGACGAACAGATCGCGGGCTTGCCGGCTGGCCTGCCCTCCGACCTGCTGCGCCGCCGCCCGGACATCGTGCAGGCCGAGTACCAGCTGCGCGCGGCCAATGCCAATATCGGCGCAGCGCGGGCAGCGTTCTTCCCGAGCATCAGCCTGACCGCCAATGCCGGCAGCACCAGCCCGGAGCTGAACGGGCTGTTCGACGCAGGCTCCGGCACCTGGCTGTTCCAACCGCAGATCAGCTTGCCGATTTTCACCGCCGGCAGCCTGCGCGCCAGCCTCGACTACGCGCAGTTGCAAAAGGACATCCAGGTGGCACAGTACGAAAAGGCCATCCAGAGCGCCTTTCAGGAAGTGGCTGACGGGCTGGCGGCGCGGGCCACCTACCAGCGGCAGTTGCAGGCGCAGCGCGACCTGGTGGCGTCCAACCAGCGTTATTACAACCTGGCCGAACACCGCTACCGCATTGGCGTAGACAGCAGCCTGACGTTCCTCGATGCACAACGCTCGCTGTTCACCGCCCAGCAGGGTTTGATCAGCGACCGACTGGCGCAGCTGGTGGCCGAGGTGAACCTGTATGCAGCGCTGGGCGGGGGGTGGCAGGAGGCTGGGGCACCTGGCAGGCAACTGTAGGCCGCAGCGCTTCCCCACAGGGGCTAGACTGAACAGACCAGATGGCATGAACCGGGGGGCTGCCCACACGTGGAGGTGTGCGATGAGCCAGTTCAAGCGTTTGTTAATCATGCTCGGCCCGCAGATGCGATACACGCCGGCGCTACAACGCGCGGCGGCGTTGGCCGAATCCAGTGGTGCATTGCTGGACATCAACGTGTTCGTCGACGATGTCGACACCTTCGGCCTGATGGGCGACGGCCGCGAACGCGAGCGATTGCTCGCCGACAACCGCCAATGGCTGGCCGACGCCACCGAGCAGTTGCGCACTGCCGGCCTGGATGTCTCCACCGAGTTGCTGCTGACCCGCGACCCGCTGGGCAGTGCCATCGAGCGTATCGAGCAGCTAGGCTGCGACCTGCTGGTCAAGGACGTGCAGCACGAACCGGTGCTCAAGCGCCTGCTGGTGACGCCGCTGGACTGGCAACTGCTCAAGGACAGCCCGGTGGCGGTGCACCTGGTCAGCGACATTCGCCTGCCACTGCCACGGCAGATCGCCGCAGCGGTCGACCTCAACAGCCACGGCGCTGGCGAACACCTGGACGAGCAGGTCATTCACTGCGCCCATGCCCTGGCGCTGCAATGCAACGGCGAGGTTCATCTGGTGCATGTGTGCGATGCGGCACGGACCCATATCGCCGATTTCGGCGCCGGCACAGTGACCATGCCCGGCTTTGATGGCAGTGTACGCACCTCGCAGCGGGCGGCGTTCAACCGGCTGGGTGACCACCATCAGGTCCCGCTGGAACGCCGGCATTTTCTTGAAGGGCCGGCGATACGCGCGATTGCGCAGTTTGTCAGCCATAGCCGCATGGATGTGATCGTGATGGGTAGCCACCGGCATGACGCCATGCAGACGTTCCTTGGCGGGACTACGGCGCATGTGCTGGAACAACCGCTGTGCAATGTGTTGGCGATCAAAGGGGTCTGCTAGGGTATGTCTTGGAATTTTTGCCGGTCATGAGATCGCATAGCGCTTGCCTCGGGATCGTCAGCGCCCTTGAGATCGAGCGCCGCCCGCGCGGCGCATCGCGATGCGCTTGCCTTGGGATCTTCAGCGCTCTTGAGATCGAGCGCCGCCCGCGCGGCGCATCGCGAAGCGCTTGTCTTGAGTTCTTTAGGGCCTTTGAGATCGAGCGCCGCCCGCGCGGCGCTTCGCGGGGCAAGCCCGCTCCCACATTTGTTGCAACGTGCCATGGCCTGTGAGGCCATAGTTGTCAGCCTTGGTAGCATGACGCGATTTTTCCGTTGGTGCTGCCGGCGCCCCACCTGTCCTCAGCCATGCACCAGGGCGAACAACCATGGCCTGACTGGAACGGCGCGTTGCAACAAATGTAGGAGCGGGCTTGCCCGCGATGCGCCGCGCGGGCGGCGCTCGATCTCAAGGGCGCTGAGGATCCTACGGCAAGCGCCTCGCGATCCCCCCACTATCCTCCAGGCCAGCCTCGCCCCCAACCTGGCACTCCAGCTCCATTTAAAAAGAATGCATTTGATAATGATTCGTAGTAGTTTCGCGGCGCTTCCTCCCCATCCTTAACGCCCTACTTCAGGATCGTACCGTCGATGCGTCGCACATTCGTTTCGCTTTGTGTGCTCCATGCTGTCTCCCCGCTGGCTTTCGCCGAGCCCGAACCGCTCAACGACCCCAGGCAGATCGAACTCCAGGCCCTGAGCATTACTGGCAGCGCCGACAGCGAGCGCGCCGATGGCCCAGTCGATGGCTACAAGGCCAACCGCTCGACCAGTGCCACCCGCACCGACACCGCCCTGCACGACACCCCGCAATCGATCAGCGTGGTGCCCAAGGATGTGCTCGAAGATACCGGTGCCACCCGCCTGCAGGACGGCCTGGACTACGCTGGCGGCGTCGGCCGCGCCAACAACTTTGGCGGCCAGGGCCTGACCACCTTCACCGTGCGCGGCTTCACCACCGGGGAGTTCTACCGCAACGGCTTCCCGATCAACCGGGGCTACCCCAACGCGCCTGACGCCAACAGCGTCGAACGCCTGGAAGTGATCCGCGGCCCGGCCACCAGCCTGTATGGCCGTGGCGACCCCGGCGGGACCTTCAACGTGGTCAGCAAGCAGCCGCTGGCCGACCCCAAGGTGACCCTCGGCAGCCAGTTCGACGACCAGGGCATGCACCGGGCCACCCTGGACGCCACCGGGCCGCTCAACCAGGACGGCTCGCTGGCATACCGGCTGAACGTGCTGGGGGAAGGCGGCGACAGCTTCCGTGACGATGTCGAGAGCGAACGCTACGACGTCGCGCCGGTACTCAGCTGGCAGGTCAACGACGCCACCAGGATCGTCTTCGAGGGCGATTTCATGCGCAACAACCACCCACTGGACCGCGGCCTCACTCGCCTGCCCGGCCAGCGCGGCACGGCGTCACGCGATACCAACATCTGGGAAAAAGGCAGCGACAACCTGCTGCACAACGATAACAACATGGCGCAGCTGCGCTTCGAGCACGCGCTGAACGATGACTGGACGCTCGGCGGCGGCATGCAATGGCTGGACGGCTCGCTCAAGGGCAACGCCGTCGAAGCCAACGGCTTGCAGGCGGACGGCCGCACCCTGGGTCGCAACTTCAACTACCGCAAGCTGGAGTGGACCGACCGCGATTACCAGCTCAACCTCACCGGCCACTTCGACGCGGGCGGCTTTGCCCACACCCTGCTGACCGGCATCGAGTACGAAGACTACGATTACAACTCGATCATCCAGCGCTCGGCCGCCGGCACCGGCGCCTACCCAATCGACATTTTCGACCCGGTGCAGGGCCAGGCGCGCCCTGCCCTCACCCGTACGACCACGCACGACAAGGAAAACCTCAAAACCTGGGCGGCCTTCATCCAGGACCAGGTCGCCCTGACCGATCGCCTCAAGGCCCTCGCCGGCGTGCGTTTCGAGCGCTACGAGCATGACTACGACAACAAGCTCAACACTGCGGGCGACTTCAGCAAGGGCGAGAACGGTGTGACCCCGCGGTTCGGCCTGCTCTACGACCTGACCGATACGCTGGCGGTGTACGCCAATACCGCGCGCTCGTTCAAGCCCAACAGTGGGGCCAGCCTGCAAGGCAGCGGCTTTGACCCGGAAAAGGGCAAGTCGTATGAACTGGGCGTGAAATGGGAGGCGCTGGACCGTCAGCTGAGTGTCGATGCCGCGATTTACCACATCGTCAAAGAGAACGTGTTGACCCGCGACCCGAATGACCCCAGCGGCACTTACAGCATCGCGGCCGGCGAAGTGCGCAGCCGCGGCCTGGACATCAACATTGCCGGCAACCTCACGCCGCAATGGCGTGTGATCGGTGGCTACGCGTATGTCGACGCCGAGGTCACCCAGGACAACACGGTGCCGACCGGCACGCGCCTGGCGAACATCCCGCGTAACAGCTTCAGCCTGCTGAACACTTACGAGTTCCAGGATGGCGTGGCCAAAGGGCTGGGCCTGGGTGTTGGGGTGAAGTACATCGATGACCGTGCCGGGCAGACCGCTGCGACCACCTACACCATGGAGCGTTACAGCGTCGTCGACCTGCTGAGCTTCTACAAGGTCAACGAGCACGTGCGGCTGAACCTGGATGTGAAGAACGTGTTCAACAAGGGCTATGACGAGGGGGCGTTCAATACCTACGTCTATCCGGGCGCGCCGCGTACGGTGCAGGCTGGGGTTTCCTACACCTTCTAAGCTGCCGGGGCCGCGATGCGGCCCCTTCGCTTCAGAAGCCCTTGGTGTAGAACAGCGAGTACGACTCGATGCCGTCGTTTGGCTGCTTGATGCCGGCGTTCGAGTAATGGATGGCGCGAATGCCGACCTTCTGCTCGCCCGGCAGCTTCAGACCAAAGCCGATGCGGTCCTCGAAGTTGAAGGACGAGCCCAGGCGCTGGTCGCCCACCTCGGTCTTGGAGAACGCCGCCAGGCCGATGCCGGCTTCGATGTACGGGGTGTAGGTGAAGCCGCTGAACTCGTAGGTGAACACCGGGCTGAACGACAGCGAGTGGGCGCCGCTGGCATCACCGCCTTCCCAGTAGGTGTAGGCCGCATCCCAGTAGCCACTCACGTAACCGGTGCTGCTTTGCAGCCATTTCTTGTCCCAGTCGAACGACAAGCCGATACGGTAGGTCATGTCGCCCTGGCTGGTGGCGCCAACGGCACCTGAAACCTGCGCCGCCTGGGCCAGGTTGGCCCCGGCGAAAGCCAATACGGCAGCGGCCAGCGCAGTGGCAAGAGGGGTTTTCATCGATGACTTCTCCTGATGGTCAACACGGGCAAACGGGGGCTTTTCGCCCCTCGATTTTTTTGGTGGCCGGTGCATCCAGCCGGTCACACGGGGTAATACTTTTCTGATTATTGTCCAGATAATCAGAAAGTTGAAAGTGAATTGCCACTAATGGCTATTTGTATGGCTCAAGATCTTCAGGGCCCTTGAGATCGAGCGCCGCCCGCGCGGCGCATCGCGGGCAAGCCCGCTCCTACATTTGTTGCAACGTGCCATGGCCTGTGAGGCCATAGTTGCCAGCCTTGTTGGCATG
>NZ_JBFPFX010000021.1:0-109000 GCF_047978245.1 Pseudomonas sp. LFS044
TGTCTTCAGTCATGCGCCAAGGCGGACAACCATGGCCTGACTGGAATGGCACGTTGCAACAAATGTGGGAGCGGGCTTGCCCCGCGAAGCGCCGCGCGGGCGGCGCTCGATTTGCGCCGCGCCCCAAATCTCAAGACAACCACTTCGCCACAAACAAAAAGGGCCGAGCATTCCACATGCCCGGCCCTTTCATGTTTCACCCAACCTCCATCTGATTACTGCTTGGCCACCTTGGTGCTGGCACTGAGGTAGTCAATCAAGATGCGCCCAGTTTCAGACAGGTAAGCATCATCTTCCGGCTTGGTGTTCTCATCCTCCACCGGCAGCGCATCCTCGTCCTCTTTCTTCAGCTCTTTCAGCGGCTCTTCACCCTTGGCCTTGCGGCGGGTGTTTTCCAGGGCCAGCTGCTTGGCCTCGACCTCGTCGTGGCGGGCGCGGCGGTCCTGCTCGTTGAGGCTGACGGTCTTCTCGTCCATCAGCTTCTTGGTCAGCGCCAGGCGGTCGCGGATGTAGGTGAATTCCGCATCCTTGTCGCTGCGCGCTTCATGCTGGGCCTTGAGCTGCGTCAGGTACGGCTTGAACGGGTCTGCCGCCGGCTTGACCACCGGGCGGATGGTATCCCACGGCATGGCCTCGGGCAGAGCGCTTTCACCGATTTCCTTGGTGTCGATGATCGACGGGTAATCGATGTCCGGCAGCACACCCTGGTGCTGCGTGCTTTGCCCGGAAACCCGGTAGAACTTGGCCAGGGTCAGCTTCAGCTCGCCATGGTTGAGCGGCTGGATAGTCTGCACGGTACCTTTGCCGAAGGTCTGGCCACCGATGATCAGGGCGCGGTGGTAGTCCTGCATGGCGCCGGCGAAGATCTCCGAGGCCGAAGCCGAGAGACGGTTGACCAGCAGCGCCAGCGGGCCTTTGTAGAAGGCGCCGGGGTTTTCGTCCTCGAGCACGTCGACACGGCCGTCGCTGTTGCGTACCAGCACGGTCGGGCCTTTCTCGATGAACAGGCTGGTCAGCTCGGTGGCTTCCTGCAAAGAACCACCGCCGTTGTTGCGCAGGTCGATGACCACGCCGTCGACCTTTTCCTTCTGCAGTTCGGTCAGCAGTTTTTTCACGTCACGCGTGGTGCTCTTGTACTCCGGATCGCCGGCACGGTATGCCTTGAAATCCAGGTAGAAGGCCGGGATCTCGATGATGCCCAGCTTGTAGTCACGGCCGTCCTGCTTGAGCTTGAGCACCGACTTCTTCGCCGCCTGCTCTTCAAGCTTGACCGCTTCACGGGTGATCGAAACGATCTTGCTGGTCTGGTCGCTAGGTGCGTTGCTGGCCGGAATGACTTCCAGGCGCACCACCGAGCCTTTCGGGCCACGGATCAGCTTGACCACTTCGTCCAGGCGCCAGCCGACCACGTCGACCATTTCCTTGTTGCCTTGGGCGACGCCGATGATCTTGTCGGCCGGGGCCACTTGCTTGGTCTTGGCGGCAGGGCCTGCCGGCACCAGGCGGACGATCTTGACCTGGTCGTTGTCGCTCTGCAGCACCGCGCCGATGCCTTCGAGCGACAGGCTCATGTTGATGTCGAAGTTTTCGGCGTTGTCCGGCGACAGGTAATTGGTGTGCGGGTCGTAGGACTGGGCAAAGGTGTTGATGTAGGCCTGGAAGATATCCTCGGCACGGGTCTGGTCCAGGCGCGCCAGCTGGTTCTTGTAGCGCTTGGTCAGGGTTTCCTGGATCTGCTTGGGCTCTTTGCCAGCGATCTTCTGGCGCAGCACTTCGTCCTTGACGCGTTTGCGCCACAGGTCGTCGAGCTCGGCCTGGTTCTTCATCCACGGGGCATCCTTGCGGTCGATCAGCAAGGTCTCCTTGGTGGTGAAGTCGATCTTGTCGACGCCCTTGTTCAGCTCGGCCAGGGCAAAGTCCAGGCGCTGTTTGACGCGATCGAGGTAGCGTTTGTAGATGGTGAAGCCAGGCTCGAGGTTGCCGCTTTTGAGGAAGTCGTCGAACTGCGTCTTCCACTTGTCGAACTCGGCGACGTCGGCCGCAGTGAAATAGCTGCGCGCAGGGTCGAGCAGCTTGATGTAGCTGTCGTAGATGATCACCGAGCGGGCGTCATCCAGTGGCGGCTTGCTGTAATGGTGGCGCTTGAGCAGCTCCACCACATTCAGGCTGGCGACGATTTCGTCACGGTCCGGCTGTAGGCTGTCCCACTTGTTGGCGGCCGCCGCATTGCCGCCGAGCGTGAGGCTGCCGAGGCCGATCATGAGGGCCAGGGCGGTGCTAGGTAGGAAATGCTTCATGCTGATTCGACGTGGAGGCAATTGATCACGCATAGTAGGCCGTCTTTTCCGTTGCCGGTTCCATGGAGCCGGACAAATACTGCAAAAAGCCCGGGGCGAGGGTTCCCCAGGCTCAGTCATGATTCAACTATGGAGGCACTGTGAAGGCATTGCAAGGCGAAGACGGACATGTGGAGTGGGTTGAGGCGGTGCGCCCGGCCCTTGACGCCGGCCAGGTACGCATTCGAGTGGCCGCTGCCGGGCTGAACCGCGCCGACCTGTTGCAAATGAAGGGGCTGTACCCGCCACCGCCAGGCGCCAGCCCCTACATGGGCCTGGAGTGCGCCGGGGTGATCGAGGAAGTGGGGCCAGGCGCCGACTGGCGCGTGGGCGACCGGGTCTGCGCGTTGCTGGCCAGCGGGGCGATGGCCGAGGAAGTGGTGGTGGATGCCCGCCATGTGCTGCCGGTGCCCGAGGGCCTGAGCCTGCACGAAGCGGCGGCGCTGCCCGAGGTGTATGCCACGGCGTGGTTGAACATCTTCCAGTTGGGCAACCTGAAAGCGGGCGAAAAGGTGCTGGTGCACGCAGGGGCCAGTGGCGTCGGCTCGGCGGCCATTCAGCTGTGCAAGGCGTTTGGCAACCCCGTGTATGTGAGCGTTGGTTCGCAGGACCGCCTGGCGTATTGCGAGGCTTTGGGGGCTGCCGGTGGGGTGGTGCGTAACGAGAACCTCGAAGCGCTTGAAGGTTTCGGGCCGTTCGACGTGATCCTCGACCCGGTCGGTGCCAGTTACGGGGAACTCAACCTCAAGCTGCTGGCGCGTGACGGGCGTTGGGTGATCATTGGCTTGATGGGCGGGCGCAAGTTCGAGCTGGACCTGGCGCAGGTGCTGGGCAAACGCCTGGAGATCACCGGTTCCACGCTGCGCAACCGCGACGACGGTTTCAAGGCCGAGTTGTTGCGCGAGTTGCTGCAGCAGGTGTGGCCGCTGTTCGCCGAAGGGCGCTTGTCGCCGCAACTGGTGGATACCTACCCGGTCGCGTTCGCCCAGGCGGCGTATGCCGCACTTGAGAGCAACCAGGTGTCGGGCAAGCTGGTGATGGTCATCGACCCGAGCTTGGTTTAACGCTTGAAGGCCTCATCGCCGGCTCCCACAGCAACCCCACACTATTTGAAGCTGTGGTGAACCTGTGGGGGCCGGCTTGCCGGCGATGAGGCCGGACCAGCCGCTGAAGTTTTTCAGCTCCAGCTCAGTATCGGCCACCCATTCTTCTCGGCATGCTCACGCAACACCGCATCCGGGTTCACCACATGCGGATGGTCCACTTTCAGCAACAGCGGCAAGTCGTTACGCGAATCGGAATAGAAACTCGCCCCCTCCAGATTCTCCTGCTCCTGATCCAGCCATTCCAGCAACCGAGTGATCTTGCCCTCTCGGTAGGTCAGCACCCCATGAGTGTTGCCGGTATACACCCCGTTCACCGCTTCCAGTTCGATCGCCAGGTATTCATCCACGCCTAGCCGCGCCGCAATCGGCCCCACCAGGTGCGTACCGCTCGCCGAGATGATCAGGATGCGGTCGCCACGCTTGCGGTGCTCGGCAATGCAGCGGCAGGCATCGCCAAATATGATCGGCTCGATCACCTCCTCGACCCACGGCTCGACCAAGTGCTCGACTTCTTCCAGCGTGCGCCCGGCAATCGGCTCGAGGCTGAAGGCCATGTAGTCCTCCATCGCCAGGTGGCCCTTGCCGTAGGCCTCCATCAGCTCATGATCGCGGCGCAGGAAGGCCTTGCCGTCGACCCAGCCCAGCCGCGCCATCTGCTCGCTCCACAGTGACGCGCAGTCCCCGTGGATGAGGGTTTCGTCGAGGTCGAAAATTGCCAGTGCCATGTGTTGAATCTCCTTAGGCCACTTCCCGTAGCGCCGTGGGGTTGATCGACAAGGATACCCGTTGCCCGTCCGCGTGCAGGTCGGCGGATGAGCGGTTGAGCACATCGACCACCAGTTCGACGTCGCGCACCCGCACCCGGTAGCGGATCACGTTGCCCAGCAGGCTGTGGCTGCGGACCTCGCCGTCCAGTTCGCCTTGGCGGCCCAGGGTGATCGATTCCGGGCGGATAGCCAGGCGGCTGGCTACCGGGCGCTGCAACAGGCGGCTGGCGCTGTCGGGGTCGAGCAGGTTGTAGTTGCCAATGAAGCCGGCGGCAAACAGGTCCACCGGCGCGGTGTAGAGGGTTTCGGCATCGCCGCTCTGGACGATGCGCCCCTGGTTCATCAGGAAGATGCGGTCCGACAGGGTCAGCGCTTCTTCCTGGTCATGGGTGACGAAGATGGTGGTCAGCCCCAGTTCGCGCTGGATGCCGCGAATCTGCTCGCGCAGGTGCTTGCGGATGCGCGCATCCAGTGCCGACAGTGGCTCGTCCAGCAGCAACAAGCGGGGGCGTGTGACCAGCGAGCGGGCCAGGGCCACGCGCTGGCACTGGCCGCCGGACAGCTGGTGCGGGTAGCGCCCGGCAAAGCTGCCCAGCTCTACCAGCTCCAGGGCCTCGCGCACCCGCGCCTGGCGCTCGTCGGCTTTCACTTTCTGCATGCGCAAGCCGAACGCGACGTTCTGCTCCACGGTCATGTTGGGGAACAGCGCGTAGCTCTGGAACACCATGCCGATGCCGCGCTTTTGTGGGCTGAGTGGCACGATGTCCTGGCCATCGAGCAGGATCTGCCCACTGTCCACCGGGGTCAGCCCGGCGATGCAGCGCAGCAGCGTGGACTTGCCGCAGCCGGACGGGCCGAGCAGCGTGACGAACTCGCCGCGTTCGATCTGGCAGTCGATGTTCTCGAACACCTGCGTGCCGGCGTAGCTCTTATGCAGTTTCTGTACGCTGACGAAGCTCATGTCAGGTCTTGTCCTTGTTCAAGCGGTTGGCGACCCAGGTCAACACCAGCACGAAGGCGAAGTACGAAATCACCAGGGCGCTGTTGAAGTGGCCGCTGCTGTTGCGCATGTTGTTCAGGTACACCTGCAGGGTTTCGTAGCGGGTACCGACCAGCAGGTTGGCGAACACGAACTCGCCGAACAGGAACGAGAACGACAGCAGCAGCGCCACCATCAAGCCCTTGCGCAAGTTCGGCAGCACCACCAGGAACGCTGCCTGCCAGGTGCTGGCGCCGAGCAGCTGGGCGGCGTCCATCAGGTCGCGCAGGTTGATCGCCTGCAGGTTGTTGGTGATCGCCCGATACATGAACGGCAGGGCGATGGTGAAGTAGCAGCCGATCAGGATCCACGGCGTGCCGACCATGGCCATCGGCCCGCTGCCGTACAGCTGCAGCAGGCCCACCGACGACACCACCGGGGGTACCGCGAACGGCAGCAGGATGAGGATGTTCATCAGCGCGTCGAGCTTGGGGAAGTGGTAGTGCACCACGAACAGCAGCGGCAGGATCAGCACCACCGACAGCAGCAGGGCGCCCATGCACACCAGCAGCGACTGGCCGAAGGCGGCCAGAAAGCGCGGCTCGCTCCACAGTGCCAGGTACCACTTCAGTGTCAGGCCGCTGGGCAGAAGGCTGGCCGACCAGCTGGTGGCCAGCGAATAGAGCAAGGTGCCAGCCAGCGGCAGCAGCAGGATCAGGAACAGCAGGTACACCACGAGGCGGTGGTACAGGCTGGCAGCGTTGGAATCAGCGCGCATGGTAGCTCCTCTTGAGCAGCCATTGATGCACCACCGTGACCAGGGTCATCAGGCCCACCAGCACCATGGCCAGGGCGCTGGCCAGGTTGGGGTCAAGGCTGATGTCGCCGGCCACCAGCCCGGCGATGCGGATCGGCAGCACGTTGAAGTTGCCGGTGGTCAGTGCATACACCGTGGCATAGGCGCCCAGGGCATTGGCCAGCAGAATGACGAACGTGCCGAGCAACGCCGGGGCCAGCACCGGCAGGCCGATGTGCCGCCAGAACTGCCAGTGGTTGGCGCCGAGCAGCGCGGCCGACTCGCGCCAGTCCTCGCGCAGGGCGTCGAAGGCCGGGTAGAGCAGCAGCACGCCGAGTGGGATCTGGAAGTAGGTGTACACCAGGATCAAGCCGCTTTTGGAGTAGATGCTGAAGTCCTCCAGCAGGCCGACCTGCTTGAGCAGCAGGGTCAGTGCGCCGTTGAAACCCAGCAGAATGATGAAGGCAAAGGCCAGCGGTACGCCGGCGAAGTTGCTGGTCATGTTGGCAAAGGCGCTGACGAAGTCGCGCAGGCGCGAATCCACCTGGCGCAGCGAGTAGGCGCCGAGGGTGGCGATGACGATGCCGAACAGGCTCGACCAGAAACTGATCTCCAGGCTGCGCTGCAGCGCCTGCAGGTAGAACTTCGAGGCAAACACCTTGCTGAAGTTTTCGATGCCCCAGCCGGCTTCCGATTGCACGCTGTTGATCGCCACCCAGGCCAGCGGTGCAATCTGGAAGATGACGAAGAACACGGCGAACGGCAGCAGGCAGAGCAGGGCCAGGTAGCGGCCACGGGCGCTGCGGCTGTGGGTGGTGGTCACTTGAGCAGCTCCCGGCAGACGGTCTTGTCGTGGGGCACGCCGAGCAATTCGCAGATGGTCCCGCACAGTTCGGTCTGCAGCGGCTTGGCGGCAGGGTCCAGGCTGAAGGCGTCGCCGAACACGAACAGCGGCACCTCGCGCTCCTCGGCCAGCAGGCCATTGTGCGAGCGGTCATTGTTCATGCCGTGGTCGGCGGTGACCAGTATCTGGTAACCCTCTTCGAGCCAGCGCGGCAGGTAGTCGGCCAGCAGGATGTCGGCGCTGCGCGCGGCGTTTCGGTACTGGCTGCTGTCCAGCCCGTGGCGGTGGCCGGTGTCATCGATGCTCATGGGGTGCACCAGCAGAAAATTCGGTGCATGGCGGCGGCGCAGGTATTCGGCGTCGGCCAGCAGGTGTGAATCGGGGTAACGGTCGTCCCAATAGAACAGGCCATGCTGGATCGGCAGCTTGGGCGCGTGGGTATGGCGGTCGCGTTGCGGGTCGAAGGGGGAGCGGTTGTACAGTTCGCTCATCCAGTGATAGGCCGCGGCGGCGGTGCCCAGGTTGGCCTCGCGGGCATAGTGGAACACGCTGCGCTGGTTGGACAGGCGGTTGACGTTGTTGTGCACGATGCCGCTGTCGATCGGTGGCACGCCGGTGAGGATGCACTCGTACAGCGGCCGCGACAGCGACGGCAGCTCGCATTCCACGCGGTACAGCGCGGCGCGGTCGGCTTCGACATAGGCGTGCAGGTGGCCCATGGCGTGGTGGGCGACCTGGTGGTTGAGGCCGTCGAGCAGGACCAGGATGACGTTGTGTTGCATGGTGGCTCCAGTCAATAACCGCGTTGCCTTCATCGCCGGCAAGCCGGCTCCCACAGGTACACCACAGGGCTGAAAACTGTGCTGCCCGGTGGGAGCCGGCTCGCCGGCGAAGAGGCCGGTTCAGGCGCTAGAAAACTAGCCCCTTACTCCATCTCGATGATCACTTGCTCCTGCCACATCTGCGGCAGCTTCTTCGAGGTCGCTTCCCACACTTCGGCATTCTTGATCGGCTGCGCAGCACCGTACTGCTCGTTGGGCAGCAGCTTGGCCTGCACGTCGGCCGGCAGTTTCAGGTGCTCGGCGCGGATCGGCCGGGCATGCCCCTTGGCGAGGTTGATCTGCCCGGCGTCGCTGAAGATGTATTCACGTGCCAGCTTGGCCGCGTTCGGGTGCTTGGCGTACTTGTTGATGATGGTGGTGTAGCCCGAGGTGATCGACCCGTCCGAGGGGATCAGCACTTCGAAGCGCTTGGGGTCGATCTGATCACGGTAGCTCAGGCCATTGAAGTCCCACACCACGCCGACTTCCACTTCGCCTTTTTCCAGGGTCTGGATGGTCGGGTTGGCCAGCGACAGGCGTTTTTGCTGGGCCAGCTTGGTGAACAGCTGCAGGCCCGGCGCGACGTTGCTCTCGTCACCTTTGTAGGCGATGGCCGCGGCCAGTACGCCGTTGGCAGCCTGGGCGGCGGTACCGACGTCACCGATGGCGACCTTGTACTTGCCTTTTTCCAGGTCATGCCAGGTTTTAGGGCGTTCCTCTTCCTTCACCAGGTCCTTGTTGATGATGAAGGCGATGGTGCCGGTATAGGCCAGCGCCCAGTGCCCGTCCTTGTCCTTGGCCCATTCCGGTACCTGGTCCCAGGTGCTCGGCTTGTACGGCTGGCTAACACCCTTGGCCACGGCTATCGGGCCGAAGGCTGCACCCACGTCACCGATATCGGCGCTGGCGTTGTCCTTCTCGGCCTCGAACTTGGCGATTTCCTGGGCCGAGCTCATGTCGGTGTCGCTGTGCTTGAGGCCGTACTTGCTGGCCAGGTCATCCCAGGTGCCTTTCCAGTTGGCCCAGGCATCGGGCATGCCCACGCTGTTGACGGTGCCTTCCTTGCGGGCGGCGTCTTCCAGGGCCTTGAGGTCGGTGCCGGCAGCCATGGCCGAAGTACACAGGGTGATGGCCGAGCCGAGCAGTGACGCCATGAACAACTTTTTCATCCGAAGCTCCTTGGGTGGGTGCCTTACGCGATCGTTGTTATGAGTGAAGCCTTTGCTTGGGAACCTTTGGTCTAGGTCAGCAAACCTTGCGCCAAGGTAGGCCGGTTGCATGACAGTTTGATGTAGGAGAGGGCCTGAACCGGCTGCTGGAGGTTCCTGGAAATACAGCGTAGCCCAGATCGCAAGGCCCGATTCATCAGGGTTGGCGCGAATCTGGCAGTCATCCTGAGGAGGCCGCTCAGCGCCTTTGTCACAGGATGTTCATCAGCCCTGCCTAGGCTTGCACTATTCTCCAAGTGCCCTGTTCTGGGGCTGGACTAGTCCAGATAGGTAACCCTTGATGCAGTCGATGCCACCGCGTGCGGTAACAGCCATCTGCCATGCGTTGCAGGAGCAGATCGAGCACGGCCTGTTGGCGCCGGGCGGCAAGCTGCCGGCCGAACGCAAGCTCAGCGACGTGTTCGACACCACGCGCATCACCCTGCGTGAGGCGCTGGCGCAGCTGGAAGCCCAGGGGCTGATCTACCGTGAGGAGCGGCGCGGGTGGTTCGTCGCGCCGCAACGGCTGACCTACGACCTGATCGAGCGGAGCCACTTTCATGCGATGGTGCGGGACCAGGGGCGGGAAGCAGCCACCGAGTTGCTCTCGGCGCGCCTGCAGCCGGCATCGGCGGCGATCTGCGCGCGTTTGCGCCTGCCGGCGCTGTCCAGCGTGGTGCAGATCTGCAGGTTGCGGCGCATCGATGGGCGGGCGGTGCTGTATGCCGAGCATTACCTCAACCCGCAGCATTTCCCGGCGATTCTCGAACAGGACCTGGCGCAGTCGCTGACCGAGATTTATGCACGTGTGTACGGCATTCGCTATGGGCAGGTGTGCTTCGAGATCTTGCCCACGGCGTTACCGGTGGACGCGGCGGCGGCACTGCGGGTGACCACGGGCAGCCCAGGGCTGCACATCACCCGGGTCAACAGTGACCAGCATGGGCATCTGATCGACTGTGACCTTGAGTATTGGCGGCATGATGCGATCCGCATCCGTGCCCATGCCGGGTAGGGCTTTGCAGCCCACTCGCCGGCAAGCCGGCTCCGTACAGCGCTGCCTTTGAGAGCAGTGGGGTGCTTGTGGGAGCCGGCTTGCCGGCGATGAGGCCTTAACTGGAGGCACCGGCCTCTGCCATGCCGCCACCGCCCGCGGTCACCACCTGCACCGACAACCGCGGCGTCGCCAGGTCCAACCCCGCTTCATCCAGCTGCCGCTTCAGTGCCAGGTTGAACGCCCGCGACACTTCCCACTGCTTGATCGGCGCGGTCTTGAAGCGTGCCCGCAAGATCGCCGAGCCCGACTCGAAACTCTCGACCCCCTGCAGTTCCAGCGGCGACCAGATATTGCGGCGCATCAGCGGGTCGTTGCGCAGCTTCTGCCCCACTTCACGGATCAACGTGATGGCCTGGTCGATATTCATGCTGTGCGGGATGGCCACGCGGAAGATCGCGTAGCCGAACTCGCGCGAGTAGTTCTTGATGCTCTTGATTTCGCTGAACGGGATGGTATGCACGATGCCGTCGATGTCGCGCAGGCGCACGGTACGGATGGTCAGGCCCTCGACCGTGCCCAGGTGGCCGCCAACGTCGACGTAGTCGTCGATGGCCAGCGAGTCCTCGATGATGATGAACAGACCGGTGATCAGGTCGGCTACCAGCGACTGCGCGCCAAAACCGATCGCCAGGCCGATCACACCGGCACCGGCCAGCAGCGGCGTCACGTTCATGCCCATGTTGGCCAGGGCGACGATCACCGCAATGATGAAAATCACCACGAACATCACGTTGCGGATCAACGGCATCATGGTTTGCGCACGGGCGTTGGCCAGGCCGCGGCGCGAACGCACCAGCGCGTGGTGCACGGCGGTGTCGGCGAGAATCCATACCAGCCAGGCGACAATCAGCGTGCCAGCCAGGCCCAGCAGGCGCAGGCTGACTTCATGGCCATCACCCTCGGCAAAGCTGATCATCGACTGGCCCCAGACGCGCAAGCCCAGCTCGATGAACACCAGCCAGATGAACAGGTGCACCAGCACATAACCGAAGTTGCGCAGGCGTTCGGTGTACACCGCCTGGCGCTTGTTGGCGCGTTTGGGGTTGGCGGCGTGGCGGCGCACCAGGCCGTTGAGCACCATGCACACCACCACCAGCACCGTGCACATCAGCGACTGGCGCAGGGCGGTGCTGGTGTCGCCGGCCGAAACGAAGGTGGCGAACAGCGAGATCGCCACCAGGATCATCGCCGGGACGAACCAGAAGCTGCCGAGAATCTCGATGGTGTCGCTGAGCGTGCGCCGGGTCAGGCGCCGGGACAGCGGCTGGTTGCGAATAAGGTGGGCGATCGGGCGGCGAAAGCGCAGCACGAACAACCCAGTGCACAGGGCGGCGATGACATTGGCCAGGGTGGCCAGCGCGTGTGCCAGGTGCGTGCCGAGGGCGACGGTCATGCGCGGGTCACTCATCGCCTCGCCAAACGCGGCGAAGCTGCCGATCAGCCACAGCGGGCGGAAAGCCTGGTGGCGCAGGATGTGCAGGGCACGGTGGCGGTGCGGGCCGTCGAGCAGCGAGAAGGCGATCACGCAGATGGCCGAGAAGCAGGTGCCCACCACCAGCGCGTAGGCCAGCACCATGGCCATCGACTTGCCCAGCGAAGAGGGCAGGGCAAAGCTCAGGTACACCGTGAACACCAGCGCCACCAGCCACGGCCCGAGCTTGCGCAGGGCGAAGCGCACCAGGTCCCAGGTACGCGGGTGCTGGGGCAGCTCCTCGGTCAGGCCGAAGCGCACCCGAACGCGGTGGCCGATCCAGTTGAAGGCATAGGCCAGCAGGCTCCACACGGCGATGATCGCGGCAAAGCCAAACAGGATCGCCGGCCATTGGTGCACCGGGACCACCAGCTCGACCAATTCGGCCTGGGCCTGCTCGAACTCCAGCGCCCAGCGGTTGAACGGGCTGGCGTCGCCACTGAATTGTTTTTCGAAGTCATGCAGCGCGCCGCCGATCAGGCCCAGCACGCCCTGTTCAGCGGTCGGTTGCGATTGCTTGGTGGCGTCGCGAAGTTTTTTCAGGTCGGCCAGCAGCTTGGCCCGTTGCTGGTCGTTTTCCAGGTTCTTGATCACCTCGTCCAGCGACTTGCCCAGCGGCTCGGTGGCCTCGGGCTGGGCGGGCGCACTGGAGCCCAGCAGGCTCGGCAGGCCCGCCGCCTGGACCGGGGCGATGAACAGAAACAACAGCAGGGCAAGGCAACGCAGAAGGGTTGGCACCGGGAAATCTACCTCAGGTCAAACGATTGCCCGAGTGTAGAGGTTTATGTGGGCAGTTTCTCCAGGATCTTCCAGCAAGTGAGGCCGAAGATACCCAGGGTGCCGATCCACATCATCAGCACGCCAATGTTGCGCTCGCGCAGGCTGAAGCCGATGGTCAGCAGCATCAGGAACAGGAACACCGGCACGAACAGGGACAGGAAGGGGGACATGGACTGCAATCCTTTTGCGTTGGGGCCATGTACTAAGCATAGCCCGTGGCAAGCGAAGCGGGATTGATCCTGGGCAGTTGCAGTGCCTGTGCCGGCCTCTTCGCGGGACAAGCCCGCTCCCACAGGTTCACCGCTGCTTGTGGGAGCGGGCTCGTCCCGCGAAGAGGCCAGTGCTTACAACTGCAGGCTCAAGGCAATTCGCGGCAACGATAGAACGCGGTGAGTACCTTCACCAGGTGCGCCAGGTCATGGCTGCCGCACAGCTCACGGATCGAGTGCATGGCAAAGGTCGGCAGGCCGATGTCGACCGTGCGCACGCCCAGGTTGCTGGCGGTGATCGGGCCGATGGTCGAGCCGCAGCCCATGTCGCTGCGCACCACGAAGCTCTGCACCGGCACTTCTTCGGCCATGCACAGGTGGCGGAAGAACCCGGCGGTTTCGCTGTTGGTGGCGTAGCGCTGGTTGTTGTTGACCTTGATCACCGGGCCGGCGTTGAGCTTGGGCCCGTGGTTGCCGTCGTGCTTGTCGGCGTAGTTCGGGTGCACGCCGTGGGCGTTGTCGGCCGATACCATCAGCGAGCGCTGGATGGTGCGCACAAAGGCGTCACCGTCTGGCAGCAGCCGCTGCAGCGTCTGTTCCAGCATCGGGCCGTCGGCGCCGCAGGCCGAGCAACTGCCGACCTCTTCGTGGTCGTTGCACACCAGCACGCAGGTTTCGTCACTGTCGGCGGCCAGCAGCGCTTGCAGGCCGGCATAGCACGACAGCAGGTTGTCCAGCCGGGCCCCGGCGATGAAGTCGCCGTGCAGGCCGATCTGGGCGGCATCCTGGGTGTCGTAGAAGCTCAGTTCGTAATCCAGCACCACGTCGGCGTTCAGCTGGTGTTCGCGGGCCAGCTGTTCGGTGAGCAGGGCGCGGAAGTCGATGCGCTCGTCGCCCGCGACCTGGGCCAGGATCGGCGGCAGTTCGGTCTGCGGGTTGATCATCCAGCCTTCGTTGGCGGTGCGGTTGAGGTGGATGGCCAGGTTGGGGATGATCGCGATCGGCAGCTTGAAGTCGATCAGCTGGCTTTCGACCTTGCCATCACGGCGGAAGGTGACCCGCCCAGCCAGCGACAGGTCGCGGTCGAACCACGGCGCCAGCAGGGCACCGCCGTACACTTCCACGCCCAGTTGCAGGAAGCCCTGGCGCTGCAGCTCGGGCTGCGGCTTGACCCGCAGGCACGGGCTGTCGGTGTGCGCGCCGACCATGCGGATACCGCTCAGCAGCGGTGCCTGCTTGCCCAGCTTGATGGCGATGATGGACGAATCGTTGCGGGTGACGTAGTAGCGGCCGCCGGGCACCGTGGCCCAGCTGTCACGCTCGTCCAGGCGCTGGTAACCGGCAGCCTCGAGGCGCTGGGCCAGGCTGGCGGTGGCGTGGAAGGGCGTGGGGGAGGCCTTGAGGAAATCGATCAGGCCGGTATTCAGTGCTTCGCGCATAACTCACTCCAGACAGCAGTGGCGCGAGTTTAGCGCAGATAGATCACAAATTGTGTCGGGCCCTTCAGAAGGGCGCCGGGCACTCGAACTTCAACCTTTCGCCGCTCACCGGGTGGGTGAAACCGAGCATTGCCGCATGCAGGCACAGCCGTTCATGCGCCGCCAAGGCTTCAGGGTTGGCGTACAACCGGTCGCCCAGCAGCGGGTGGCCGATCGACAGCATGTGCACGCGCAGCTGGTGCGAACGCCCGGTGATCGGGGTCAGCTCGACCCGGCAGTAATCGCCGCAACGTTCGATGATGCGCCAGAAGGTCAGGGCATGTTTGCCTTGCTCATGGTCCACCACATGCCGCGGCTTGGTCGGCGGGTCGTAGCGCAGCGGCAGGTCGATGCTGCCGCTGCCCAGCGCCGGTTGGCCCCAGCACAGTGCGGTGTAGGCCTTTTCGGTCTCGCGGTCATGAAACTGGCGTGACAGCTCGCGGTGGCTGTCGGCGTCGCGGGCCAGCAGGATGATGCCTGAGGTTTCCCAATCCAGGCGGTGGACGATCAACGCATCGGGGTAGCCGTTTTCCTGCAGGCGGGTGATCAGGCAGTCCTTGTTGTCGTCGGCACGGCCGGGTACCGACAGCAGCAGGGTCGGCTTGTTGACCACCAGGATGGCGGCATCTTCATGGAGGATCTGGACGTTCGACAGCGGCATTGCAGGTTCTCGGTCAAATTAACCATTGGGGCCGCTTTGCGGCCCATCGTCGGCAAGCCAGCTCCTACAGGTACAGCGCGGACTCTGTAGGAGCTGGCTTGCCGGCGATGGGCTGCGAAGCAGCCCCAATAATCAACCCAGGTCGCTGAGTCAGCGATCAGGCAAGGTGATGTTCAGCTCAAGAATCGAGCAACTGCCCTGGTTTTCCAGCTCGATATGCACATCATCGCTGCCGATGTTCACATACTTGCGGATCACCTCGAGCAGCTCTTTCTGCAGGGCCGGCAGGTAGTCCGGTTCGCTGCGCTGGCCGCGCTCGTGCGCCACGATGATCTGTAGACGCTCTTTCGCTACCGACGCGCTGCTCTGTTTCTGTCTGCCACGAAAGAAGTCAAAAAGGTTCATGGTTTATTTGCCTCCAAACAGGCGCGCGAAGAATCCTTGCTTCGGCACTTCGATGAACCGCAGTGGTTTTGGCTTGCCCAGCAGCCGGTCGACGGTGTCGCTGTAGGCCTGGCCTGCATCGCTCTGGTCGTCGAGGATAACCGGGATGCCCTGGTTGGATGCCTTCAGTACCGCTTGAGATTCCGGGATGACGCCCAGCAGTTCGACCGAGAGGATTTCCTTGACGTCTTCGACGCCCAGCATTTCGCCTTTCTCGACGCGCTCCGGGTGGTAGCGGGTGATCAGCAGGTGTTCCTTGATCGGATCATCGCCTTGCTCTGCCCGGCGCGACTTGCTCGACAGCAGGCCGATCATGCGGTCGGAGTCACGTACCGAGGAGACTTCCGGGTTGGTCACGACGATGGCCTCGTCAGCGAAGTACATCGCCAGGTGCGCACCTTTTTCGATACCGGCAGGCGAGTCGCAGACGACGAACTCGAACTGCTCCTTGAGCTCCATCAGTACCTTCTCGACGCCTTCCTTGGTCAGCGCGTCCTTGTCGCGGGTCTGGCTGGCGGCCAGCACGTACAGGTTCTCGAGGCGCTTGTCCTTGATCAGGGCCTGCTGCAGGTTGGCTTCGCCGTTGACCACGTTGACGAAGTCGTACACCACGCGGCGTTCGCAGCCCATGATCAGGTCGAGGTTACGCAGGCCCACGTCGAAGTCGACGATGACCGTCTTGTGGCCACGCAGCGCGAGGCCGGTGCCGATGGCGGCGCTGGTGGTGGTCTTGCCCACACCCCCCTTGCCGGAAGTAACGACGAGAATCTTGGCCAAGGTGTTTCACCCCTAAATAAGTCGGGACACGTGTCCCAGCAAAATGCAAAAACGGCAACAGGTAAAAAAGTTGCTCTAAAAATGACGGCAAGTATCCGTTAAAGACGGGTGATGTTCAACACATCACCGGACAGGCTGACTTGCACGCCGGCACCCCACAGCGGGTCGCGGCGCAGGTCTTCGCAGACCTTGTACTGCCCAGCGATGGAGACCATTTCGGCGGTCATCTGCTGGCAGAAGATACGGGCCTTGGTATTGCCTTTGATACCGGCCAGGGCGCGGCCGCGCATGGGGCCGTACACATGGATGTTGCCATCGGCAAGAAGTTCCGCACCCGGGCTGACCGCCGCGGTGACCACCAGATCGCCACCCTGGGCGTAGACCTGCTGGCCACCCCGCACGGGTGAGGTGATGATGCGGGTGGGACGGATTTCCGGCTCCGGGGCCGGCGCTGGCACCGGGGCCGGCTCGGGTTTCTTCACCTCGGGCTCGGGTTCCAGTGGCCGCTCGCGGGCGCCGGAGGGCGGCAACACCGGCAAGTCGATGGCGATCGCCGCCGCGATGTCCTCGATGCGGTTGGCGCGAATGGCCAGCGTCCGCAGGCCATGGTGGCGGCAGATGCGCATCAGCCCGGGCAGGTCGATCGCCCCTTCGCCGGCCGGCAGCTTGTCCAGCGCCAGCACCAACGGCGTGTTGCTGAAGAAATTGGGGGCTTGGGCCACTTTTGCCGCCAGCTGGCGGTCGAGGGCTTCAAGGTCGTTGCGCCCCAGCTCCAGCACAGTGATGGCGAGCATGCTGCCCTTGAGCTGGAACACGGAGGCGGTGTCGGGTGTGTGGTTTGGGCTCATGGTCTGCATAGACGGCTTGTTGCGAAAAAAGTGCCCTGACTTATAACGATAAGACCGGTTGGCCGCAACCGGCGCCGATCCGATGTAGAATGCTCGGCCTTTGACTTACCGGAAGCTTCAATGGAACGCCCGCGTTTTCGTCCCTATTTCCTCCACCCCAGGTTCTGGGGCTTGTGGCTTGGCCTGGGCCTGCTGTGGCTGGTGGTGCAGCTGCCGTACCGTGCCCTGCTGAAGCTCGGTGGCGCCCTGGGCGCGCTGATGTATCGGCTGGCGGGTGAGCGTCGACGCATTGCCGCGCGCAACCTGGAGCTGTGCTTCCCGGGACTGTCCGTCGACGAACGGCGCCGGTTGTTGAAGGCGAACTTCGCCTCCACCGGCATCGCCTTCTTCGAAATGGCCATGAGCTGGTGGTGGCCCAAGGCCAGGCTGGCGCGCCTGGCGCACATCGAAGGTCTCGAGCACCTGCAAGCCGCCCAGCAGGCGGGGCAGGGCGCGATCCTGATGGCCGTGCACTTCACCACCCTGGAGATCGGCGCCGCGCTGCTCGGCCAGGAGCACACCATCGACGGCATGTACCGCGAGCACGGTAACCCGCTGTTCGATTTCATCCAGCGCAGCGGCCGCGAGCGGCACAACCTCGATTCGCTGGCGGTAGAGCGTGAAGACGTGCGCGGCATGCTCAAGCTGCTGCGCTCGGGCCGGGCGATCTGGTATGCCCCAGACCAGGACTACGGCGCCAAGCAGAGCCTGTTCGTGCCGTTGTTCGGTATCCCGGCGGCGACGGTCACCGCCACCACCAAGTTTGCCCGGCTGGGCAAGGCGCAGGTCATTCCGTTCACGCAGAAGCGCCTTGAGGATGGCAGCGGCTATCGTCTGGTGATCCATCCGCCGCTGGAGAATTTCCCCGGTGAAAGTGAAGAGGCCGATTGCCTGCGCATCAACCAATGGATCGAAAGCGTGTTGCGCGAGTGCCCCGAGCAATACCTGTGGGCGCACCGGCGCTTCAAGTCGCGGCCCGAGGGTGCGCCGCGGCTGTACGACAAGAAAAAGCGCTGAAATGTGTGCTGGCAGGGCCGGCCTCTCGCGGGCCCTGACAGCCGATAACCCTGGGAGCACTCCATGGCCCCACCCCCAACCACCGGCCTGATCCTCTCTGGTGGCGGCGCCCGCGCCGCCTATCAGGTCGGCGTGCTGGCCGGCATCGCCGAGCTGCTGCCACCCGCCGCGCCCAACCCCTTCCCGGTGATCGTCGGCACCTCGGCCGGGGCCATCAACGCCGTGGCCCTGGCCAGCGGCGCCACCCACTTCAATGAAGCCGTGCAGGCGCTCACCCGGTTCTGGCAAAACTTTCGCAGCCACCTGGTGATCCGCAGCGACTGGCCAGGGGTCGTCCGCCAGGCCAGTCGTTTTGTCGGCCACAGCCTGCTGGGCCTGGGCAGCCATGCGCCGGTCGCCTTGCTCGACAGCAGCCCGTTGCGCCGGTTACTGCAATCCCACCTCGACCTGAACGGTATCCACCAAGCGCTGGCCGCCGAGCACCTGCGCGCGGTGGCGGTGACCGCGTTCGGTTACGAGTCGGGCCAGGCCGTGACCTTCTACCAAGGCCGCGGCACCATCGACGCCTGGCTGCGGCACCGGCGCATCGGCGTGCCCACACCCTTGACCGTCGATCACCTGCTGGCCAGTGCAGCGATTCCGTTGTTGTTCGCCCCGGTCCGGCTGGGTGACGAGTACTACGGCGACGGCGCGGTACGCCAGTCGGCGCCGATCAGCCCAGCCTTGCACCTGGGGGCCAGCCGTGTGCTGGTGGTGGGGGTCAGCGGCAACCCGCAGCGGCCAGCGCCACCGTTGCCCACCCAGCGAGTGTTCAGTGGCCAGCAGCCGAGCCTGGCGCAGATTGGTGGGCACATGATCGAATTGCTCTCTGAATCGCTGGAAGGGCTTTCCGCCGCCATGATCGCCGAGCTGGGACGCTACCGGCATCAAGTCTTCATCGAGAAGCTGGGCTGGGACGTGGTCTCCACCTCCAGGGTCCGCGACCAGGAATTCGACCAGTTCGACCATCCGCAAACCCGCTACATCGTCGCCATGGGCCGCCAGGGCATCTGCGGTTGCGCCCGCCTGCTGCCGACGACCGACGCCTACCTGCTCAAGGACGTCTTCGCCTACCTGTGCAGCGAAACCCCGCCGAGCGATCCGTCGGTCTGGGAGCTTTCGCGCTACGCCGCCAGCGCGGCGGACGATCCGCAGCTGGCGATGAAGATATTCTGGTCCAGCCTGCAATGCGGCTGGTACCTGGGGGCCAGTTCGGTGGTGGCGGTGACCACCACGGCCATGGAGCGCTATTTCGTTCGCAACGGCGTGATCCTCCAGCGCCTCGGCCCGCCGCAGAAGGTCAAGGGCGAGACGCTGGTCGCGATCAGCTTCCCGGCCTACCAGGAGCGCGGCCTGGAGATGCTGTTGCGCTACCACCCGGAATGGCTGCAGGGTGTACCGCTGTCGATGGCGGTGTGAATGCTCAACAGCACCTTCATCGACAGCCTGGAGGACGATATCGAGCTGTTGCAGCGCCTCAACCACTTGAGCCACCTGCTGCCGGCCCACCTGGATGCACGCCGCCTGGGCCTGGCGCCGATCGATGTACTGGTGGTGGCGCCCAGCCAGCCGCTGGACGAGATTGCCGCGCGGCATCGGCGTGAGCTGCCGGCAGCGCTGCGGCTGTTCCTGCGCGGGCCGGGGGCGACCCGGACCAGCGGGGCAGGGGTGTTGAGCTATTTGCTGTTCGAGGCCAGCTATTGCAGTGAGCTGATCGAGCTGGGGCGGCGCGATGCCTTGGCCAAGCGGCGGGAGCTGGAGCGGTTTCTGGGGCTGTAGGAGCGCCCCGGCAGGGGCGCTCCTACACAGGCGGCGCGTTATTCGGCTATCTGCAACTTGCGCGCCTGGGTGTACACATAGCGCACCTTCTCGTACTCGAACGGCGAGTTGAGTTGGCCGTAGCGGAATTTGGTGGTGTAGCGCTTGTCCACCGCGCGCAGCAGGAAGATCTCGGGATGATCGGTGCTGGCCTGCGCCACGTTGAGGAAGTTGACCGCCTGTTCGCCGGCGTAATCCACCACCACCCCGGTGGTGTCGCGCAGGTTCGATGGCCCCAGCACCGGCAGCATGATGTAAGGCCCCTCAGGCACGCCATAGAAGCCCAGCGTCTGGCCAAAGTCCTCGCTCTGGCGCGGCAGGCCCATGCTGGTGGCCGGGTCCCACAGCCCACCCACGCCGATGATGGTATTGAACATCAGCCGCGCGGTGATCTCCGCCGAGCGTTTGGCCTTGAGCTGCAGCACGCTGTTGAACAGGTTCGGCACATCGCCCAGGTTGTTGAAGAAATTGCTCACCCCGGTGCGCAGGAACCTGGGCGTGACGTACTGGTAGCCATCGACCAGCGGCAGCAGCACCCATTGGTCCAGCCGGTAGTTGAAGTGGTAGATACGCCGGTTCAGCGACTCCAGCGGGTCGTAGATATTCAGCGCGCCCAGGGTGGAGCGCTCGAACTCGCGCTGGTCCAGGCCAGGGTTGAATTTCAGTTCGCGCAGTGGGTCGATGAAGCCGTCCGCTTCGGGGGCCAGCGGCTGGGCGGTGACCTGCGGGTCGGCCTCGATCACACTGGTGCGTGGCGCGGTTTCCGCGGCCAGGGCATTGCCGGCGGCGACGAGCAGCGCGGTGGCGAGGAGGAATTTGTTAGCCACGGAAGAACTCCAGCATGGCGTCGCTGTTGACGCGGTAATTGAGGTTGCCGCAATGGCCGCCATGGGGGTAAAGGGTCAGCCGGTCACCGAACACCTTGCGCAGGAAGCCGATATCGCCCGGGCCGAGGATGACGTCGTCGGCGTTGTGCATGACCTGGATTTTCGGGCTGTCGCGCAGGTAATCCTCCAGTGCGTACAGGCTGACCTGGTTGACCAGTTGCAGGATGCTGTTGCCGTCGGTGCGGGCCCGCCACATCGGGATCACCTGCTCGGTCAGGTAGCAGTCGAAGTCGCACTGCAGGGCGCGCTTGAAGAACGGCGTGAGGCTGCTGCCTTCGGTGATCGGGAATTTCGGCGGAATGATCAGGCCGCGGCGGTTGATCAGGTCGGAGGTGAAGGCGATGTCGGCCGCCGAGAAGCGGAACGAGGTACCGATGAGCATGGCCATCTGTTCGTTGGACAGGTGCTGGCGCGACTGCTGGAAGTCGTACAGCAGGGCGTCGTTGAGGTCGATGTAGCCCTTGTCCTGGAAGTAACGGGTGAGTTTTTCCAGCATCAGCTCATAAAACGTGGTGCTGCGGTCGATGCCCTTGACCTGGGTCTGCACCAGCTTGTCCAGGTTGTTGATCGAGGTGTACAGGTTGACCGGCGGGTTGAGCAGCAGCACGCGCTTGAAGTTGAAGCTGCGGCGGGTTTCGTCAAGGTGGCTGACAAACGCTGCGTCCAGCGCGCCCAGGCTGTAGCCGGTGAGGTAGAACTCGCTGATCGGCAGGCGCGGGTGCTGGGCGCGTACCCCTTGCATCACCCGGTACATGTCTTCGGCATCTTCCGTGCTGATGCCCGGGGTGGCGAAGCGCGAGGCGGCGCTCATGAAGTCGTAGCTGGTTGGCGACGACAGTTGAACCACGTGGAAGCCGGCCTGGTAGAACAGCTTCTTGAGGTATTCGTTGATGGTGCTCGAGTACGGCGCACCGGTGCCGGCGATGATGAAGATCAGCGGCGCCTCGTGGTCCTGGCGGGCCAGGCGGTACTTGAGCTTTTTAACCGCCCAGAAGTTGTCGGGCAGGGTGAACTCACGTTCCGGGCGCAGGTTCAGGCTGTAATCGCTCTGGTCGATCTCGTCATCGCTGGGCAGCGTCGGGCGCTGGTCGGGCGGCGTGGTGGCGATGGTCGCCTCGAACGGGTTGGTCAAGGGGAAGCCGTAGGTCGCGGCGTCGATGTCCCGCGCCGAAGCGGCCGCAGCCATTAGCAGGCCGCCAAGTAGGGCGGCTAGGCGCCAAGATCGAAGCATGTAATCCCCCAGAAAGAACGCGAGCAAGGTAGTGCGTTATGCAGCCTAGGACCACAAGAGCCTCGGCAAAGTTGCCAAGTGCAGTGGCCTTTGGTGTGCTTGTTATCTGCAACATAGCTGCAGGGTTGCGATTTTGCCTTACAACCGGCCTTGGGCGATCATGGACGCTTTCGATTACCGCTATTGGAGAACTGGATGTCTCGTTCGTTGCCAGCCGTTTTGCTGCTGCTGTTCCTCGCCCTGTGGCTGCTTGCCAGTTATGGCGTGCGCTACGGGTTGATGGAGGATGCGCAGTGGGTTGGCCTGTGCACGGCGCCAGGCGAGTACTGGCAATGCCAGGCGCGCTCGCTGCTGGGCCTGGGCATTCACTTTCAGGTGATGGGCTGGGCCGGGCTGGGGCTGGCGTTGCTGGCGCAGCTGGTGCCTGGCCGGGGTGGATGGTGGCTGGCGGTGCTCGCCCTGGTGTTTGGGGTGCCGGCGCTAGTGCTGTATACCGCCAGCATGGCCGTATTTGCCCTGGTGCTGGCCGGGTTGCGCCTGGTGCGGCAAGCGCGTCGTGGTTGACAGGGGCTGCTGCGCAGCCCATTCGCCGGCAAGCCGGCTCCCACAGGCATGGGCGCCGCCGGCCCTGTGGGAGCCGGCTTGCTGGCGATGGCCGCACTTGTGTTTCAAGCCTTGCGCACCCGCAAGCTGCGCCACAACGCCGCCGTCATCAGCACACTGACCACCGCCCAACTCCAGGCCTGCTGACTGTCCAGCCCTTCCCGATACAGCTGTGGCATCACCCCCGCGCCAACGATAAAGGCCAGCAACGCCACCTCAGCCCGCGCTGCCGCCACCGGCCGCAGCAGGTAAACCACCGCCGGCAACACCAGTGCCGGCGTGGGAAAGCTGCGATAACGCGGGTCGAAGACCATCGCCAGCATGCTCACCGCCGCCGCAAAGCCGGCAGCCAGCAACAGCCACCCCGCACGCGCCTCGAACCAGGCAAACAACCTTTCACGCCAACCTGCCCGGCGCGCCAGCGCCAGCACGGCATGGGCCAGCACCAGCAGGTTCAGTCCTGCCAGCACGGCGGCCCAGAGCCATTCCCCGGCAAATCGCGCGTGGGTCCGCATCAGCTCGCCCCACAACCCCAGGCAGCCCGCGCCCAATGCCGCCAGCAGCGGCAACAGCAGGGCGGCACGCGTGCTGGCCGGGCGCCCGGCGAACAGCAGCATGGCGGCCATCAGCACCGCACTGGCCAGCCACCACTGTGGCCAGTGGTGCAGGTTGCTCACCGGCCCTTCGAGTACGCCTTTGTCCTGCCTGTCTGCATCGTACAGCCCCCAGTAACCACCCACGGCGCCCTCGCTGGCACGCTTCCAGGGCTGGTCGAAGGCCTCGATCAGGTTGTAGTGCCAACCATTGGCCTCGGCCATGGCGACAAAGCCGCGGATGAAGCGCGCCTCGTTGGCGCGGCTGGGCACGGCGGTCTCGCGCTGGCGGCCTTCGCTGGGCCAGCCGGTCTCGCCGATGAGGATATCCTTGGGCGCAAAGCGCGTGCCGAACACCCGGCGCACATCGGCGACATGCGCCAGGGCATCGTCAATGCCGCGTGGCTCATCCTCCCAATAGGGCAGCAGGTGGATGGTCAGGAAGTCCACCGCGGGCGCTACCTGCGGGTGCTGCAGCCAGAACTCCCACACGTCGGCATAGGTGACCGGCACCTTCACCTGGCTTTTCACCTTGTTGATCAACCCGGCCAGGCGCTCGCCGGTGACTTCCTTGCGCAGCAGCGCCTCGTTGCCGACGATCACCGCGCTTACCACGTCCGGGTTGGCATTGGCGGCAGCGATCAGCAAGTCCACTTCCTTGTCGGTGTCGACCGGGTTGGCATTGACCCAGGCCCCGAGCATCACTTTCAGCCCATGCTTGCGCGCCAGCGCCGGGATTGCCTCCAGGCCGGTCATGGAATAGGTACGGATGCACTGGAATCGCTCGGCCAGCAGCGCCAGGTCGGCGTCCATGCGTGCCGGGCGCAGGCGGAACGGCTGGTCGAACGGCGACTGGTCCTTGTCGAACGGGGTGTACGAGGCGCACTGCAGCTTGTGCGTCGGGCTGGCCGCGTCGGGCAGCTGTATCGGCTTGCCGAGCCCGTACCAGAGCGCGCCGAGGCCGAGCAGGGCAAGCAGGCAGGCGAGCAGGTAAAACGGTGTCAGCAAGCGGGCAGGGGTGGGCATCAGGCGGTCCATCGTCAGCGCAAAGCGTTAGATAGTAGCCCGGCGCCAATCATTTGGCATGCAAGGATCGCGCAGAACCGCGTAGGCCGATGCCGCTAATGGCACAGTGCTGTCGCAAAGCAATCGGTACAGGTCGCAGCTGGAGCAGGTCGCGCGTTGTTGCAGGACCATGATGCAATCTCCGAGACCTGACGAGGGGATGCTTTGATGGCGACTTTGAAGACAGTGCGACGTTTTCTGGGGGTGGGCACCGCCCTGGTATTGGCCATGAGCGCTGCACAGGCAATGGCCAAAGAAGTAAGCATTGGTTACGTGGACGGTTGGGCCGACAGTGTGGCGACCACCAACGTGGCCGCTGAAGTGATCAAGCAGAAACTCGGCTACGACGTGAAGCTGCAGGCCGTGGCCACCGGCATCATGTGGCAAGGCGTGGCCACCGGCAAACTCGACGCCATGCTCTCGGCCTGGCTGCCGGTCACGCACGGTGAGTACTGGACCAAGAACAAAGACAACGTGGTGGACTACGGCGCCAACTTCAAGGACGCCAAGATCGGCTTGATCGTCCCCGAATACGTCAAGGCCAACAGCATCACCGACCTCAAGACCGACACCACCTTCAAGCAGAAAATCGTCGGCATCGACGCAGGTTCCGGGGTGATGCTCAAGACCGACCAGGCCATCAAGGATTACGACCTGACAGGTTACAAACTGCAGGCAAGCTCCGGCGCGGCAATGACTGCCGAGCTGGGCCGTGCCTATGCCAAGCAGCAGTCGATTGCGGTAACCGGCTGGGTGCCGCACTGGATGTTCGCCAAGTGGAAGCTGAAGTTCCTCGAAGACCCGAAAGGCGTTTACGGTGCCGCCGAGACGGTCAACAGCATCGGCAGCAAAGCGCTGGCGACCAAGGCGCCGGAGGTGGCCGAGTTCCTCAAGAAATTCAGCTGGCAGTCCAAGGACGAGATCGGCGAGGTGATGCTGGCGATCCAGGAAGGTGCCAAGCCTGAAGCGGCGGCGAAGGATTGGGTGGCCAAGCACCCGGACCGGGTCAAGGAGTGGACCGGCAAGTAATTGATTTCAGGGCCAGCGTGCCCCCAATCGCCGGCAAGCCGGCTCCCACAGGGCCATCACAGGCATCGGGCCATGTTGTGACTGTGTGGGCGCCGGCTTGCCGGCGATTGGGGCACACTGGCCTTCTGGTTGTTACCGATCCTGCAAGACAGTGTTGCATCTAAGACTAAGGTCGTCTGGTTGGCGTCCAACGGCAGCATAAAGTGACGGTGTGGGTTCCATCCCCTATCTGTGCTGCTAGGACAAAAACAATGAACGACAGCATTTACCTCTCGATACAAAACAGCCCCCGCTTCAAGGAGCTGGTCACCAAACGCGAACGGTTCGCCTGGATTCTCTCGGCGATCATGCTCGGCCTGTACTGCGCCTTCATCCTCCTGATCGCCTACGGTCCTCATCTGCTGGGCGCCAAGCTCAGCCCTGAGTCGTCGATTACCTGGGGCATTCCCTTGGGCGTCGGCCTGATCGTTTCGGCATTCGTCCTGACCGCCATCTACGTACGCCGCGCCAACGGCGAATTCGATGAGCTGAACAAGGCCATCCTGAAGGAGGCGCAACAATGATTCGCCACGCCAAAGCCCTGGCCGTACTGGCCTGCGGCGCTTTTGCACCCGCCGTGTGGGCCGCTGATGCCCTGACCGGCGAGGTGCAGAAACAGCCGCTGAACATTTCTGCGATCGCCATGTTCGTGGCCTTCGTCGCCTTCACCCTCGGTATTACCTACTGGGCCTCCAAACGCAACAAGTCGGCGGCCGACTACTACGCGGCCGGTGGCAAGATCACAGGCTTCCAGAACGGCCTGGCGATTGCCGGCGACTACATGTCGGCAGCCTCCTTCCTGGGTATTTCCGCCCTGGTGTTCACCTCCGGCTACGACGGCCTGATCTACTCGATCGGTTTCCTGGTCGGCTGGCCGATCATCCTCTTCCTGATAGCCGAACGCCTGCGCAACCTGGGCAAGTACACCTTCGCCGACGTGGCCTCGTACCGCCTCGGGCAGAAGGAAATCCGCACCCTGTCGGCCTCCGGGTCGCTGGTGGTGGTGGCGTTCTACCTGATCGCGCAGATGGTCGGCGCCGGCAAGCTGATCGAGCTGCTGTTCGGCCTGGACTACCACGTCGCGGTCATCCTGGTGGGCATCCTGATGTGCCTGTACGTGCTGTTCGGCGGCATGCTGGCCACCACTTGGGTGCAGATCATCAAGGCCGTGCTGCTGCTGTCCGGTGCCAGCTTCATGGCGCTGATGGTCATGAAACACGTGGGCTTCGACTTCAACACGCTGTTCTCCGAAGCGATCAAGGTGCACAGCAAGGGTGAAGCGATCATGAGCCCGGGTGGCCTGGTCAAAGACCCGATTTCGGCCTTCTCGCTGGGCCTGGCGCTGATGTTCGGTACTGCCGGCCTGCCGCACATCCTGATGCGCTTCTTCACCGTCAGCGATGCCAAGGAAGCCCGCAAGAGCGTGCTCTACGCCACGGGGTTCATCGGCTACTTCTACATCCTGACCTTCATCATCGGCTTTGGCGCGATTCTGCTGGTCAGCACCAACCCGGACTTCAAGGACGCCGCCGGCGCCCTGCTGGGTGGCAACAACATGGCGGCGGTGCACCTGGCCGATGCCGTGGGTGGCAGCATCTTCCTCGGCTTCATCTCGGCGGTGGCGTTCGCCACCATCCTGGCCGTGGTCGCAGGCCTGACCCTGGCCGGTGCCTCGGCGGTGTCCCACGACCTGTACGCCAGCGTCTGGCGCAAAGGCAAGGCCAACGACAAGGACGAGATCCGCGTGTCGAAGATCACCACCATTGCACTGGGCGTGCTGGCGATCGGCCTGGGCATTCTGTTCGAGAAGCAGAACATTGCGTTCATGGTCGGCCTGGCCTTCTCCATCGCCGCCAGCTGCAACTTCCCAGTGCTGCTGCTCTCGATGTACTGGAAGAAACTGACCACCCGCGGCGCCATGATCGGCGGCTGGCTGGGCCTGGTAAGTGCGGTTGGCCTGATGATCCTTGGCCCGACCATCTGGGTGCAGATACTCGGCCACGAGAAAGCCATCTACCCGTACGAGTACCCGGCACTGTTCTCGATGCTGATTGCATTCGTGGGTATCTGGTTCTTCTCGGTCACCGACAAGTCCAAGGCCGCTGAAAGCGAGCGTGCGCTGTTCTTCCCGCAGTTCGTGCGTTCGCAGACTGGCCTGGGTGCCAGCGGGGCGGTCTCACACTAACGTTAACGCGATGCAATGAAAAACGCCCCGCTTGTCGGGGCGTTTTTTATTGCATGCAGTTCGTCAGACGTTTCCTACATACCTAGTAATGTTCTGCTCGTACAGTTCCCTGATGTCGCAAGTGCTAGATAGATGCCGGCACTTTTGGGAGCTGCTCAATGAAATTACGCTGTTTAATTACCCTTGTTCTCGTTGGCGTGTCGGGCACTGTAGGGGCGAAGGAAATACCGCAGGACATCAGTGTCCGGGCTGTCGTGTCGACCCCAGAGTTTCAGGTGGCCTCGGCCGGTAGTTGGTGGGATGAAGATCTTGAGATGGAATATGACCCGAGTAGGCTCACCTTCAAGGACGTTACTAAAGAAATTTTTGTAAAGAGTCACTATGGGCCGATTTACGCGAAAACAGATAGTTCACATTATTTTTTCAAGCGGGACGGCGGTGCGCAAGATACTCGTCGATACCAAATCCAGTTGAATCGCATACGGATGCAGCCAACGCCGACTGAAATAGTCAGCGCTGCTGACGCCGCCCAAGGAACAACCATTCCATTCAGGTTCTATGGGTTCTCTGGGGTAGGGTCTAGCCTGCCCGGCACCTACAGGACGCATGTCACCCTGACGTTTGAAACGGGTGCGCCCTGATTCGGGTTTTTATTGGGTGCTGCCTGTGTGCCTGCTATTTGATGATGTGTAACCCCAAAAGGAAACTTATTGTGAAACCCTATGCATTGGCTGTCCCATTCATTGCATTGTTTGCCGGTGCCGCTGTTGCGTCCGCCCCTGAGCCGATCAGCCAGGAAATTTCAGTGAAGGCGATCATTCCCGGGAATGATTTTTCAGTGGAGCCCAAAGGGGATTGGATTCAGCGGGGCGTGACGCTTGAGTACCAGCCGCAGAGCGATGCGTTCACGGCGGTAACCGAAGCTTTCACAGCCCAGAGTGATGCCGGCGCTATTCAGGCCAAACTGCTGGAAGCCGCAGAGTTGCGAGAGCAAACCAACAACGACCAGAAAATTGATCTTGTCATCACGGTAGGGGGCAAACAGTTGGCGTTAATGGCCGAGGAAGTCATGAGCGCAGAAGATGCTAAAGCCGGTAACGAACTTCCCATTACCTTTGCCGCTGTAAAACCTCAGGCAGGTTATGTGAAGGGGGAATATAACGGGGTCGTGAAAGTACTGTTTGAAACTTCCTCCAGCAGCCTTTGATCGATGCAGTGCCGCCTACCTCACCTCGCCAGATGGTTGCCTGCGGTGAGGCAGGCGTTGAAGTGGATTGAATCATGTTCCAGTTTGCTGCACCCGGCCGTGCACTCGCTGCCTGGCTGCTGGGTGCTGCCTGCCTCTTACCCCTCCAAGTATCGGCCGAGCGCGCGTCCAGTGCTGTCGGCCTGAACACGTTCGGGCGTTTGCCAGAAGACTTTGAGGCGCATTTTTTCGATGTACCGCTTGCCGTGCGAGTGGAACTGGATCAGCGTTACCTCGGTGATGCCATGGTGGTGCTGAGCCGTGATAACCGTGTGCAGTTGCTGGCGTTTACCGACACTGAACAAAGTAAAGAGCCGTCCACACTCAGGCAGTTATGGCAGCAACGGCTGGCGGACGGGCGCGTGCTGGGCGACTGCCTGCAAAACTGCCCCGACGGGTTGCAGGCTATTCATTACAGCCTGGCCAATTCCCAGTTGTCGTTGCTGACGTCCAATGCCGAAAAGCTGGAACAGGACGCGCTCTACCACCGCCTCCCGGAGCAGAGCGGCGCCGGGCTGCTGCTGCGTAACCAGCTCAACCTGGTCAACGATGGCAACCAGACCACGGGCAGGCTCGGCCTGCTCGGCCAGGGCAATCTGCATAATTGGACCACGCTTGCCGATGCACGCGTCGATCGCAGCGCAACTGAGCAAGGCGATGTACGCTATCGCATGCACCAGCTTTACGCCGAGAGCCTGCACGACGAGCACTTCTTTCGGCTGGGGTACATCTCCGTTGGCGCGCAAGGCCTGGTGCGCCAGCCCACGCTACTGGGGCGCCGCCCCGATAGCACGCTTGGCTTGATGCTAGGCAGCAGTGACAGCCTGCTGGTCGACAGTGGCCAGGCCAGCGCTGTGCCGGTCTATGTCACCCCAAACCGTCCCGGCATCGTGGAGATCTACCGCAATGGTTCACTGATCAACAGTCAGCCGGTACAGCCTGGTTTGCAGGCGCTCGATACGCGGGTGTTGCCCGGCGGCATCTACGACGTGGAGCTGCGCTTGCTTGAGGACGGCCTGGAGACTTCGCGCAGTGAAGTGTCCATCTACAAGCCGAGCCGATGGCAGAACATGGACAACCGCTGGCGCTACAACCTCTACCTGGGCCAGCAGGTCGAGCTGCTGAGTAACTGGAATGACCCGCGTGAACCGAGCCCAGCGTTCGGTGCCCTCTCCAACTACCTTGTGCATCCTGCCGCGATACTGGGGCTGTCGGTGCAACAGGTCGATGCCGACCTGCAGTTAGGTACCTCGCTGGACTGGGATGTGCATGAGCGGTTCAAGTTTTACGCCAGCCTCAATCGGACCCGGGGCATGGGCAACAGCGGCGATCTGCAGGTGACCCATACCTACCCTTCGGGCTCGCTGTTGCTGACCCACAACCAGAGCTGGCTCGAGCCTCGCGAAAACGCTCGGGACGATACTTCACAGCGGCAGGTGCGCAGTCGTACCGCCTTTTCGGTAAACCACCGGGTAACCTCGCGCAGCTCAGCGACGCTGCGCCTGGAACACAGCGCAGGCTCGGCAAGTGGCTTGGGCGCCGACCTGAGCTGGGCGTTCAACGGAACACTGCGGGGGCATCGAAGCAGTGTTCGCCTGTCTCTTTTCGACAGGCCTGGAACACGCAGCAGCGCCGGTGCCCGAAGCCGCGGCGTTAACCTCGCCATGAGCATGAACCTTGAACGCGAGGGCAGGCAGCTTGGGGTCGATGCCGGTAGCCGCGCCTCGCGTGAGGGGGGCAATGACCCTTACGCTTCGCTGTGGTATCGGCGCAACGTCGACCTTGGCCCGGTGCACAGCCTGGGGGGCAGCGCGACGCTCGACAGCTATGGCACCAGCCTGGCCGCCAACGGGCGGTTTCATAGCCAGGCGCTGCAGGGCGATGCTTATGCCCAGAGTTCTTCTTTCAACAATAACCTCAGTGCTGGCCTCAACCTGGAAAGCACCCTTGCGCTGGGTGCGGGGAAGCTGGCCATCGGTGGCCATAACCTACCGTTCGAAGCCGGCTTGATCATCGATGTCGAAAGCGACCTGCCAGGTATGAAGCTGCGGGCCAACGATGGCCAGGGCTTGAGTGCAGTGCTGCGCCCGGGGCGCAATATCGTGCCGGTGACGGCGTTCAAATCGGGCCATGTGCGCTTCGACTTCGACGCCAAGGACGTGCCGCCCGCTCAGATCCAACCCCTCGCTGTCGACTACCACCTCAACCGCGGTGGGGTGGGGTACCACTCATTGAAGGTGATGCGCACGGTCACCGTGTTTGGCCGGCTGCTCGATGGGCAAGGCCAGCCACTGCACGGCGCGCACGTGGTCAACGACGCCGGGCGCACGGTGGCCGAGGTGGATGGCTATTTCAGCGTCGAGATGAGTGAGTCACGGCCCACCTTGGAAATTCGTCATGGCGCGGCAGGTAATTGTCTTCTGACATTAACGCCGGCCAACTTCGATCGCGAGGATGACGTACTGATCGTGGGTGATCAGCGCTGTGTGCCGAGTAAGGGCTGAACCGGTTTTCAGCATGACGCTGTAGCGGGCCCGATTCCGGGGCCGATGGATGAATGTTGAGCAAGCAGAGGTTGAAGATGCACAGATTCACATTTCAGTTATCCCCCATGTTGTTCGTAGCACTGATGCTGCCGTGGTTTGCTCAGGCCGGGCCACAGCTGGATGTCGGGGCTCTGTACGATTACCTCGAACCGGGCAAGGGCACCTACGCCAAACGCATCTACAACAGAGGGGACAGTACCGCGTTCGTCAAGGTCAGCGTGCTGGAACTGGTCTACGACGGGCAAGCCGAGCCCCGTGAAGTGGAAATCGATCAGTTGCCCTTCGATCAGCGCAGCGTTGTCGCCAGCCCCGCACGGATGATCATCCCGGCACGCGGCATGCAGGCCGTACGGTTGCTGTATCGCGGTGAGCGGGACCAGGAGCGTTATTACCGGCTGCGCTTCATCCCGGTGGTACCGCAACAGGATGACAGCTTCGCGCTGGATGAAACGGAGCTTGAGGCTTACCGCGAGGAACTCAGTGCCGGTGTGCAGTTTCTGGCTGGCTTCGGCACCATTTTGATTACCAAACCTGCTGCCACGCGCTACCAGACATCGATTGAGCAAGCCGGCGGAAAATGGACCGTGCGCAACGAGGGCAATGCCACGGTACTGCTCGACAACGTCCAGGCCTGTGTACTGCTCGATGACCAGTGTGATCCTCCGGCCAAGCAGCATCTTCGCCCTGGGCGTACACGTGAGTTCGTCGAAAAACCGGGTGTCGAGTATCGCTTCGAACTGGTGGAAGGCGATGCGCGCAAAGCCATGAACTTCAAGGCAGGGTGAGAGGGCGGGCGATGTTTCGTAAGTGTGCAATGCTCGCGCTGGCTTCTGGCGTGTTCGGCGGGTCCTGGGCGCAGGCGGCCGACGTTACGCTGAAGCTGCGTTACCGCGGCGAGACCCGGCAATTTGAAAACCTGACACCCAGGTCGTCGCCTGTCTGCACTCAGCTGCCGCAGCTGTGTAGCCAGCCGCTGGCGAATCTGCTGGATGTGAATGTCGAGTACTCGAAAACAGTGGATGGCGAGGGTGCTGACGGCTTCTACCTATCAGCCCCTGTTCAGCCGACTGCGCTAGTAATGGTCCGTGATCAATCCGGTGAGCAGGTCAGCATGGACTTTGCCATCACCCACCTGGGCGGCGCAGTAACCTCGGACGATGGGTTGCCTGCGCCTACGGCGCGCACGGGCCTTGACTCGAGTGGTTGTCAGGTTGCCTTGGCCAGTGCTGCGCACCGCTTGTTTCTGTGGTCGCTGGCCAGCAGCGGGTGTTGGGCCAACCTCAACACGGCTGATGCGAGCACTTACCATGTCAGCCATCTGACGCTGGGTTACGCGCTGAAGACGCCATTGCCGGCGAGCTTGAAGGCGGGTGTCTATCGAGGGCGCGTGGTCTATTCGATTGGGCCGGACAGGGATATAGGCCTGGGGGCGAGCCGAACGGTCTCCGGGCTCACTGCCGACTCGGTGGCGATCAACGTCGAGCTGGAGGTGGTGCATGACCTTCAGGTGCGCTTTGAACCGGGCGCCGAGCAGGTGGCGTTGGTGCGACCGAAGGGCAATGGACGCAGCCTGGCAGATAAACTGGAAAAGGACGTCGCCTTCAGCCTGACTGCCAGTGGGCCCTTCAAAGTCTGGGCACTGTGCAGCACCGGGCTGGGTAGCACGTGCAGCCTACGGTCCGCCAAGGGCCACGGTATACCGCTGTTTCTGGCGATGACCTTGCCAGGTGTTTCATACCAGGGCCGTTCGCTCCATCGGCAGGCACTGACCTTTGGCGGGGTTGCGGACGCCATCACCCTCGAAGTCCCCCCAGAGGGCGTGACCGGCAGCCAAGGGCAGTTGCACTTTCATGTGAACCCCCGCGGCCCCACCAGGCAACAGGACATGTTGCCTGGCATCGAGTATCAGGCGGTCGTGACAACGGTGTTCGATGCCAACCTATAGGGGGCTAGCCGGGTGCGTGCGCCGTTCAGCACTGACCCACCGGCAATGAAAAACCGCGCTACGGCTGTTGCCCGTAGCGCGGTTTTTTCATTCCGGACGCTAGATCTAGATCATGCCAAGTAACAACAGCACCAGCAGTATCACCAGCACCACGCCGATGATGCCGGACGGGCCATAGCCCCAGCTGCGTGAGTGTGGGAAGACCGGTAAGCCACCAATCAACAGCAGGATCAGGATGATGATGAGGATAGTGGTCATGACGGAGTCCTTGCGTGGTTAGGGGTCAAGAGCCTCGGATTGCTGGCCTCTTGTTAATTCGGACCGGTGCCGCTTGCGAAAGATTCCATTTGCTCGGCACTGACCGCTTGGTCATGCCCGCCCATTCACTACCCTGATGAACCCTCCCACTCGGCAGGGCCTTGATTAGACTGGCCTGACAACCCATAAGCACAAGGCCTGCCACCATGCAAAACCGCATCATGATCACGGGCGCCGGGTCCGGCCTCGGCCGCGAGATCGCCCTGCGCTGGGCGCGCGAGGGCTGGCGTTTGGCGCTGGCCGATGTCAACGAACCCGGCCTGCGCGAAACCCTGGAGCTTGTGAGTAGCGCGGGTGGCACGGGCTTCACCCAGCGTTGTGACGTGCGCGACTACAGCCAGCTCACCGCTTTGGCCCAGGCCTGCGACGAGCGGTTTGGTGGTATCGACGTGATCGTCAACAATGCGGGCGTGGCCTCGGGCGGGTTCTTCGCCGAGCTGTCGCTGGAGGACTGGGACTGGCAGATCGCGGTCAACCTGATGGGGGTGGTCAAGGGCTGCAAGGCCTTCTTGCCGCTGCTCGAGCGCAGCAAGGGGCGGATCATCAACGTGGCCTCGATGGCGGCGCTGATGCAGGGCCCGGGCATGAGCAACTACAACGTTGCCAAGGCCGGTGTGCTGGCACTGTCGGAGAGCTTGCTGGTGGAGCTGCGGCAGTTGGAGGTGGCCGTGCACGTGGTGTGCCCGTCGTTCTTCCAGACCAACTTGCTGGACTCCTTCCGCGGCCCCAACCCGGCAATGAAAGCCCAGGTCGGCAAGCTGCTGGAAGGCTCGCCGATCAGCGCGGCAGACATCGCCGAGCATATCCACCAACAGGTCGCTGCCGGCGAATTCCTGATTCTGCCCCATGAGGCCGGGCGCCAGGCGTGGGCGCTGAAGCGGCAGGCGCCGGAGCGGCTTTACGACGAGATGGCGCAGATGGCGGTGAAGATGCGAGGCAAAGCTCAAATACGCTGATTGTAGGCTGCGTCTGTAGGGGGAATTACCTGCTTGAGTAGGCCCGTTCTGAATTATTGCGAAGGCGTTGAATAGCCGGATATCCCCATGCAGTCTACGGTTTTCCCTGTTGCCGGAGGACCGCAGCATGTTGGTCATTGGACGCGAAGTCGGCGAAGTCATCACCATAGGTGACGATATTCAGATCAAAGTGGTGGAAACCCGCGATGGCATGGTGCGTTTTGGCGTCAGTGCGCCGCGCGAGGTGCCGGTGCACCGGGCCGAGGTGTACAAGCGGATCAAGGCGGGCGAGGTGCGCAAGGGCAATTCGGCTTGAGCCGACTGTGCCGGCCTCATCGTGGGCTCCCCCGCGATGAGGCCAGTCTTGTCAGTCGAGCAGCTCGCGCGGCACATCATGTTTGGCCAGCAGCTGGCACTGCTGGCTCTCCAGGTCGAACAGGATGAACGCCTGGCCCTTGGCCAACGCCTGGCGCACCCGCAGCACGCGGGTTTCCAGCGGCGTGTCGTCGCCGTTGTCGGTACCGTCACGGGTGACGAAATCCTCGATCAAACGGGTCAGGGTTTCGGCTTGCAGTTGCTCGTAGGGGATCAGCATGGGCGGTATTCGGCTTCATTGAACAATACGCCCATGCTACGCGAAACCCGTTGGCTGTGGCTCACCCCTTGTTGCCGACCAGGCTGTCGACGGCCGGCACCCGCGTGTCACTCTCCATCTGCGCGTCGTGCTCCAGCTGATGGCTGAAGCGCTCGAGCGAGGCATTGGCCGGGTTGGAGTCGCTGGCGAACACTGGCGGGCTCAGCAGGTAGCCCGACAGCAGGCGGCTGAGCGCGGCCAGGCTGTCGATATGGGTGCGCTCGTAGCCATGGGTCGCATCACAGCCGAACGCGATCAGCGCGGTGCGGATGTCGTGCCCTGCGGTCACCGCCGAGTGGGCATCGCTGAAGTAGTAGCGGAACACATCGCGGCGCACCGGCAGGTCCTGGTCGCCGGCCAGTTTCAGCAGGTGGCGCGACAGGTGGTAGTCGTAGGGCCCCGAGGAGTCCTGCATGGCCACGCTGACGGCATGTTCGCTGGACGCTTGGCCAGGCGCGACCGGGGCGATGTCGATGCCGACGAACTCGCTGACGTCCCAGGGCAGGGCAGCGGCGGCGCCGGAGCCGGTCTCCTCGGTGATGGTGAACAGCGGATGGCAGTCGATCAGTGGCTGGCGGCCGCTCTCCACCACCGCCTTGAGGGCAGCCAGCAGCGCCGCGACGCCGGCTTTGTCATCCAGGTGGCGGGCGCTGATATGGCCGCTTTCGGTGAACTCCGGCAGCGGGTCGAAGGCGACGAAGTCGCCGATCGACAGCCCCAGCGCTTCGCAATCGGCGCGGGTGGCGCAGTAGGCGTCCAGGCGAACCTCCACGTGCTCCCAACTGACCGGCATCTGGTCGATGGCGGTGTTGAAGGCATGCCCGCTGGCCATCAGCGGCAGCACGCTGCCACGAAACACGCCGGTGTCGGTGAACACGCTGACCCGGCTGCCCTCGGCGAAGCGGCTTGACCAGCAGCCCACCGGCGCCAACGCCAGGCGGCCATTGTCCTGCAGCTGGCGCACGCTGGCACCGATGGTGTCGAGGTGGGCCGAGACGGCGCGGTCGGGGGAGCTTTGCCGGCCCTTGAGGGTGGCGCGGATGGTACCGCGGCGGGTCAGCTCGAAGGGGATGCCCAGTTCATCCAGGCGCTCGGCGACGTAGCGCACGATGGTGTCGGTAAAGCCGGTGGGGCTGGGGATGGCGAGCATCTCCAGGAGCACGCGTTTGAGGTAGTCGAGATCGGGTTCGGGGTGTCGTTCAGACATGTGTACTCCTTTGCCGGCCTCTTCGCGGGGCAAGCCCGCTCCCACAGTTTGCCGCTGGGCTCAAGGGCAACAGTGAACCTGTGGGAGCGGGCTTGCCCCGCGAAGAGGCCTTCATTGATTCACGCCAACGCCCGGCTATGCGGGAACAGCAGGTCGACAAAGCGCTCCGCCGTTGGCTGCGGTTCATGGTTGGCCAACCCAGCCCGCTCGTTGGCCTCGATGATCACGTAATCCGGGTGCTCGGCGTCGCGCACCATCAGGTCCAGGCCCACTACCGGAATGTCCAGCGCCCGCGCCGCGCGCACCGCCGCATCGGCCAGCACCGGGTGCAGGCGTTCGGTCACGTCTTCCAGCGTGCCGCCGGTGTGCAGGTTGGCAGTCCGGCGCACGGCCAGGCGCTGGCCGGCGGGCAGCACGCTGGTGTAGTCGAGGCCGGCATCGCGCAGGGTGCGTTCGGTCTCGTCATCCATCGGAATGCGGCTTTCGCCACCGGTCGCGGCCTGACGACGACGGCTCTGGGCTTCGATCAGCGCCTTGACGCTGTGCTTGCCGTCACCGATCACCTGCGCCGGGTGGCGGATGGCCGCGGCCACCACTTCATGGCCGATTACCAGGATGCGCAGGTCTTGCCCGGGGTGGAAGCTTTCCAGCAGCACGCGGCTGTCGAAACGCCGGGCGTGCTCGATGGCCTGGCTGACTTCATCGTAAGTCCTCAGGTTGACCGCCACCCCTTGGCCCTGCTCGCCATCCACCGGCTTGACCACCACGGCGCCGTGCTCATCGAGAAACGCCAGGTTGTCGTCAGCGTTGCCTGCCAGCTGCTGCATCGGTACCTGCAGGCCGGCGTTGTGCAGGGCCTGCTGGGTAAGGCGCTTGTCCTGGCAGAGGGTCATGCTGACCGCACTGGTCAGGTCGCTGAGTGATTCGCGGCAGCGTACCCGACGCCCGCCAAGGCTGAGGGTGAACAGCCCGGCGCTGGCATCGTCCACCTGCACTTCGATGCCACGGCGATACGCCTCATCGACGATGATCCGCGCATACGGGTTGAGCCCGGCTTCCGGGCCGGGGCCGAGGAACAGTTGCTGGTTGATGCCGTTCTTGCGCTTGACCGCGAAGGTCGGCAGGTTGCGGAAACCCAGCTTTTCATAAAGCCGCTTGGCCTGGCGGTTGTCATGCAGCACCGACAGGTCCAGGTAGGCAAGCCCGCGGCTCATGAAGTGCTCGATCAGGTGGCGCACCAGCACCTCGCCCACACCGGGGCGGGTGCAGTGCGGGTCGACGGCCAGGCACCACAGGCTGCTGCCGTGTTCGGGGTCGTCAAACGCCTTGCTGTGGTTCAGGCCCATGACACTGCCGATCACCGCATGGGTGTCTTCGTCCTCGGCCAGCCAGTACACCGGCCCGCCCAGGTGGCGTGGGGTCAGCAGTTCGGGTTGCACCGGCAGCATGCCGCGCGCCTGGTAAAGGCTGTTGATCGCCTGCCAGTCGGCGTCGCTCTGCGCCCGGCGGATGCGAAAGCCGCGGAACACCCGCTGCGCCTGGCGGTAGTCGGAGAACCACAGGCGCAAGGTGTCGGAGGGGTCGAGGAACAACTGTTGCGGTGCCTGCGCCAGCAGCTGTTGCGGCGCCGCCACATACAGGGCGATGTCACGCTCACCGGGGCGCTCCTCCTGCAGCGCCTCGGCCAGGGTCGCGGGGTCCGGATAGGTGTGGCCGATCAACAGCCGGCCCCAGCCGCAGTGCAGGGCGCGCGGCTGGTCGTGGGGCTCGCTGCCATCGCCGGCCAGGCGCGCCTGCAGGCGCTCGTAGGACGGCGTCTGGCCGCGCAGCAGGCGCTGGCCGTAAGCGGTTTCATGGGGCTTCATGGGTCAGATTCCTTGTTCGCTGAGCCACAGGTTCAGCGCCGCCAGCTGCCACAGCTTGGAGCCGCGCAGTGGGGTCAGCTGGCCATGCGGGTTGCTCAGCAGGCGGTCGACCATGGCAGGGTTGAACAGGCCGCGGTCCTGGCTAGGGTCGGTCAGCAACTCGCGTACCCAGTCCAGGGTGGCGCCTTGCAGGTGTTTGAGGCCGGGCACCGGGAAGTAACCTTTCTTGCGGTCGATCACTTCGTGGGGGATCACGCGGCGCGCGGCCTGCTTGAGCACCTGCTTGCCGCCGTCCGGCAACTTGAAACGCGCCGGGATCCGCGCCGACAGTTCCACCAGGCGGTAATCGAGGAACGGCGTACGCGCCTCCAGGCCCCAGGCCATGGTCATGTTGTCGACGCGTTTGACCGGGTCGTCCACCAGCATCACCGTGCTGTCCAGGCGCAGCGCCTTGTCCACCGCATCGGCGGCGCCGGGGCGGGCGAAGTGTTCGCGCACGAAATCGCCGGCCGCGTCGGTCTCCAGCAGCCACGGGGCCTGCACCGTATCGCGGTACTCCGCATGGCTGCGGTCGAAGAAGGCATCGCGATAGGCGCCAAAGGCATCCTCTGCGCCGTCCACCTGCGGGTACCAGTGGTAGCCGGCAAACAGCTCGTCGGCGCCCTGGCCGCTCTGCACACCCTTGCAATGCTTGGCCACTTCCCGCGACAGCAGGTAGAAGGCAATGCAGTCGTGGCTGACCATCGGTTCGCTCATGGCGCGGAACGCGGCCGGCAGCTGCTCGATGATTTCACGCTCGTCGATGCGCAACTGGTGGTGGCGGGTGCCGTAGTGCTTGGCGATCAGGTCGGAATACTGGAATTCGTCGCCACGTTCGCCACCGGCATCCTCGAAGCCGATGGAGAAGGTCGACAGGTCCTCCACGCCCACGTCGCGCAACAGGCCGACCAACAGGCTGGAGTCGACACCGCCCGACAGCAGCACGCCCACATCTACGGCAGCCCGTTGGCGGATGGCCACCGCATCACGGGTGGCATCGAGCACACGGGTGGTCCAGCCTTCCAGGTCGAGTTCGCGCTCGTCCGGGTTAGGGCCGTACTGCAGCTGCCACCAGGTCTGGCGCTCCACTTCACCGTGGCGGTCGACCCGCATCCAGGTGCCGGGCTCGAGCTTCTGCACGTTGGCCAGCAAGGTGCGTGGTGCGGGCACCACGGCGTGGAAGTTGAGGTAGTGGTTGAGCGCAACCGGGTCGATCATCGGGTCGATGTCGCCGCCTTTGAGCAGCGCTGGCAGCGTCGAGGCAAAGCGCAGGCGCTCGCCGTTGCGCGACAGGTACAGCGGCTTGACGCCGAGGCGGTCGCGGGCCAGGAACAGGCGCTGGTTGTCGCGCTCCCAGATGGCCAGGGCGAACATGCCGTTGAGCTTGGGCAGCAAGGCTGCGCCCCAGGCGTGGTAGCCCTTGAGCAACACCTCGGTGTCGCCGTCGGACCAGAAGGTGTAACCCAGGTCCTGCAGCTCCTGGCGCAGTTCGGGGAAGTTGTAGATGGCCCCGTTGAAGGCCAGCGACAGGCCCAGGGTGTTATCGACCATGGGCTGTGCCGAACCGTCGGACAGGTCCATGATTTTCAGCCGGCGGTGGCCGAGGGCGATCGGGCCCAGGCTATGGAAGCCCCAGGCGTCGGGGCCGCGAGGCGCCAGGTGATGGGTCATGCGCTCTACCGCGGCGAGGTCCGCCGGGCGAGGGGCTTGGTCGATGGGGGTGAAACGCAACTCTCCAGCTAATCCGCACATAGGTCCTTACCGGTTTTTCCGTTGGGGAATCAGTGCCCCGGATTAGGGCACCTGTAAGGAACTGACCTGAGCGATTTATGAGAGTTTTAGATCAATCTGTTATATGGGGGCGGTTTGGGGGCTGGCTTGGGGGTTTTATGGGGGTAAGCGCCGTCCTCGCGACGTGCTCGTCTTGGGATCTTTAGCGCGTTTGAGATCGAGCGCCGCCCGCGCGGCGCATCGCGGGCAAGCCCGCTCCTACATTTGTTGCAACGTGCCATGGCCTGTGAGGCCATAGTTGTCAGCCTTGTTGGCACGACGCGATCTTTCCATTAGTGCTGCCGGCGCCCCACCTGTCTTCAGCCATGCACCAAGGCGAACAACCATGGCCTGGCTGGAACGGCGCGTTGCAACAAATGTAGGAGCGGGCTTGCCCGCGATGCGCCGCGCGGGCGGCGCTCGATCTCAAGAGCCCTAGATACCTCCCGACCTGCACCAGGCATCACCCCCTAACCCCACCATGCCATTCCCCAGACCCGAATCCATCACTTGCCCCGAATCAACCTGCGCAACCCAAACCGATTCGGATGACACGCCTCAGCCACCGCCCGAGGCAGCGGCAGCGGCTCACCGCTGGCCCAGGCTGCAATCAATTCACCGGCAATCGGCGCCGTGATCAACCCTCGCGAGCCATGCCCGCTGTTCACATACAACCCTGCCAACCAAGGGCAGGGCACGTCGGGCACCTGGCGCGCGTCCTTGCCCAGCGCGGCGTAGGCCTCGGCAAAGGCGGCGGGGTCGGCAACCGGGCCGACAATCGGCAGATAATCCGGGCTGGTGCAACGAAACGCCGCGCGACCTTGCAACTGCTCAGGGTCGAGCGCTGCAGCACCCAGGCGCTGAGCCAGGTCTGTGGAGATTTCGTCCAGCAGCGCCAGGTTGCCCTGGTGCTCGGCCACGGTCGGCGCCAGGTCGTCGCTGTGGAAGTCGAAGCTGGCGCCCAGCGTGTGTTCGTCACCCCGCGGCGGCGCCACGTAGCCCTCGGCGCACACCACGGTCCCCAGCGCCCGGCTGCCCTCGGTCGCCGGCAGGCGGGTGATCTGCCCGCGTATGCGCTTGAGCGGCAGTTGCGCACAGGCTTCGAAGCGCTTCACATCGGCCGCCCCCGCCAGCACCACCAGCGGGGCGCTGGCCAACAGCCGCTCGCCACCCCAGGCCTGCCACAGGCCATCGGCCTTGCGCAGTTCGAGCACCTCCTGGTGAGCCAGCAGGCGAATGTTCGGGTGCTTCAGTTGCGCCTGGCACAACGCCGGCGGGTGCACCCAGCCGCCTTCCGGGTAAAACAGCCCGCCCGCAGGCAGCGCGATCCCGGCAATCGCTTCGGCTTCCTCGCGCCCCAGGGCGCGCAGCAAGCCGCTGTCGAAGGCCGCGGCGAGCTTGCCCTGGCGCTCGGCCTCTTTGCTATCGAAGGCCAGTTGCAGCACGCCGCAGTCGTCCCAGTCCTGCCCGCGCTGCAACTGCTGCAGTTGGCGTCGGGTGTAGCCGAACCCAGACAGGATCATTTGCGACAAGGCCGTACCATGTGCGGACAGCTTGAGGTACAGCACGCCCTGAGGGTTGCCGGAGGCTTCGCATGCAGGTGCGTCGTGGCGCTCCAGCACGGTCACCTGCCAGCCGCGTCGAGCCAGGCTGGCGGCGGTGCAACTGCCGGCCAGCCCGGCACCGATCACCAGGGCCTGGCGTGGGCCTTGGTCACCGCGCGGGCGGTCATACCAAGGCAGGTATTGATGCGAGGATGTCGGCCCGGTGTACATGCCGCTCATCACCTCCCATTTCTTGCCGATCCCCGGCACCTTTTTCATGGCGAAGCCGGCCTCGACCAGGCTGCGTCGCACCCAGCCGGTGGTGGTGAAGGTGCCCAGCACGGTGCCTGAATGCGACAGCCGTGCCAGTTGCGCGAACAGCTCGGGGGTCCACATGTCGGGGTTCTTGGCCGGGGCGAAGCCATCGAGAAACCACACGTCGATGGGCGCATCGAGCTGCGGCAACTGTTCCAGCGCATCGCCAATCAACAGGGTCAAGGTGACGCGCCCGTTGGCGAACGTGAACTGCTGGAACCCTGGGTGCACCGCCACGTACTGCGCCAGCAGTGGCTCGGTATAGGCGGCCAGCTCTGGCCACAGGCGTACCGCCTTGGCCATGTCGTCGTAGCCGAGCGGGTATTTTTCGACGCTGACAAAATGCAGCCGGGCGTCGGCGTGGGCGTGGGCGTCGAACAATTGCCAGGCACAGAAAAAATTCATGCCGGTCCCAAAACCGGTTTCGCCTATGACCAGACAAGCGTGCGGGGGCAGGGCAGTGAAACGCTCGGCCAGGCGGGTTTGGCCGAGGAAGACATGTTTGGTTTCTTCGATGCCTTCGTTGACGGCGAAGTACACGTCGTCGTACTGCCGCGAATGTGGGCGGCCCTGGTCGTCCCAGTCGATCTGGGCATGCTGGAGGAGGGTGGACATGGTTGGCTCGGTTGCAGCGGATGAGCGATTTTATGTCATCTGCAGGTTTTGCGCAGGGCTACAGGCCGATCACAAATCCGCTAGTCTTGCTTATCCATTGAAGGAGCCAGTGCATGTTCGAATCCGCCGAAATCGGTCACAGCATCGACAAGGAAACCTACGAGGCAGAAGAGCCCGCCCTTCGCGAGGCATTGCTCGAAGCCCAGTACGAACTCAAGCAACAGTCGCGCTTCCCGGTGATCGTGCTGATCAATGGCATCGAAGGTGCCGGCAAGGGCGAGACGGTCAAGCTGCTCAACGAGTGGATGGACCCGCGCATGATCGACGTGCTCACCTTCGACCAGCAGACCGACGAAGAGCTGGCCCGGCCACCGGCCTGGCGCTACTGGCGGGCGCTGCCGCCGAAGGGGCGGATGGGGGTGTTTTTCGGCAACTGGTACAGCCAGATGCTGCAGGGCCGGGTGCACGGGTTGTTCAAGGACGCCGTACTCGACCAGGCCATTGCCGGTGCCGAACGCCTGGAGCAGATGCTGTGCGATGAGGGCGCGCTGGTCATCAAGTTCTGGTTCCACCTGTCCAAGAAGCAGATGAAAGCGCGGCTCAAGGCGCTCAAGGACGACCCGCTGCACAGCTGGCGCATCAGCCCGCTGGACTGGCAGCAGTCGGAAACCTACGACCGTTTCGTGCGGTTTGGCGAGCGCGTGTTGCGCCGCACCAGCCGCGACTATGCGCCGTGGCACATCGTCGAAGGTGCCGACCCGCACTACCGCAGCCTGGCCGTGGGCCGCATCCTGCTCGAAAGCCTGCAGGCCGCGCTGGCCGTGAACCCCAAGGGCAAGCACCAGGGCAACATCGCGCCCTTGGGGCGCAGCATCGACCAGCGCAGCCTGCTGGGCGCGCTGGACATGACCCTGCGCCTGGACAAGCACGACTACCAGGAGCAACTGGTGACCGAGCAGGCGCGCCTGGCCGGCCTGCTGCGCCACAAACACATGCGCCGGCATGCCCTGGTGGCGGCCTTCGAGGGTAACGATGCAGCGGGCAAGGGTGGGGCGATCCGCCGCGTCGCCGCTGCGCTCGACCCCCGCCAGTACCGCATCGTGCCGATTGCCGCGCCCACTGAAGAAGAGCGTGCGCAGCCCTACCTGTGGCGGTTCTGGCGGCACATCCCGGCGCGCGGCAAGTTCACCATCTTCGACCGCTCCTGGTACGGCCGTGTGCTGGTGGAGCGCGTCGAGGGCTTTTGCAGCCCGGCCGACTGGATGCGCGCTTATGGGGAAATCAACGATTTCGAGGAGCAGCTGGTAAACGCCGGCGTGGTGGTCGTCAAGTTCTGGCTGGCCATCGACCAACAGACCCAGCTTGAGCGTTTCGAGGAGCGCGAGCAGATCCCGTTCAAGCGCTACAAGATCACCGAGGACGACTGGCGCAACCGCGATAAATGGGACCAGTATGTCGATGCGGTGGGCGACATGGTCGACCGTACCAGCACCGAAATCGCGCCCTGGACGCTGGTGGAGGCCAACGACAAGCGCTGGGCGCGGGTGAAGGTGCTGCGCACCATCAATGAAGCGCTCGAGGCGGCATTTGCCAAGCACAAGAAGTGAGCCATGCCCCTGCGGAATGACCTGATGAATTCTTTTCCCTGGTTTTTCCGCCGGTGGCAGGCAGCAAGCCCGTAGAATCCAGGCTCCCCCACCACGGGCACGATCGAGGATTTTATGCACATCACTTCCGGGCGCTGGGTCCACGGCCTGCTGCTGGCGCTGCTCACAGCGCTGCTCTGGGGCATCCTGCCGATCAAGCTCAAGCAGGTGTTGCAGGTGGTCGACCCGGTTACCGTCACCTGGTACCGCCTGCTGGTATCTGGCAGCCTGCTGTTCGCCTGGTTGGCGGCCAAGCGACAGTTGCCGTCGTTCGCCAGGCTGGGCAGCAAGGGCAAAGGTCTGGTGGCCGTAGCCGTCTGCGGGCTGATGGGCAACTACGTGCTCTACCTGGTCGGCCTCAACCTGCTCAGCCCCGGCACAGCCCAATTGGTGGTGCAGTTGGGCCCGGTGCTGTTGCTGGTGGCGAGCGTCTTTGTGTTCAAGGAGCGCTTCAGCCTGGGCCAAGGCCTGGGGCTGGTGGTGCTACTGGGCGGTTTCGGCCTGTTCTTCAACCAGCGCCTGGAAGAGCTGCTCACCTCGTTGGGCGCTTACACCACCGGGGTGCTGACCATCCTGCTGGCCACCAGCATCTGGGTGTTCTATGCCTTGAGCCAGAAGCAGCTGCTGACGGTGTGGCATTCGCAGCAAGTGATGATGGTGATCTACCTGTGTTGCGCGGCGCTGCTGACGCCGTGGGTGCACCCGCTGGAAGCGCTGCAGTTGACCCCGTTGCAAGGCTGGTTGCTGCTGGCCTGCTGCCTGAACACGCTGGTGGCCTATGGGGCGTTTGCCGAGGCACTGGCGCATTGGGAGGCCTCGCGGGTGAGTGCCACGCTGGCGCTGACGCCGCTGGTGACCTTCGTTGCGGTGGCGATTGCGGCCTGGCTGTGGCCGGACTACGTGCAGGCCGAGGACATCAATGCCTTGGGCTATGTCGGCGCGGTGACGGTGGTGCTGGGCTCGTCGCTGGTGGCCCTGGGGCCATCGCTGGTGGCTGGGTGGCGAGCGAGGAGGGCGCGCTTGGCGCAGCTGGGTTGATAACCTGTTCCGGCCCTAATCGCCGGCAAGCCGGCTCCCACAGGATCACCCCGGGGGTGCCGGCGTGCCGGCGATAGGGCCTTGAGTACCAGCCGATCAATCAGCCCTTGCCACCCGGCGCCAGCATGTTCTCCGGCCTTACCCACTCATCGAACTGCTCGTTGGTCAGGTACTTCAATTCCAGCGCAGCCTCGCGCAGCGTCTTGCCCTCGCTGTACGCCTTCTTGGCAATCTCCGCTGCCTTGTCATAGCCGATATGCGGGTTCAACGCCGTCACCAGCATCAGCCCGCGCTCCAGGTGCGCCGCCATCTGCTCGGCATCCGGCTCGATCCCCGCCACGCAGTGCTGCTGGAAGTTGCGGCAGCCATCAGCCAGCAGTTCGATGGACTGCAACAGGTTATGAATGATCACCGGCTTGAACACGTTCAACTGCAAGTGCCCCTGGCTTGCGGCAAAGCCGATTGCCGCGTCATTGCCCAGCACCTGGCAGGCCAGCATCGACAGCGCTTCGCACTGGGTCGGGTTGACCTTGCCCGGCATGATCGAGCTGCCCGGCTCGTTGGCCGGCAGGCGCACTTCGGCCAGCCCTGCGCGCGGCCCGGAGCCCAGCAAGCGCAGGTCGTTGGCAATTTTCATCAACGCCACCGCCAAGGTCTTGAGCGCGCCCGCCAGGCTGGTCAGCGGCTCATGGCCGGCGAGGGCGGCGAACTTGTTGGGCGCTGTGACGAACGGCAGGCCGGAGAGGGCGGCGAGCTCGGCAGCGATGGCTTCGGCGAAACCCTGCGGGGCATTCAGCCCAGTGCCCACGGCAGTGCCGCCCTGGGCCAGCTCGCACACGGCCGGCAAGGTGGCGCGGATGGCGCGCGTGGCGTAGTCCAGCTGGGCGACGAAGGCCGACACCTCCTGGCCGAACGTGATGGGTGTGGCATCCATCATGTGCGTGCGGCCGGTCTTGACCAGTTGGTGGTGGCGCGCCGACAGCTCGGCCAGCCCCGACGACAGCTCGGCGATTGCTGGCAGCAGTTGGTCATGCACCGCCTGCGCAGCCGCGATGTGCATGGCGGTGGGGAAGCAGTCGTTGGAGCTCTGCGAGCGGTTGACGTGGTCGTTGGGGTGCACCGGCGCCTTGCCGCCGCGGCCCTGGCCGGCCAGTTCGTTGGCGCGCCCGGCGATCACTTCATTGACGTTCATGTTGCTCTGGGTGCCGCTGCCGGTCTGCCAGACGACGAGCGGGAACTGGTCGTTGTGCTCGCCGTCGAGCACTTCGTCGGCGGCCTGCTCGATCAGCCGGGCGATGTCCGCCGGCAGGTCGCCATTGCGGTCGTTGACGCGTGCAGCGGCTTTCTTGATCAAAGCCAGGGCGTGCAGCACCGCGAGCGGCATGCGTTCCTTGCCAATGGCAAAGTTGATCAGCGAGCGCTGGGTCTGCGCGCCCCAGTAGGCGTTTTCAGGAACTTCGACTGCGCCCAGGCTGTCTGTCTCGATACGGCTCATGCTGCATTCACTCCTTTGTCAGTCAGAATCAGCAGTTTAGGCCCTCATGCGAACGAGCGGTTCATTCGCTCGTCGTGCCACTTGAGCGCTGCACCTTCGCAGGAGCAGAATGCTCTACTCTGAGGTACCGCCTCCCCCTCTTGAAGGAAATGCAATGACCCGTCTCCGTGTCCTCTGTGCTGCCGTTGCCCTGGCCTGTGCCAGCGGCCAGGTACTCGCTGCCACCGCCAGCCACAACGCTGCCGCCGAGAAATTCCTGACCCTGGCCCACGCCGACAAACTGGGCACCCCGGTGTACATGCAGGTCCAACAGATGTTCGCCCAGCGCTTTGCCCAGACCAAGGCCCCGGCCGCCAAGCAGCCTGTTCTGCAGAGCTACCAGGCCAAGGCCAACGCCGCGCTGGACAGCGCCATTGGCTGGAACAAGCTGAAGCCGAAGATGGTCGACCTGTATACCCAGACCTTCACCGAGCAGGAGCTCAAGGACCTGGTCAAGTTCTACGAGTCGCCGCTGGGCAAGAAAGTCCTCACCGAGATGCCCAAGGTTACCCAGCAGTCGGCCCAGCTGACCCAGCAGAGCCTGGAGCCTGCGGTGCCGGTGGTCAACAAGCTGCTCGAGGACATGACCAAGGAACTTGACCCCAACGCCGGCAAGGCCGCTGCCCCGGCGAAGAAGTGAGTAATACCCGATGACCATGCAGCAACGCATCGAGCAGCAGCTGGCCGCGCTGGCGCCGCAACACCTTGAAGTGCTCAACGAAAGCCACATGCACAGCCGTGGCCAGGAAACCCACTACAAGGCAGTGATCGTCAGCGAGCAGTTTGCCGGGCTCAACAGCGTCAAGCGCCACCAGAAGGTCTACGCCACCATGGGTGAGCTGATGGGCGAAATCCACGCCCTGGCGATTCACACCTACACGGCCGAGGAATGGGCCACGGTAGGCGCTGCACCGGCTTCACCGGTGTGTGCAGGTGGCGGCAAGCACTGAATCCTTTCCGTCATTCTGGTACAATCCGCAACATCCCAAGGGGGCCGCCGCGCGGCCCATCGCCGGCAAGCCCGGCTCCCACAGGTACAGCGCATTCCTCAAAGGTTGTGCTGGCCCTGCAGGAGCTGGCTTGCCGGCGATGGGCTGCACAGCAGCCCCCTGTTTCATGTCCACCCCGGTCCGCCCCTTACGAGGGCACCCACCTGGAGATCCACCTGAATGTCCCAACCCATCGTCGTGGCGGCGCTGTACAAGTTCGTCACCCTGGAAGATTACGTCGCGCTGCGTGAGCCGCTGCTCAAGGCCATGGCCGACAACGGCGTCAAAGGCACCTTGCTGCTGGCCAACGAAGGTATAAACGGCACGGTCTCGGCCACCCGCGAAGGCATCGACGGCCTGCTCGCCTGGCTGCGCAACGACCCGCGCCTGGTCGATATCGACCACAAGGAATCCTACTGCGACGAGCAGCCGTTCTACCGCACCAAGGTCAAGCTGAAGAAAGAGATCGTCACCCTCGGCGTCGCAGGCGTGGACCCGAACCAGGCAGTCGGCACCTACGTCGAGCCCAAGGACTGGAACGCCCTGATCAGCGACCCGCAAGTGCTGCTGATCGACACCCGCAATGACTACGAAGTGGCCATCGGCACCTTCAAGGGCGCCATCGACCCCAAGACCGAGACCTTCCGCGAGTTCCCCGAGTACATCAAGGCCAACTTCGACCCGAGCAAGCACAAGAAGGTCGCCATGTTCTGCACCGGCGGCATCCGTTGTGAAAAAGCTTCCAGCTACATGCTCGGTGAAGGCTTCGAGGAGGTCTATCATCTTAAGGGTGGCATCCTGAAATACTTCGAGGAAGTGCCTCAGGAACAAAGCCTGTGGGACGGCGACTGCTTCGTCTTCGACAACCGCGTCACGGTGCGCCATGACCTGAGCGAGGGCGAGTACGACCAGTGCCACGCCTGCCGCCACCCGATCAATGCAGAGGAACGCGCGTCCGAACACTATTCGCCAGGCGTGAGCTGCCCGCACTGCTGGGACAGCCTGAGCGAGAAGACCCGGCGCAGCGCCATCGACCGGCAGAAGCAGATCGAGCTGGCCAAGGCCCGCAACCTGCCGCATCCGATCGGTTACAACTACAAAGCCGAGGCCTGATGCATGACTGCACGCCTGCTTTATGTGATGGACCCGATGTGCTCCTGGTGCTGGGGTTTCGCACCGGTGGCCGAGGCCCTGATCGCCCAGGCGCGTGAAGCGGGCGTGGCCACCCAGCTGGTGCCCGGTGGCCTGCGCAGCGGTGGCACCGCGCTGGATGCCTCAACCCGCAAGTACATCCTCGATCATTGGCAGGCCGTGGCCGAGGCCACCGGCCAGCCGTTCCGCTTCGAAGGGGCCATGCCCGATGGTTTCGTCTACGACACCGAGCCCGCCTGCCGTACCCTGGTAGCCGCTCGCGAGCTGGACGCCGAGCGCGTCTGGCCGCTGCTCAAGCTGATCCAGGGTGCGTTCTACGAGCAGGGCTTGGACGTTACCACCGCGCCCCGGCTGGTCGAGCTGGCCGAGCAGGCCGGCTTCGATCGCGCAGCCTTCGCCGAAGCCCTGACCCGCGCCGATACCCGCGCCGCCACCGCCGCCGATTTCAACTGGGTGCAGGGCCTGGGCATCGCCGGCTTCCCGACCCTGCTGGCCGAGCGCAACGGCCAACTGGCGCTGTTGACCAATGGCTACCAGCCGCTTGGCAGCCTGCAACCCTTGCTTGGCCGCTGGCTGCAGCAGGCCGCCTGTGCTTGATGTGCCAGGGTCGCCCGACCCTGTGCCAGGGAAGCCCGCTGCTGTGCCTGATCGCCTGAGCTGGGCAGAAATCCGCCGCCTGGCGCTGCACCACAAGAAAAACCTCTGGACTGCCAACCTGATCGCCGTGCTTGCCGCCTGCTGCAGCGTGCCGATCCCGTTGCTGCTGCCCTTGTTGGTCGACGAAGTGTTGCTCGGCAACGGTGATGCTGCCCTGAAATTCATGAACCACCTGCTCCCCGACGGCTGGCAGGTGGCGGCCGGTTACATCGGCCTGATGCTGGTGGTCACGCTGTGCCTGCGCCTGTTCGCGTTGGCGTTCAACGTGGTCCAGGCCAGGCTCTTCGCAGGCCTTGCCAAGGACATCGTCTACCGCCTGCGCATACGCCTGATCGAGCGCCTCAAGCGCATCTCGCTCAAGGAATACGAAAGCCTCGGCAGCGGCACGGTGACCACGCACCTGGTCACCGACCTGGACACCCTCGACAAGTTTGTCGGCGAAACCCTCAGCCGCTTCCTGGTGGCCATGCTGACCCTGACCGGCACGGCGGCCATCCTGATCTGGATGCACTGGCAGCTGGCCATGCTGATCTTGCTATTCAACCCGCTGGTGATCTACTTCACCGTGCAGTTGGGTAAGCGCGTCAAACACCTGAAAAAGCTCGAGAACGACAGCACCTCGCGGTTCACCCAGGCGCTGGCGGAAACCCTCGATGCCATCCAGGAGATCCGCGCTGGCAACCGCCAGGGGTATTTCCTCGGCCGCCTTGGCGTGCGTGCCCGGGAAGTACGCGATTACGCCGTGGATTCGCAGTGGAAAAGCGACGCCAGTGGCCGCGCCAGTGGCCTGTTGTTCCAGTTCGGTATCGATATCTTTCGCGCTGCCGCCATGCTCACGGTGCTGTTCTCCGATTTGTCGATCGGGCAGATGCTCGCCGTGTTCAGTTACCTGTGGTTCATGATCGGCCCGGTCGAACAGCTGCTGAATCTGCAGTACGCCTATTACGCTGCGGGTGGTGCGCTGAGCCGGCTGAACGAGCTGCTGGCGCGTGATGACGAACCGCAATACCCGGCAGCCAGCGACCCGTTCGCCGGCCGTGAAACGGTGGGCATCGAGGTGCGCGACCTGCGCTTCGCCTACGCCGACGAGCCGGTGCTGGACCAGCTTGACTTGTCCATCGCCCCTGGCGAGAAGGTCGCCATCGTCGGCGCCAGCGGCGGCGGTAAAAGCACCTTGGTGCAGTTGTTGTTGGGCCTCTACAGTGCCCAGGCCGGGACCATCCGTTTCGGCGGTGCCAGCCTTCAGGAAATCGGCCTGGAAACTCTGCGCGAGAACGTCGCGGTTGTGCTGCAGCACCCTTCGCTGTTCAACGACACGGTGCGCGCCAACCTCACCATGGGCCGCGACTGCACCGACGAAGCCTGCTGGCAGGCGCTGCGCATCGCCCAGCTGGATGCCACCATTGCCGCCTTGCCGCAGGGGCTGGACAGCGTAGTGGGGCGTTCGGGTGTGCGCTTGTCGGGCGGCCAGCGCCAACGCCTGGCGATTGCCCGTATGGTCCTGGCCGAGCCGAAGGTGGTGATCCTCGACGAGGCCACCTCGGCACTGGATGCCGCGACCGAGTACAACCTGCACAAGGCCTTGGCGCGCTTCCTCAATGGCCGCACCACGCTGATCATCGCCCACCGCCTGTCGGCGGTGAAGCAGGCTGACCGGGTGCTGGTATTCGATGGCGGGCATGTGGCCGAGGACGGCGACCACCAGCAGCTGATTGCCGACGGTGGGCTGTATGCCAAGCTGTATGGGCATTTGCAGCAGACCTGACCCAGTTGTTCCGGCTGGCCCCATCGCCGGCAAGCCGGCTCCCACAGGTACAGCGCTGCCTTTGAGCACTGCGCCATACCCGTGGGAGCCGGCTTGCCGGCGATAGGCCAGTGCAGGCAACCCAGCATCCAGATCGGTGTTATAAAAAACCCCTCCACATAGATGGCAGATGGCCTACGCTGTGCTTGTCTGGGTTGATTCGAGCCTTATCTGCTCTGTGACAGGGACTTCATGAAGGGAAATCGCACGCTAGAGGCGCCAAGGTTGCTGGGTATCATCTGGCCCTTCATCGCCGTTGTAGTCTTCCAGGTCCTGTTGGGCAGTCTCAGCCTTTATGCGCTGTCGGCCGTGCGGGCTTATGTCGCGGGCGAAAGTCTGTGGTCCAAGGCCCAGAAAGACGCCATCTATTACCTCAACCTGTATGCCGACAGCGGCGACGAAAGTGCCTACCAGCGCTATCGCCAGGTCATCAGCGTGCCCCAGGGCGACCACCAGTTGCGCGAGGTGCTCGACCAGCCCGATCCGGACCTCGAGGCCGCGCGCCAGGCCGTGCTGCAAGGTGGCAACCACCCAGACGACGTCGACCGCATCATCTGGTTCTATCGCAACTTCAGCCAGATCAGCTACATGCAGACGGCGATTGCCTACTGGAACATCGGTGATGACTACCTCGGCCAGCTGGATGTGCTGGCCAATGACATGCGCGAGGGCTTTGCCAAGGGCCAGGCCAGCCCCCGCCAGGTCAGCGATTGGCGGGCGCGCATCGTTGCCATCAACGAGGGCGTGACGCCGGCGGCCAAGGCCTTCAGCGATGCCTTGGGCGAGGGCTCGAGGATGCTCTTGCGGGTGTTGTTGATCACCAACCTGCTGACAGCGCTGTTCCTCATCACCATCGCCTGGCGCCGTTCGAGCAAGCTGCTGGCGCAGCGCCAGGCGTTCGCCAGTGCCCTGCAGGAAGAGAAAGAGCGCGCGCAGATTACCCTGCAGGCGATCGGCGACGCGGTAATCACCACCGATGTCGATGGCTGTATCGGCTACATGAACCCGGCGGCCGAACAACTCACCCACTGGCAGGCCGGGCAGGCCCAGGGCCTGCCGCTCACGGCGCTGTTCAGCCTGGTGGACGAGCAGGCCGAGAACGAAAGCGGCAGCCTGCTCGAGCAGGTGCTCAGCGGTAGCCTCAAGGGCGGGGCCGAACACGCGCGGCTGATCCAGCGCCTGGATGGCAGCACGATGTCGATCAACCTGGTGGGCTCTCCCATCATCAACGACGGGCAAATGGCGGGCATTGTCCTGGTGCTTCACGACATGACCCAGGAGCGTCAGTACATCGCCAACCTGTCCTGGCAGGCCACCCACGACGCCCTCACCGGCCTGGCCAACCGCCGCGAATTCGAGTACCGCCTGGAGCAGGCGCTCAACGCCCTGGCCCGTCAGGCCGGGCGTCATGCGTTGATGTTCCTCGACCTCGACCAGTTCAAGCTGGTCAACGACACCTGCGGCCATGCCGCTGGCGACGAGCTGCTGCGGCATATCTGCGCCGTGCTGCAATCCGGGCTGCGCGAGGGGGATACCTTGGCGCGCCTGGGTGGCGACGAGTTCGGCGTGCTGCTGGAGAACTGCCCGCCCGAGCAGGCCGAACGCATTGCCGAAAGCTTGCGCCAGGCCGTGCAGAGCCTGCATTTCGTATGGAAGGGCCGGCCGTTCGTGACCACCGTCAGCATCGGGCTGGTGAACATGGCGCAGGCGCCCTCGACGTTGGAAGCGTCCCTGCGCGCGGCCGATATGGCGTGCTACATGGCCAAGGAAAAGGGCCGCAACCGTGTCCAGGTGTACCACGCCGACGACAGCGAGCTGTCGATGCGTTTCGGCGAAATGGCCTGGATCCAGCGCTTGCATGTGGCCCTGGAAGAAAACCGCTTTTGCCTGTATGCCCAGGAAATCGCCCCGCTTACCGCCATCGAAGGGCAGGGCCACATCGAGATTCTGTTGCGCCTGCACGATGAAAGCGGCCGCACCATCTTGCCCGACAGCTTCATCCCGGCAGCCGAGCGCTACGGTCTGATGACCGCGATTGACCGCTGGGTGGTGCGCAATGTGTTCCAGGTCATTCGCCAGTGCCTGGACGAGCAGCGCGAGGGGCCGTTGTCGATGTGCGCGATCAACTTGTCGGGGTCGAGCATCGGTGACGACAAGTTTCTCGACTACCTGCAGCGACTGTTCGTCGAATATTCCATCCCGCCGCGGCTGATCTGCTTCGAGATCACCGAAACCAGTGCCATTGCCAACCTCGGCAGCGCCATCAGATTCATCAACGAATTGAAAGGGCTGGGCTGCAGGTTCTCGCTGGATGACTTTTGTGCCGGAATGTCGTCATTCGCTTATTTGAAACATTTACCCGTCGACTTCTTGAAGATCGACGGAAGTTTTGTCAAAGATATGCTGGATGATCCGGTCAACCGGGCCATGGTCGAGGTGATCAACCACATCGGCCACGTAATGGGTAAGCGGACCATTGCCGAGTTTGTCGAAACACCGTTGATCGAGCAGGCCTTGCAGGAGATCGGCGTGGACTACGCCCAGGGCTATCTGATCGAAAGACCGCAGGTCTTCACCTGCGACAGTCTGCAGCGCCAACGGATTGCTGCACGGCCCCTGCTGCATCGGGCGCCTGGAACCTTTCGCTGAACAAGCGTCGGCAAAATCACAAGGATCAAGGAGCTGAAACGTGATTGATGCATTCGTTCGTATCGGGCCACTGATGGACCCCGCCAGTTACCCCCAATGGGCCCAGCAGCTGATCGAGGATTGTCGCGAGAGCAAGCGACGCGTCGTCGAGCATGAGTTCTACCAGCGCTTGCGCGACGGCCAGCTGCGCCAGGCGACCATTCGCCAGTACCTGATCGGCGGCTGGCCGGTGGTCGAGCAGTTCTCGCTGTACATGGCGCACAACCTGACCAAAACCCGCTTTGCCCGCCACCCCGGCGAAGACATGGCGCGGCGCTGGCTGATGCGCAATATCCGCGTCGAACTCAACCATGCCGACTATTGGGTGCACTGGTGCCATGCGCATGGCATCCACTTGCACGAGCTGCAGTCCCAGGAAGTACCGGCAGAGCTCAATGGCCTCAACGACTGGTGCTGGCGGGTATGTACCACCGAGTCGCTGGCGATCGCCATGGCGGCCACCAACTACGCCATCGAAGGGGCGACGGGTGAGTGGTCGGCGGTGGTCTGCGCTGAAGACACCTATGCCATGGGCTTCCCGGAAGACCAGCGCAAGCGCGCCATGAAGTGGCTGAAGATGCATGCGCAGTATGACGATTCACACCCGTGGGAGGCGCTGGAAATCATTTGCACCCTGGCCGGCGAGAACCCGACCCAAGGGTTGCGCAATGAATTGCGCAGGGCGGTCTGCAAGAGCTATGACTGCATGTACCTGTTCCTGGAGCGGTGCATGCAGATGGAAGGGCGCCAGCAAGGGCGGATGCGCCCGGCGTTGGCTGCGGGTTGAAAAGCTTGGGGTCGCGAAGCGACCCCGACGCTCTCAACCTTTACTGGGCGTTGAACGCCTGCCCATTCACCCCGGTACTGTCCGGCCCCATCAGGTACAGGTACACCGGCATGATCTCTTCCGGCAGCGGGTTGTTCTGCGGGTTCTCGCTTGGGTAGGCCTGTGCCCGCATCGCCGTGCGCGTAGCGCCGGGGTTGATGCTGTTGGAGCGCACGGGTGCCACGCCTTCCAGCTCGTCTGCCAGGGTCTGCATCAGGCCCTCGGTAGCAAACTTCGAAACCCCGTAGGCGCCCCAGTAGGCACGGCCCTTGCGCCCGACGCTGCTGGAAGTGAACACCACCGAGGCGTCTTCCGACAGCTTCAGCAACGGCAGCAAGGTGCTGGTCAGCATGAACGTGGCATCGACGTTGATGTGCATCACGCGCATGAAGTTGTCGCCCGAGAGCTGCTCCAGCGGCGTGCGCGGTCCGATGATCGAGGCATTGTTGAGCAGCCCGTCGAGGCGGCCGAACTGGTCCTCGACCATCACCGCCAGTTCGTCGTACTGGTGGGGCAGGGCGGTTTCCAGGTTGAACGGGATGACCACAGGCTGTGGGTGGCCGGCGGCTTCGATCTCGTCGTAGACCTCGTTCAGGTTGGCTTCGGTCTTGCCCAGCAGCAGCACGGTGGCGCCCAGGGCGGCATAGGCCTTGGCGGCGGCGGCACCGATGCCGCGGCCGGCACCGGTGACCAGGATGACGCGGCCCTTGAGCAGGTCAGGGCGGGCGGTGTAGTCGAACATTGAAGTTTCCCTGTGTCCTTTAAAGCAAATACGACCCCATCGCGGGCAAGCCCGCGCCTACAGGATCAGCAGCCGCACAAGGCGCTGTCGAGCACCTTGCGCAACTCCAGCGGGTGGTCCACCACCACGTCGGCGCCCCAGTTGTTCGGGTTGTCCTCTGGATGAATATAACCGTAGCGCACCGCCGCCGTGCGGGTGCCGGCATCGCGGCCAGACTCGATATCGCGCAGGTCGTCGCCGACGAACAGCACGCTGGCCGGGTCCAGGTTCAGGGTCTTGCAGGCCAGGATCAGCGGTTCGGGGTCGGGCTTGCTGTTTTTCACGTGGTCCGGGCAGATCAACAAGGCCGAACGCTCGGCCAGGCCCAGGCGCTGCATGATGGGTTCGGCGAAACGTACCGGCTTGTTGGTCACCACGCCCCACAGCAGGTTGCCTTTCTCGATGTCGGCCAGCAGTTCGGCCATGCCGTCGAACAGCTTGCTGTGCACGGCGCAATCACGCTGGTAGCGCTCGAGGAACTCCAGGCGCAGGGCTTCGAAGCCCTCGCTGTCCGGGTCCATGGCAAAGGTGGCCGCAACCATGGCCCGGGCGCCGCCGGAGATCACGTCGCGGATCAATTTGTCGTCAACGGCGGGCAGGCCGCGCTCGGCGAGCATGGCCTGGCAGATGGCGATGAAGTCCGGCGCCGTGTCGAGCAGGGTGCCGTCCATGTCGAAGAGTACTGCTCGCAAACGCATGCTCATTCCTCGCGCAGGGTCTGGATCATGTAGTTGACGTCCACATCGCTGCTCAGCTTGTAGTGCTTGGTCAGCGGGTTGTAGGTCAGGCCGATGATGTCCTTGACTTCAAGGCCGGCAACGCGGCTCCAGGCGCCCAGCTCGGACGGACGGATGAATTTCTTGAAGTCGTGGGTGCCGCGCGGCAGCATCTTGAGGATGTACTCGGCGCCGACGATGGCCAGCAAGTAGGCCTTCGGGTTGCGGTTGATGGTCGAGAAGAACACCTGGCCGCCCGGCTTGACCATGCGGTAGCAGGCGCGGATGACCGAGGACGGGTCAGGCACGTGCTCGAGCATTTCCAGGCAGGTGACCACGTCGAACTGCTCTGGCATTTCTTCGGCCAGGGCTTCGGCGGTGATCTGCCGGTATTCAACCTGCACGCCCGATTCCAGCTGGTGCAGCTGGGCCACGGCCAGCGGTGCTTCGCCCATGTCGATGCCGGTGACGGTGGCGCCGCGCAGGGCCATCGCCTCGCTGAGGATGCCGCCGCCGCAGCCCACGTCCAGCACCTTCTTGCCGGCCAGGCTGACGCGCTCGTCGATCCAGTTGACGCGCAGCGGGTTGATATCGTGCAGCGGCTTGAACTCGCTCTCGCGATCCCACCAGCGGTGCGCCAAGGCTTCAAACTTGGCGATTTCGGCGTGGTCGACGTTGCTCATTGAACAGTCCTCTGAAACTTGTACGAATTGCGCCGGAGTATACCCGAGCGCCCGAGGCTGATGGTCGCTATAATCGCGGGCTTTTGATATCCGAACCACGGGGAGAGGCGATGCGCGAGCAACTTTTGGCGGCGGAGAAGGTGACCGGCATTCGCTGGCACGACGGCGCGCTGCACCTGCTCGACCAACGTCTGCTGCCGTCGGAAGAGCGCTGGCTGACCTGCGACAATGTTGCGCAGGTGGTGGCGGCTATCCGCGACATGGCTGTGCGCGGCGCGGCGGCCATCGGTATTGCCGCCGGCTATGGCCTGGTGCTGGCGCTCGAAGAGCGCCTGGCCGAGGGTGGCGATTGGGAAATGGACCTGGAGGAGGACTTCCTCAGCCTGGCCGAGGCGCGCCCCACGGCGGCCAACCTGTTCTGGGCGCTCAACCGCATGCGTGAGCGCCTGCAGCGTGTGCGCCCCGATGAGGACGTGCTGGCAGCCTTGCAGGCTGAAGCGGTCTCCATTCATGAAAGCGACCGTGAAGCCAACCTGACCATGGCCCAGTACGGCATCGAGCTGATCCGCCGCCACCAGGGCAATGCGCAAACCTTGCTGACCTACGGTAACGCCGGCGCATTGGCCAGCGGCGGCTTCGGTACTGCGCTGGGGGTGATCCGCGCGGGGTACCTGGAGGGTATGGTCGAGCGGGTCTATGCCGGCGAAACCCGCCCCTGGCTGCAGGGCTCGCGCCTGACAACCTGGGAGCTTGCCAATGAAGGCATCCCGGTGACCCTGTGCGCCGACTCGGCGCTGGCCCACCTGATGAAGAGCAAGGGCATCACCTGGGTGGTGGTAGGGGCCGACTGCATTGCTGCCAACGGCGACGTGGCCAGCAAGATCGGCACCTATCAGCTGGCGGTGAGCGCCATGCACCACGGGGTGCGCTTCATGGTGGTGGCGCCGAGCACCAGCATCGACCTGAACCTTGCGACGGGCGACGACATTCCGCTTGAAGAGCGCGATGCGGATGAATTGCTCGATTACGCCGGCACCCGTGTGGCGGCAGATGTCGAGGTGTTCAATCCGGTGTTCGATGTGACCCCGGCCGACCTGATTGACGTGATCGTGACCGAGAAGGGGGTCGTTGAACGGCCCGATACCGCCAAATTGGCGCAGTTGATGTGTCGCAAGCGGTTGCATTGATGTTTGCCTGCGCCGGCCCTTTCGCGGGGCAAGCCCGCTCCCACAGGTTATCGGATGGCCTGGAGGGCTGCGGGGTACTTGTGGGAGCGGGCTTGCCCCGCGAAAGGGCCGGCACAGGCGTCGAAAATCTTTAGCGTGATGCTGCTAAGGCAACCTGCCATATCTCCCCACCGCTACTGCCTTTGTGATAACATCCGGCAGTTTCCAAGACCGCCCATCACGGCGGCTAATTTTGCGCAGATCCATGGCACAACTCATTGATTTGTCGTAAGTCGTCGCACCCCTATGCGCTGCGGCGGCGAGCTTCGTTCGGCCCTTGATGGAGCTGCGAAGTTTCACCAGAAAAAGGAATCAGGCTTCTCATGGGCGAACTGGCCAAAGAAATCCTCCCGGTCAATATCGAAGACGAACTGAGACAGTCTTACCTCGACTACGCGATGAGCGTGATTGTCGGGCGAGCGCTGCCCGATGCGCGTGACGGCTTGAAGCCCGTGCATCGTCGCGTTCTCTATGCGATGAGCGAACTGGGCAACGACTGGAACAAACCGTACAAGAAGTCCGCCCGTGTGGTCGGTGACGTGATCGGTAAGTACCACCCGCACGGCGACACTGCGGTCTACGACACCATCGTGCGTATGGCCCAGCCGTTCTCGCTGCGCTACCTGCTGGTCGACGGCCAGGGCAACTTCGGTTCGGTGGACGGCGACAACGCCGCGGCCATGCGATACACCGAAGTGCGCATGTCCAAGCTGGCCCACGAGCTGCTGGCCGACCTGCACAAGGAGACCGTCGACTGGGTACCCAACTACGACGGTACCGAGCAGATCCCGGCGGTCATGCCAACCCGCATCCCCAACCTGCTGGTCAACGGTTCCAGCGGTATCGCCGTGGGCATGGCGACCAACATTCCGCCGCACAACCTCGGTGAAGTCATCGACGGCTGCCTGGCGCTGATCGACAACCCGGACGTCACCATCGATGAGCTGATGCAGTTCATCCCTGGCCCGGACTTCCCGACTGCCGGCATCATCAACGGCCGCCAGGGCATCATCGAGGCGTACCGCACCGGCCGTGGCCGCATCTACATGCGTGCGCGCTCCGAGATCGAAGACATCGACAAAGTCGGTGGTCGCCAGCAGATCGTGGTCACCGAGCTGCCGTACCAGCTGAACAAGGCCCGCCTGATCGAGAAGATCGCCGAGCTGGTCAAAGAGAAGAAGATCGAAGGCATCACCGAGCTGCGCGACGAGTCCGACAAGGACGGCATGCGCATCGTCATCGAGCTGCGCCGCGGCGAGGTGCCGGAGGTGGTGCTCAACAACCTCTACCAGCAAACCCAGCTGCAGAGCGTCTTCGGTATCAACGTCGTGGCGCTGATCGACGGTCGCCCGCGCCTGCTCAACCTCAAGGACCTGCTCGAAGCGTTCGTCCGTCACCGCCGTGAAGTGGTGACCCGCCGTACCGTATTCGAGCTGCGCAAGGCCCGCGAACGCGGCCACATCCTTGAAGGCCAGGCCGTTGCGCTGTCCAACATCGACCCGGTCATCGCCCTGATCAAGGCCTCGCCGACGCCGTCGGAAGCCAAGGAAGCGTTGATTTCCACTGCCTGGGAATCCAGCGCCGTGCAGGTCATGGTCGAGCGCGCCGGCGCCGACTCCTGCCGCCCGGAGGACCTCCCTGAGCAGTTCGGCCTGCGCGACGGCAAGTATTACCTGTCGCCGGAACAGGCCCAGGCGATCCTCGACCTGCGTCTGCACCGCCTGACCGGTTTGGAGCACGAGAAGCTGCTGGCCGAGTATCAGGAGATTCTCGAGCAGATCGGTGAGCTGATCCGCATCCTCAGCAGCGCCCAGCGCCTGATGGAAGTGATCCGCGAAGAACTCGAAGCGATCCGCGCCGAATACGGCGATGCCCGCCGCACCGAAATCCTCAACGCCAGCCACGACCTCAACTACGGAGACATGATCCCCGAAGAAGAGCGCGTGGTGACCATCTCCCACGGTGGCTATGCCAAGACCCAGCCGTTGTCCGCTTACCAGGCCCAGCGCCGTGGCGGCAAAGGCAAGTCGGCAACCGGCGTGAAGGACGAGGACTACATCGAACACCTGCTGGTCGCCAACAGCCACGCCACCCTGTTGCTGTTCTCCAGCAAGGGCAAGGTGTACTGGAAGAAGACCTACGAAATTCCTGAAGCCTCCCGCGCTGCGCGTGGTCGTCCGCTGGTCAACCTGCTGCCGCTGGAAGAAGGTGAACGCATCACCGCCATGCTGCAGATCGACCTCGAGGCCCTGCAGCAGAGCGCCGACCCGGATGAAGAGCTGGAGGACGGCGACGAGGGCGTGATCGAAGGCGAAGTGGTCGAAGTCGAAGAAGTTGACGAAGAAGACGGTGACACCCTTGAGTGGGTGGCTGAACCGACTGGCGCGTACATCTTCATGGCCACGGCATCCGGTACCGTCAAGAAAACCCCGCTGGTGCAGTTCGCGCGTCCGCGCTCCAACGGTCTGATCGCCCTGAAGCTGAAAGAAGGCGACACCCTGATTGCCGCGGCCATCACCGATGGTGCCAAGGAAGTCATGATGTTCTCCGACGCCGGCAAGGTGATCCGCTTCGCCGAGAGCGTGGTGCGCGAAATGGGCCGTACCGCCCGTGGCGTACGCGGCATGAAGCTGGGCAAAGGGCAGCAGATCATCTCGATGCTGATTCCGGAGTCCGGCGCGCAGATCCTCACCGCCTCCGAGCGTGGTTTCGGCAAGCGTACCCCGCTGTCCAAGTTCCCACGTCGCGGTCGCGGCGGCCAGGGCGTGATCGCCATGGGTACCAAGGGGCGCAACGGTCTGCTGATCGGCGCCATCCAGGTGCAGGAAGGCGAAGAGATCATGCTGATCTCCGACCAGGGCACCCTGGTGCGCACGCGGGTAGGTGAAGTGTCCAGCCTGAGCCGTAACACGCAGGGCGTGACGCTCATCAAGTTGGCCGCAGACGAAACCCTGGTAGGCCTGGAGCGCATACAGGAGCCGTCCGAGGAAGAGCTCGACGAATTGATCGAGACGGGCGAGGAGGGCGTCGAGGCCGATGCCCCGGAAGCGGCGGACGATGACAGTGCCGGCGCCGAAGAGGCACCTCACGAGTAAGCAATTGCAACAACCCGAACGGGGCGACGAAGGTCGCCCCGTTTGACTGATTACAGCAGGCAACGCCTGGCCCGCCTCTGTAGGTGGGGTTTAGGTGGGTGGCATTTGTGGGAGCCGCCCTGCACGGCCGCTCCCACAAAGGTGGTGCGCGGCCTGCAACAAATGATTTTGTTCTATTTGGCAGAGCGAGAGTGGATGTGAGCAAACGAGCCTTTAACTTCTGCGCAGGCCCTGCCGCGCTTCCGGAAGCTGTCCTGCAGCGTGCCCAGGCCGAAATGCTGGACTGGCGTGGCAAGGGCTTGTCGGTGATGGAAATGAGCCATCGCAGCGACGATTACGTGGCCATCGCCGAAAAGGCCGAGCAGGACCTGCGTGACCTGCTGTCCGTCCCCTCCAACTACAAAGTCCTGTTCCTGCAGGGCGGCGCCAGCCAGCAGTTCGCCGAGATCCCGCTGAACCTGCTGCCGGAAAACGGCACCGCCGACTACATCGAAACCGGCATCTGGTCGAAAAAGGCCATCGAAGAAGCGCGCCGGTTCGGCAATGTCAACGTTGCCGCCAGTGCCAAGCCCTACGATTACCTGGCCATCCCGGGCCAGAACGAGTGGAGCCTGACCAAAAACGCCGCATACGTTCACTACGCGTCCAACGAGACGATTGGTGGCCTGCAGTTCGACTGGGTGCCAGAAACCGGTGACGTTCCGTTGGTGGTCGACATGTCGTCCGACATTCTCTCCCGCCCGATCGATGTGTCGCAGTACGGCCTGATCTACGCCGGCGCGCAGAAGAACATCGGCCCGAGCGGCCTGGTGGTGGTGATCGTGCGTGAAGACCTGCTCGGCCGCGCGCGCAGCAGCTGCCCGACCATGCTCGACTACAAGGTCTCGGCCGACAACGGCTCCATGTACAACACCCCGGCGACCTATTCCTGGTACCTCTCGGGCCTGGTCTTCGAGTGGCTCAAGGAGCAAGGTGGCGTCGAGGCCATGGAGCAGCGCAACCGCGCCAAGAAAGAGCGCCTGTACGGCTTCATCGATGCCAGCGACTTCTACACCAACCCGATCAGCGTCAACGCACGTTCCTGGATGAACGTGCCGTTCCGCCTGGCGGACGAGCGCCTGGACAAGGCCTTCCTCGCCGGTGCCGATGCCCGCGGCCTGCTCAACCTCAAGGGCCACCGCTCGGTAGGCGGCATGCGCGCCTCGATCTACAACGCCCTGGGCCTGGATTCGGTTGAAGCCCTGGTTGCCTACATGGCCGAATTCGAGAAGGAGCACGGCTGATGTCCGAACACGAGCTCAAGGCGCTGCGCGTACGCATCGACAGCCTCGACGAGAAAATCCTCGAGCTGATCAGCGATCGCGCCCGTTGCGCCCAGGAAGTGGCCAGGGTCAAAACCGCCTCGCTGGCTGAAGGCGAAAAGCCGGTGTTCTACCGCCCCGAGCGGGAAGCCGCCGTGCTCAAGCGCGTCATGGAGCGCAACAAGGGGCCGCTGGGCAACGAAGAGATGGCGCGGTTGTTCCGCGAGATCATGTCGTCCTGCCTGGCCCTGGAAGAGCCGCTGAAGGTCGCCTATCTCGGGCCGGAAGGTACCTTTACCCAGGCCGCGGCGATGAAGCACTTCGGCCACGCGGTGATCAGCCGTCCGATGGCCGCCATCGACGAAGTGTTCCGCGAAGTGGCGGCCGGTGCCGTCAACTTCGGCGTGGTGCCGGTGGAAAACTCCACCGAGGGCGCCGTCAGCCACACCCTGGACAGCTTCCTCGAGCACGACATGGTGATCTGCGGCGAAGTCGAGCTGCGCATCCACCATCACCTGCTGGTGGGCGAAAGCACCAAGACCGACAGCATCACCCGCATCTACTCCCACGCACAGTCCCTGGCCCAGTGCCGCAAGTGGCTGGACGCGCACTACCCGAACGTCGAGCGCGTAGCGGTGTCGAGCAATGCCGAAGCCGCCAAACGGGTCAAGGGTGAGTGGAATTCGGCAGCGATCGCCGGCGATATGGCAGCCAACCTGTATGGCCTGACTCGCCTGGCCGAAAAGATCGAGGACCGCCCGGACAACTCCACGCGCTTCCTGATGATCGGTAGCCAGGAAGTGCCGCCAACCGGCGACGACAAGACTTCGATCATCGTTTCGATGAGCAACAAGCCGGGTGCCTTGCACGAGCTGCTGGTGCCCTTCCACGAGAACGGCATCGACCTGACCCGCATCGAGACCCGCCCGTCGCGCAGCGGCAAGTGGACCTACGTATTCTTCATCGACTTCGTTGGCCACCACCGCGACCCGCTGATCAAGGCGGTGTTGGAACAGATCAGCCAGGAGGCTGTGGGGCTCAAGGTGTTGGGCTCGTATCCCAAGGCGGTGCTTTGATCGAGTTTGCCGGGTCCCCCGCGGGCCGCGCAACGCCGATCGGTGTGGGAGCCGGCTTGCCGGCGATGGGCTGCAAAGCAGCCCCCTGCGGTCTCACAGACTGTCTTGATTTCTGAACAGGGTTCGCACCAGTGGTAAATGCCGTAACAACCAAACCCGCGCCAATCATCGGTCGCCTTGTGGTCGTAGGCCTCGGCCTGATCGGCGGTTCCTTCGCCAAAGGCCTGCGTGAAAGCGGCCTCTGTCGCGAAGTGGTGGGTGTCGATCTGGACGCGCCCTCACGCAAGCTCGCCGTAGACCTGGGCGTAGTCGACCGTTGCGAAGAAGACCTCGCTGCCGCCTGCATTGGCGCCGATGTCATCCAGCTCGCCGTGCCCATCCTGGCCATGGAAAAGGTGCTGGCCCGCCTGGCTCGGCTTGATCTCGGCGACGCGGTGATCACCGACGTCGGCAGTGCCAAGGGCAACGTCGTGCGCGAGGCGCGCGCCGTCTTCGGTCAGCGTCTGCCGCGCTTCGTGCCCGGCCACCCGATCGCCGGCTCCGAGCAGAGCGGGGTAGAGGCCTCCAATGCCACCCTGTTCCGCCGCCACAAAGTCATCCTCACGCCGCTGCCTGAAACCGATCCCGCCGCGCTGGCGCTGGTTGATCGCCTGTGGCGCGCGCTGGATGCCGATGTCGAGCACATGTCGGTGGAGCGCCACGACGAGGTCCTGGCCGCCACCAGCCATCTGCCGCACCTGCTGGCCTTCGGCCTGGTCGATTCGCTGGCCAAGCGCAATGAAAACCTCGAGATCTTCCGGTACGCTGCAGGTGGTTTCCGCGATTTCACGAGAATCGCCGGCAGTGATCCGACCATGTGGCACGACATCTTCCTCGCCAACCGCGAGGCCGTCCTGCGCACCCTGGACACATTTCGCAGCGATCTCGACGCCTTGCGCGACGCGGTCGATGCTGGGGACGGGCACCAGTTGCTGGGTGTATTCACCCGCGCACGCGTTGCCCGCGAGCATTTCAGTAAAATCCTGGCCCGCCGGGCCTATGTGGACGCTATGAACGCCAACGATCTGATTTTCCTGGCCCAACCGGGTGGCCGCCTGACCGGGCGAATCCGTGTACCGGGCGACAAGTCGATTTCCCACCGTTCGATCATGCTCGGCTCGCTGGCCGAAGGCACGACCGAAGTCGAAGGCTTCCTGGAAGGCGAGGACGCCCTGGCGACCCTGCAGGCTTTCCGCGACATGGGTGTGGTTATCGAAGGGCCGAACCATGGCCGCGTGACCATTCACGGTGTCGGCCTGCACGGCCTCAAGCCGCCGCCCGGGCCGATTTACGTGGGCAATTCGGGTACCTCGATGCGCCTGCTGTCGGGCCTGCTGGCCGGCCAGTCGTTCGATGTCACCATGACCGGCGACGCGTCGCTGTCCAAACGCCCGATGAACCGTGTGGCCAACCCGCTGCGCGAAATGGGCGCGGTGGTCGAGACCGGCCCGGAAGGCCGTCCGCCCCTGACCATTCGTGGTGGCCACAAGCTCAAGGCGCTGACCTATACGCTGCCGATGGCCAGTGCCCAGGTCAAATCCTGCCTGCTGTTGGCCGGCCTGTACGCTGAAGGCAAGACCACCGTTACCGAGCCTGCGCCAACCCGTGACCACACCGAGCGCATGCTGCGCGGCTTCGGCTATTCGGTCGAGTCGAATGGCCCAGTAGCCTCGCTGCAGTCCGGTGGCAAGCTCACCGCTACCCGCATCGAAGTGCCGGCAGACATCTCCTCGGCCGCGTTTTTCCTGGTTGCCGCGTCGATTGCCGAAGGCTCCGAGCTGGTGCTCGAGCATGTCGGCATCAACCCGACCCGCACCGGTGTCATCGATATCCTGCGCCTGATGGGCGGCGACATCACCTTGGAGAACCAGCGTGAAGTCGGCGGTGAGCCCGTGGCCGACCTGCGCGTGCGTGGCGCCAAGCTCAAGGGGATCGAGATCCCTGAGCACCTGGTGCCGCTGGCCATCGACGAGTTCCCGGTGCTGTTCGTTGCCGCCGCCTGCGCCGAAGGGCGTACGGTGCTGCGTGGCGCCGAAGAGCTGCGGGTCAAGGAGTCCGACCGCATCCAGGTCATGGCCGACGGGCTGATTGCCCTGGGCGTGAAGTGCGAGCCGACCCCTGACGGCATCATCATCGATGGCGGCCAGATCGGCGGCGGCGAAGTGCATGGCCACGGCGACCACCGTATCGCCATGGCCTTCAGTGTCGCCTCGTTGCGTGCCAGTGCGCCGATCCGCATCCATGACTGCGCCAACGTCGCTACCTCCTTCCCGAACTTCCTCAAGCTCTGCGCTGAAGTCGGTATTCGCGTTGCAGAAGAGGGCAAGCCGTGACTTCGCAACCACCCGTCATCACCATCGACGGCCCAAGCGGTTCCGGCAAGGGCACTGTTGCCGGCCTGATGGCGCGCGAGCTGGGCTGGCGGCTGCTGGATTCTGGCGCGCTGTACCGGTTGCTGGCGTTCAACGCCAGCAACCACGGCGTCGACCTCACCAACGAAGAGCTGCTCACCAAGCTTGCCGCCCATCTGGATGTGCAGTTCATTGCAGCTGAGCCCGGTAAGCTTCAACAGATCATTCTCGAGGGTGAGGATGTCAGCAATGTCATCCGTACCGAAACCGTCGGCGCCGGTGCCTCCATGGTCGCCTCGCTGCCCGCGGTACGTGACGCATTGCTGGTGCGTCAGCGCGAGTTCCGTGAGGCGCCAGGGCTGATTGCTGACGGCCGCGACATGGGTACCGTGGTGTTCCCGGATGCACCGCTGAAGGTGTTCCTCACCGCCAGTGCCGAGGAACGTGCCCGTCGCCGTTACCTGCAGTTGAAGGGCAAGGGCGAAGATGTTAGTCTGTCGAGTCTGCTGGATGAGATTCGTGCGCGCGATGAGCGTGACACCCAACGTGCAGTGGCCCCGCTGAAACCAGCGGCAGACGCCATTCAGTTGGACTCCACCGAGTTGTCCATCGAGCAGGTGTTGCAACGTATCAGGAGCGAGATCGCCCAGCGCGACCTTCTCTGATCACCAGGAGAGCAGGCAGGTTCACCAGTCAACGTCCTGCCGGCCCTCCTTTACTTAAAACAGACCCACATTGTCTGGAATGTGGCGAGGGGCGTTTGTTTCGCCCGAATCTACAGGAATTAAAATGAGCGAAAGCTTTGCAGAACTCTTTGAAGAAAGCCTGAAAACCCTCAATCTTCAGCCGGGCGCGATCATCTCCGGTATCGTTGTCGACATCGACGGCGACTGGGTTACCGTACACGCTGGCCTGAAGTCCGAGGGCGTCATCCCGCTCGAGCAGTTCTACAACGAAGCTGGCGAGCTGACCATCAAGGTCGGTGACGAAGTTCACGTTGCGCTGGACGCGGTCGAAGACGGCTTTGGCGAAACCAAACTGTCCCGTGAAAAAGCCAAGCGCGCCGAGTGCTGGATTGTTCTGGAAGCAGCTTTCGCCGCCGAAGAAGTGGTCAAGGGCGTTATCAACGGTAAGGTTAAAGGCGGCTTCACTGTCGACGTTAACGGCATCCGTGCGTTCCTGCCGGGCTCCCTGGTTGATGTCCGCCCTGTGCGCGACACCACCCACCTGGAAGGCAAAGAGCTGGAATTCAAGGTCATCAAGCTGGACCAGAAGCGCAACAACGTTGTCGTTTCCCGTCGCAGCGTGCTGGAAGCCGAGAACTCCGCCGAGCGCGAAGCCCTGCTGGAAACCCTGCAGGAAGGCCAACAAGTCAAAGGTATCGTCAAGAACCTCACCGACTACGGCGCATTCGTGGACCTGGGCGGCATCGACGGCCTGCTGCACATCACCGACATGGCCTGGAAGCGCATCAAGCATCCTTCCGAAATCGTTAACGTTGGCGACGAAGTCGACGTACGCGTTCTGAAGTTCGACCGTGAGCGCAACCGCGTTTCGCTGGGTCTGAAGCAGATGGGCGAAGATCCGTGGGTTGCTATCACTGCCCGCTACCCAGAAGGTACTCGCGTACAAGCTCGCGTTACCAACCTGACCGACTACGGCTGCTTCGCTGAGCTGGAAGAAGGCGTTGAAGGTCTGGTACACGTTTCTGAAATGGACTGGACCAACAAGAACATCCACCCGTCGAAAGTCGTTCAGGTTGGCGACGAAGTGGAAGTCATGGTTCTGGACATCGACGAAGAGCGTCGTCGTATCTCCCTGGGCATCAAGCAGTGCAAGTCCAACCCATGGGAAGACTTCTCCGGCCAGTTCAACAAGGGTGACAAGATCACCGGTACCATCAAGTCGATCACCGACTTCGGTATCTTCATCGGTCTGGACGGCGGCATCGACGGCCTGGTTCACCTGTCCGACATCTCCTGGAACGAAACCGGCGAAGAAGCCGTACGTCGTTTCAAGAAGGGCGACGAGCTGGAAACCGTCATCCTGTCGGTTGACCCAGAGCGCGAGCGCATCTCCCTGGGCATCAAACAGCTGGAAGACGATCCGTTCTCCAACTTCGTTGCTGTCAACGACAAGGGCGCTATCGTCAAGGGCATCGTGAAAGAAGTTGACGCCAAAGGCGCCATCGTCACTCTGGCCGACGACATCGAAGCGACTCTGAAAGCTTCCGAAATCAGCCGTGACCGCGTTGAAGACGCGCGTAACGTCCTGAAGGAAGGCGAAGAGATCGAAGCCAAGATCATCAGCGTTGACCGCAAATCGCGCGTCATCAGCCTGTCGATCAAGTCGAAAGACGACGCTGAAGAGCGTGAAGCCATCCAGAGCCTGAAAAACGCTCCGGAAGCGGCTGCCGACACCACCATGGCTGCGCTGCTGCGCGAAGCAATGGCCAAGCAGAACTAAGTTCTGTTTGATCGGTACAAAAAAGGGGTGGCCTTCGGGCCACCCCTTTTTTTGTGCCAAGAATTTACCCATGCCCCCGCAATCCCTGTCGGAGCCGGCTTGCCGGCGATGGGCTGCAGCACAGCTCCCGCTTGTTTCCTCTACCCACCAATCTTGAATTTTTTTATCAAGTCAAGAACCGGCCTGTTCAAAACCTTCCGAGCGTGCTACAAACTGATTAAGCAATGATCTAGCTGCTTGATAACGAAGGGAAAAATATGACGAAGTCGGAGCTGATCGAACGTATTGTCACCCATCAAGGGCTGCTCTCGTCCAAGGACGTCGAGTTGGCCATCAAGACCATGCTTGAACAGATGTCCCAATGCCTGGCCACTGGCGATCGCATCGAGATCCGTGGTTTTGGCAGCTTTTCCTTGCACTATCGGGCCCCGCGCGTAGGGCGCAACCCCAAGACAGGTCAGTCTGTGGAGCTCGAAGGCAAGTTCGTGCCGCACTTCAAACCAGGTAAAGAGCTGCGTGACCGGGTCAACGAAGACGAGCACGAGCACCCCTGAGCCATGAAGGAGCAGTCTGATGCGTAACCTCAAGCGCGCCCTGGCGGCGCTGTTCGTGCTGCTGCTGGCGGCTGTGGTGCTGTTCTTCGTGCTGGAGAATCAGCAAGCCGTGGCGCTCGTCCTGTTCGGCTGGTCTGCCCCTGAAGTCCCCGTCGCTGTGCCGGTGTTGGCGGCCCTGGTGGTTGGGCTCGCAGTGGGGCCACTGTTGGGGGCTTATGGCGTGCAGCGCAGCAAGCGGAAGATCCGCGCTTCGGTCCGCCAGTCACTCATTAACGGCAATTGAGGAAAATTCCTACGCCCTCGTAGGAAAGTCTCACCTGTGCACGCGGCTCCGAAAATGAAGTAATAGGCACTTCATTTTTTTGGCCCAGGCGAGCGCGCAGCAGTATGGAATTTCCTGCCCTTTCCCATCATGGTGGCACTCGAGGCGTAACCGGCTCCTGTCACCAGCTGCACCTCGACGCCACCATCAGCCTGTTGATCGATTGTGGGCTGGAGCAGGGTGCCGATGCGGCTCCCGGATCAGAATTTGCCCCCATCGGCTTTGATATAGCCGGTATCAAGGCGTTGATCATCACCCATGTTCACCTCGATCATGTCGGTCGCATTCCGGCATTGCTGGCTGCCGGCTACCGCGGCCCCATCCTGTGTAGTGAGCCGTCGGCCAAGCTACTGCCACTGGTGCTTGAGGATGCCTACAAGCTCGGTATCAGCGCAGATCCCATTCAGGTCGATCGTTACCTTGCGCTGGTGCAGCGGTTGATGGTGGCAATACCCTTCGAGCAATGGCACCTGGTGGCCGAGCAGGAGGGCGTGGCATGTTCCATCCGCTTGCAGCGCGCGGGCCACCTGTTGGGTTCTGCCTACGTAGAATGCGACGTGCGCTATCCCGGCGTCGAACCCAGCTCGCGCGTCGTTTTCTCCGGCGACCTCGGTGCGCCGGGCAATCCCCTGCTACGCGCCGTGAAGCCCCCTGAGCGCGCCGATATCCTCATTCTCGAAAGCACCTATGGCGATCGCCTGCACGCCGACCGCAGCGATCGCCAGCAGCGCCTGGAGGCCGTTATCGACCGTGCCTTGGTAGATGGCGGCACCATTCTCATTCCAGCCTTCAGCCTGGGCCGAACCCAGGAGTTGCTGTACGAGATCGAAGACATCCTCCACCGCAAATCGCTACAGGCCGAACAAAGGCAGGGGCCTGCCGATGATCCGCTCGCTGCGCTCGACTGGTCGCGCTTGCCGGTCATTCTTGACTCGCCGTTGGCCCAGCGCATCACCCGCGCTTACGCGGAGCTGCACGAATACTGGAACTGCGAGGCTCGGCAACGGTTGGGGGAAGGGCGTGACCCGCTCGGGTTCGGGCAGTTGGTTTGCGTGGATACACATGGCAAGCATCAGCAGGTGGTCAACTATCTGAAGAGTACCGGGCGGCCGGCTATCGTGATTGCTGGGAATGGTATGTGCTCGGGTGGGCGGATCGTTAACTACCTCAAAGCGATGCTGGGGGATCCACGGCATGAGGTGGTGTTTGTGGGGTATCAGGCGAAGGGGACGCCGGGGGCGGTGATTCAGGCTAGTGAGGGGGCTGAAGGGGTTGTGAAGGTTGAACTGGATGGACGGATGTATGAATTGAGGGCAAAAGTCGTAACTTTGCGGGGCTATTCGGGGCATGCGGACCAATTGGGGCTGGTTCAGTTTGCCATCGGGCGGAGAGATGTAGTCAGGCGGGTGATCCTGGTTCATGGCGAGTATCAGGCAAAACGCCTGTTGGAGGCTGCGTTGCGCCGTTATGCCACGACAAAGGGGGGTGATCTGCAGGTGTCCATTGCCGAGGCGGAGCGGCGCTAGCAAGCTTGGCGCATTCAGGCGTCGATGGAGGATTTTTCAGGTTGCCCCTACTTTGCTGCCAGCTTTCGCTGTAGTGTAGGCGTCGCAATGCTTGCCGCCTTTCATCAACCGATGGCGGGCGCAGAAAGGCATCAGCGGCCTCACTGCAGGGTAGACGCCGCGCGTGCTTGTTCTCGATTTCAAAAATAATGATTCAAGGAACAGTAGAGCCAATGCGCAATGTAGCCGAGCGCCAGAACGGTAATGACGATATCGATCTCTTCCAGTTGGTCCGCCTGATAGGAGGGCAGAAAGCCTTGGTGGTTATTGTGACGATTACCGTCACTTTGTGCGCGTTGGCTTATGCGATGTTATCGACGCCTATCTATGAGGCGCGGGTTGTGGTGCGGACGCCGACGCAGGACGACATTTCTCAGATCAATATCGGTCGCGGCGAAGGTACCGGACTTGGACTTCTTAGTGTCAAGGATGTATATGGTGTCTATCTGAGCAATTTGCAGTCCCAGGCATTGCGGCGTAAGTTCTTCCAGGAAGTTTATCTGCCCAGCTTGGTTGAGGGGGCCCGTCAAGGCTCGCAAGATCAGCTGTACGCAGAGTTCAATAAAATCTTGGCGGTTTCGGTTGTAGGGCCAACGGCGCCTGATCGCTACAGTGTGGTCGTTACGTTGCCGAACCCTAAAGTGGCCGCAGATTGGGTGGCGCAATATTTGCAAATGACTAGCGACTGGAGCAAACAGGAACTGGCCAAGGATCTGCGTGCGGATGCCCTGGGGAAGGCTGAAAGGCTGGGTCGCCAGATTGACGCCGGCAGGAATGCGGCTCGCAAAGTGCGCGATGATCAGATTGCTCGTTTGACAGAAGCCTTGAACATTGCCCGATCGATAGGTCTTGAAAAACCCCCATTGATTGCCAACACGCTTTCGACCGAGGTTTCTGCCGGCATGGAAGGCACCCTCACTTACATGCGCGGAACCAAAGCGCTTGAGGCTGATATCGACAACTTGCGCAAGCGGACATCTGATGATCCATTTGTGCAGGGGCTGCGAGAAAATCAGGGGACAATGCAATTTTATCGTGACCTGCATGTTAATACGGACGCTGTGCGCCTGTACCGTCAGGACGGCGCTATTGAGGTGCCGGATCGTCCAGTCAAACCGAAGAAAACGTTAATCGTTTTGTTGGGGGTTGTGGCGGGTCTTTTGCTCGGTATCTGTCTTGCGCTCTACCGGGGTGCCCGTAATCGCACCACATGAAGTATTAGGTTGGATACTCGCCGGATTTGAGTATAACGGGTTCGACGTGCTGGATCTGTGCAGGTTACATATTGCAGGGAGCAATGAATGAGGCGTCAAATTTGTCAAGAATAAAAGCGGGCTTTTACTTTGGCTCCACCGTCCTCGTCAAGACACTTGCCGGTTTACTGGTTATCAAGATGCTTGCCTCGAAGTTGGGGCCGGAGGGCTTTGGGCTGCTGGGCCAGTTAATGACAGTAGTTGCTATCGTAGGGATGCTCGCGGGTGGCGGCATCACCAACGGCCTGATCAGAGTGCTGGCCAAAGCGCCGCTGGGTACAGCCGAGGGCAGAGCCTGGTATGCTTCGGCCTATACGCTGACAACCTTTGTCTGCTGCGTCTCAGCGGTCTTGATCGCAGCGGTGTCCCCGGTACTGGCCGATTATCTAGTTCCAGGCGTTGGCCTGATGCTTTTCATCGTGCTCGCGTTCAGTCAGGCCTTGATAGGCTACGGTAACCTCCCTTTGGCAGAGGCTAGCAGCCGGGGGGGCAGCGCTACTTTCTCGCTGATTAATGTGAGTGGCACGCTGGCAGGTGCGGCACTGGTAATTGCTGCGGTCTACTACGGCTCCTTCAAAGGAGCTGCCTACTCGGTGGTATTGATGCCAGCGATGGTGGGCGTGTTTGCGTTGTTGTATGCCGCGTTTCGGAGGCGTGAACTGATCTCCTCCTGCTCCTGGTCTGTGGCGCCGGAGCGTATAAAACTTTTGCTATCGTTCTCCATGGTTACGCTGATAGGAGCCATATCCGTTCCGCTGGCCCAGCTGTTCATTCGGGATGTACTGGCGCGCGCTATGGGTTGGGAGCAGGTGGGGCAGTGGCAGGGTGTCATCAAGCTTTCAGACGTGTACATGCAATTCATGGGCGTGGTGTTGATCAATTTCGTTTTACCCCGCATTGCTGCTGCAAGTGATGTGCGTCATGTATTCAAGGAATGGTCGGTTAGCGTCTGCGCGCTTGTCGGCGTGCTGCTTGCAGGGTTTGCCGTGTTCTACTTGCTGCGCGACTTTCTCATTACGCTGGTGTTCTCCAGTGATTTTCTGCCTATGAAAGCACTACTGGCGCCGCAGATGGCGGGTGATGTCTTTCGTACCATAGCGGCATCCATATCCTATTTGTTCATGGCGCGGGGCCTTGTGCGTGTGTCCTTTGCCTTCGAGCTCGCCCAGGGAGTAGTTCTGGTCTGTGCATTCAGCCTGTTCTTCAATAGTCAGGGCGCCCTGGCTCCTGTCTACGCGCACCTGCTCACTTACTTTACGCTGTGTGCGGTGATGGCCGTTGGTTTGTTGTTCTGGATGAAAAGGAGAGTCCAGTGAACATCGTGATGCTTTGCACGAAATTTTCCTTGCGGGAGAACGATCCGTGGCTGACCAATGAAATGGCTGAAGCATTGCAGGGGCAAGGGCATACCGTCACGGTGATCAACCTCGATTGGGCCGCAGCGGCGGGAGAGCCCGACCATAAGCTGCGCACCTCAGGCGGAGTGCAGGTGGTATCGGTTGCACCTCTGCTTGTGCGTTCCCAGCTTCCGATGTTGCCGAAAATGCTGAAATGGGCGGGTTCCTCGCTCAGGGTTGTGAAATTACTGCGTGAAGTGAGTCGAAGTCGCTCCATCGATCTACTGATCGGCTTTTCGCCGGCAGTAACCATGGCGTTACCGTTGCTCTGGCAGTGTTATAGGGGACAGGCAAAGTCCTATATGGTGCTGTGGGACTTTTTCCCGCACCATCAACAGCAGATTGGCCTGATGCCTTCAGGATTGGTCTTTTCCATTGCCAAATGGTTTGAGAGTGCATTGATCCGTACCTTCGATCATATCGGCTGCATGTCTCTTGCCAATGTTGCTTATCTTAAGAAACACTACCGCTTACGCGCTGCTCAACACGTTCACGCGCTGCCGATATGGGGGCGCAACACGGCTGTCGCTCCCATTGACCGCCAGAAAACAAGGCAAGCGACGGGTCTTCCGCCGGACCGCCCCATTTTGGTTTTTGGTGGCCAGCTGGTGCACGGCCGGGGCGTTGAGGACTTGTTGCAAGTGGCACGGATCGCGGCGCGCGAAGGATCACAAAGTTACTACCTCATCATGGGTAGCGGACCCTTGGAGGGGCAGGTGAAGGCCTACCTGGAAGAAGGCCACGACAACCTTTGCTGGATCGCCAGAGTTCCACGTGAGCGCTACCTGGATATCGCACAAGCCTGCGATGTGGCATTGGTCTGTACTGTGCGGGACGTGGATGTGCCGAGCTTCCCTTCGAAAACTATCGACTATCTACGTGTGGGGTTACCCATAGTCGCTTCGGTCGAGCGAAGCACCGATTATGGCGACTTCGTGGTCGAGCAAGGGGTGGGTGTGAGGGTGGAGGCAGGGGATCCCTTGCGGCTTCATGAATGCATCGAACAATTGCTGACAGACCCGCAGCGCCTGGCCGGAATGGCGAGTCGGGGGCCGAAATGCATGGCAGAGCACTTCGATGTCGAGCAAGTTGCCCGACAGTTGATTAACCAAGTAGGACAATCGGAGTATTAGGATGCCAATGCTCTCGACCACCTTGAGGCTGACTCCGCTTTGGCTAGGTGTCTTGTACCTGAGTGCAACGATTGTTCTGTTCTTCTTTGGCCCCTTCGATTGGCCGGTGAATAATGGTGAAGTAGTCTTGGGTTTCCTCTTGATTACAATTTTGGCCTTGGTGTTGGGCTACACGTTGAGTGGCTACGCTCTCACCCCGGGGCGGCCATTGCTCAAGTGGCGTTTGTACTACCGCGCAGGCGCATTGGCCAGCATCGCCTTGCTGGCCCCTTCGACGTATGTGTATACAGGCAAATGGCCGTGGGAAGTATTGAGTGTCCTGACTGATCAGAGGGCCGCTTATCAGGAAATGCTCACAGCGCTGGAAGCCAATGAGTCTGGGATTCGCAGTTATGTTTCGCTCGCCCGAGCACTCTTGGCACCGTTCGTCTGCTGCGTTGTCCCTTTCGCGATTCTTAACTGGCGGACTTTGACGTTGGTGGATGTGGTGCTGTTGTCCGGCCACATCGGTGCTGTCCTGATATTTTCGCTAATGCGTGGTACCGATCGCGAAACCGGAGAGCTGTTGGTCTTTGTGGGCGGCACTGTCATGGTGCTGGCCGGCCATGCCATGATTCGGCGCGGGCGGTTCCCTTTCAGTGCTGGGAAAGTGGGCGTGGCTTCACTGCTGCTAGCGGTGTTGCTTAGCTCAACATTGTTCCTCTTCATTGAACGCAAGGAAGCGCGGATGGGTGGAAATGGCATATTCTGCATTGCTGAAGGCGTGGTCTGCTCACAGCGCTCGCCCAGTGATGGCCCTCTCGCAGATAAATTGAACTTTACCATGGAGATGCTATCTGCCTACATGGCCCAGGGCTATTACGGGTTATCCCTTGCGCTGCAGGAAGATTTTACCTCGACGATGGGCCTCGGGCATTCATCGTTTCTGATGAGCAATTTTTCCAAAGCGGTTGATGACTCGCTCTATCAGCGCAGCTACCTTAACAAGGTCAACCTGGCAGGCTGGAGTGATACCGCCCAGTGGTCGACAATGTTTACCTGGATTGCTAGCGATGTTGGTTTTCCGTTGGTGCCGTTGGTGATTCTGATAATGGGCTTTCTTTGGGGGGGGGCTTGGAAAAGCGCGTTGTTCAATGGTAGCGAAGCAGGCACCCTAGTGTTCCTGTTCTTGACACTTTCGGTTTTGTACGCTCCCGCTAATAATCAACTCACGCAAACGCTGGATTCCTATTTTGCATTTGTATTCTGGTTGTTTATCTGGTTGAGTCAGCAACGCAGAGAGCCGGCCTTGGTTAATGCCTAATTACAAATTTATGAGGTTGTCATGTTTAAAGGTAAAACACTGTTAATCACCGGTGGAACCGGCTCCTTTGGTAATGCCGTCCTCAAGCGTTTTCTTGACAGTGATATCGCTGAAATTCGGGTGTTCAGTCGTGATGAAAAGAAACAGGATGACATGCGCAAGCGCTACGCCAGTAGCAAGCTGAAGTTCTACATCGGTGATGTCCGTGACTACCAGAGCATCCTGAACGCCAGCCGGGGTGTAGATTTCATCTACCACGCCGCTGCGCTAAAACAAGTACCTTCCTGCGAGTTCCACCCCCTGGAGGCGGTCAAGACCAACGTTCTTGGTACCGAGAACGTGCTTGAGGCGGCCATTCAGAACGGCGTCAAGCGCGTTGTCTGCCTGAGTACCGACAAGGCAGTCTATCCGATCAATGCCATGGGTATCTCCAAGGCCATGATGGAAAAGGTCATGGTGGCCAAGTCGCGCAATGTGGATAGCGAGCGCACTGTCATTTGCGGCACCCGTTACGGCAACGTTATGGCCTCGCGTGGTTCGGTCATCCCGCTGTTCGTCGAGCAGATCCGCGCCGGCAAGGCATTGACCCTGACAGACCCCAACATGACCCGTTTCATGATGACCCTGTCCGATGCGGTTGACTTGGTACTGTTTGCCTTCGAGCATGGTGAAAACGGTGACTTGTTCGTGCAGAAGGCGCCAGCAGCTACCGTACAGACCCTGGCCGAAGCGCTGACCGGGCTGATGGGCAAACCGGAGCATCCGATTCAGGTGATTGGTACCCGCCATGGCGAAAAGCTTTATGAAGCACTGCTCAGCCGCGAAGAAATGGTCTGCGCCCAGGATATGGGCGACTACTACCGCGTGCCGCCAGACCTGCGTGATCTGAACTACGCCAAGTTCGTGGAGCAGGGTGAGGAGAAGATCTCACGCACTGAAGATTACAACTCGCACAACACCGAGCGGTTGGACGTCCAAGGCATGCAGCGCCTCCTGCTCAAGCTCGAGTTCATGCACGCCATCCAGCGTGGCGAGCACGCCGTTCCGGAGGAATGACCGCCATGAATGTCTTGATCACAGGCGCCGACGGTTTCATCGGCAAGAACTTGGTGGTGCATCTGCAGGAGCAGCAGGGTGTGGTGATTGACACCTACACCCGTAACGATGATATCGCCAGCCTGCCGGGCAAGGTGGCGCGCGCCGAGTTCGTATTCCACCTGGCTGGCATCAATCGCCCTCAGGATCCACAGGAGTTCACCACCGGCAACGTTGACCTGACCCGGGCTCTGGCCGATGCCGTGCGGGCCACCGGCAGGACGATCCCGCTGCTCTACACTTCATCGACACAGGCGGCTCTGGATAACGTATACGGGGCAAGCAAGCGGGGTGCCGAAGAAGTTCTCGCGGATCTCGCGCAAGCGACAGGTAGCCCGGTGTATCTGCTGCGCTTGCCGAATGTCTTCGGCAAGTGGGCGCGGCCGAACTACAACTCCGCCGTTGCGACCTTCTGTCACAACATTGCCCGGGATCTCCCCATCCAGATCAATGATCGCGATGCGCACATCAGTCTGGTCTACATAGACGATGTCGTCCGCTGCTTCCTCGATGTAATGCGCGGAGAGCACGCAGGCAAGGACTCGGTCGAGGTCCAGCCGAAATACAGCGTCAGCGTTGGCGAAATTGCCGACCACTTGCAGGCGTTCAAGACCACTCGCGACAGCCTGATCACCGAGCGCGTAGGGACCGGCTTTTTACGTGCGTTGTACTCCACGTACGTCAGCTATTTGCCAGAGGATCGTTTCACCTACGAGGTCCCCAAGCATGGCGATGAGCGCGGCGTTTTCGTCGAAATGCTCAAGACCCATGACAGCGGCCAGTTTTCTTACTTCACCGCGCATCCAGGTATCACCCGCGGGGGCCATTACCACCACACCAAGACCGAGAAATTCCTGGTCATCAAGGGTACTGCCAACTTCCGTTTCCGCCACATGGTAACGGGCGAGTTCTATGAACTGCAGACCTGTGGCGATAAGCCGGTAATCGTCGAGACCGTGCCTGGCTGGACCCACGACATCACCAACATCGGTGATGACGAGATGGTCGTCATGCTCTGGGCCAATGAAATCTTCGACCGAGCCCTCCCAGATACCTACGCCAAGCCACTGACCGCTTGAGCGGCTGCATCAGTAAGGAATAGAAATGAAAAAGTTGAAGGTTGTCACTGTCGTGGGGACGCGCCCGGAGATCATCCGCCTGTCCCGGGTCATTGCTGCGCTGGACCAGCACTGTGAGCATGTTCTGGTGCACACCGGGCAAAATTACGATTACGAGCTAAACGAAATTTTCTTCAATGATCTGGGCATCCGCAAGCCGGACCATTTCCTCAACGCGGCCGGTGCAACGGGCGCTGAGACCATCGGCAATGTCATCATCGCGGTGGACAAGGTGCTCGCCGAAGTCGCGCCCCAAGCGATGCTGGTGCTAGGCGATACTAATAGCTGCATGGCCGTCATCCCGGCCAAGCGCCGCAAGATTCCGACCTTCCACATGGAAGCCGGCAACCGCTGTTTCGACATGCGTGTACCGGAAGAAATTAACCGCCGCATCGTCGACCACACCGCCGACATCAATCTGACCTACAGCACCATCGCCCGTGACTACCTGCTGCGCGAAGGATTGTCTCCGGACATGGTGATCAAGACCGGCAGCCCGATGTTCGAAGTGCTGAATCATTACCGGCCAGCGATCAACGCGTCCGACGTGTTGCAGCGCCTTGGGCTGGAAGAAGGCCGTTTCTTCGTGGTTAGCGCCCACCGTGAAGAGAACATCGACACCGACAAGAATTTCCTCAAACTGGTCGATGTGCTCAACACCGTGGCAGAGCAATATGACCTGCCCGTGATCGTATCCACGCACCCCCGTACCCAGAAGCGTGTCGATGCGCTGGGGGTCAAGTTCCACGCCAACGTGCGCTTGCTCAAACCACTTGGGTTCACTGACTACAACAAGCTCCAGCTGTCGTCCAAGGCAGTTCTGTCTGATAGCGGCACGATCAATGAAGAGTCCTCGATCCTCAATTTCCCCGCGCTGAACCTGCGTGAGGCGCACGAGCGCCCTGAAGGTATGGAGGAGGCGGCAGTAATGATGGCCGGGCTGGAAGTGGAGCGCGTGCTGCAAGGCCTGGCCTTGCTGGAAAGCCAGCCGCGTGGAGAGCTGCGTGGTCTGCGCCTGGTCGAGGACTACAGCATGCCGAATGTTTCGGACAAGGTGGTACGGATCATCCACAGCTACCGTGACTATGTGATGCGTACCGTCTGGAGAAGGTACTGATCGCCCATGGCCACGCGTATCCTGCTGTTGACCCAGTGGTTCGATCCGGAGCCGACTTTCAAGGGACTGGTTTTCGCTCGTGAGCTAGTGGCCCAGGGGTTCGAGGTGGAAGTCGTCACCGGCTTCCCCAATTACCCAGGCGGTCAGTTGTACTCGGGGTACAAGGTCAAGCTTCTACAGCGAGAAGTGATCGATGGCGTTAACGTCACGCGCGTGCCGCTCTATCCCAGCCATGGGCAAAGCGGCATCGGGCGTGTACTCAACTATGTAAGTTTTGCTGCGTCCAGCTTGTTATATGGGTTGTTCGGTGCGCGCAAACCGGATGTCATCTACGCTTACCACCCGCCGTTGACGGTCGGTATGTCTGCGGCACTCATACGGCTGTTTCGTAGAGTTCCGGTGGTGTATGACATCCAGGACATGTGGCCGGATACCTTGAGGGCCACTGGCATGTTCTCCAATGAGAAGGCGCTGCGGCTGGTCAGTCGGGTATGCGACTGGGTTTACCGCCGTGTTGACCAGATCGTGGTGCTTTCGCCTGGGTTCAAGCGCTTGTTAATCGAGCGGGGTGTCCAGGCTGCAAAGATTGATGTGATTTACAACTGGTGCGCAGAAGATATGGTGTGCACAGCAGTTGCAGACAAGCCTGGGAACTTTCCGAGTAGCGACACCTTTCGAGTGTTGTTCGCTGGCAACATGGGCAAGGCGCAAGCACTCGATGCACTGATGGATGCGGCAGCGATTCTCAAGCAAAGAGCGGCTAATGTATCCCTGGTCTTTCTGGGGGGCGGTGTCGAAGTTTCGCGCTTGCAGGCTGTTGCGCAGCAAAAGCTGCTCGACAACGTGATTTTTTTGCCAGGCGTCCCCATGGCAGAGGTCGGCGCGTATCTGGCCAGTGCTGATGCGTTGATGGTACACCTGAAGAAGGACCCGCTTTTCACCATTACCATACCGTCGAAGACTCAAGCTTACATGGCTGCCGGCAAGCCGTTGATCATGGGAGTTGAGGGAGACGCGGCGCAAGTTGTGTGTGATGCGGGCTGCGGATTGATAGCTGAGCCGCAAAACCCCCAAGCGCTGGCGGATGCCTGTATAGAGCTCAGCCTACTAACTGAGCAGATGAGGGCTGAGATGGGTCAGAGAGGGAAGGAGTTTTATCGTCAGAAACTTTCGTTGGAAGTGGGGGTGCAACGCTTTGGCGAACATTTCAGGCGCTTGGGCAAGTAATTGTCCGAACCAGGGTCGGGCCGATGAATTGGTTAGGTATTGAGATGTTGAAACGATTGTTCGATGTGATTGCCGCGACGGCGGGCCTAATAGTGCTGTCGCCAGTCATCGTCATCGTGGCGATGATGATCCGGCACAAGCTTGGCTCCCCGGTATTGTTTCGTCAGGTACGCCCCGGTATGCATGGCAAGCCTTTCGAAATGGTCAAGTTCCGGACGATGCGCGATGCGCTCGATAGTAGGGGCAATCCGCTACCTGACGCCGAGCGGATGACCCGCTTCGGCAGCTTTTTGCGTTCGAGCAGTCTCGATGAGCTGCCCGAGCTGTGGAATGTCGTAAAAGGCGATATGAGCCTGGTCGGCCCCCGCCCGTTGCTGATGGAGTACCTGCCCTTGTACGACACCGAGCAGTTGCGACGTCATGATGCACGCCCAGGTGTTACCGGCTGGGCGCAGATCAACGGTCGCAACGCGTTAAGCTGGGAAGAGAAGTTCAAGCTGGATGTATGGTACGTGGATAACCGCTCGTTCTGGCTGGACCTCAGAATCATCTTCCGTACGGTAAAAAAAGTCGTCGTACGCGACGGTATCAGTGCGCAAGGCGAAGTCACCATGTCCAAATTTACCGGTTCGCGAAAATGAATCGGCTGGCGATTCTGGGTGCCAGCGGCCATGGGAAGGTAGTGGCAGATGCAGCAGCGTTGTGCGGCTGGGAGCACATCGAGTTCTTCGACGATGCCTGGCCTGAGCGTACGGTGTGCGGAGCGTGGTCTATCGTCGGGGATAGTGCACAGCTGGTTGCTGCGGTTGATACTTATGCAGGCGTGGTCGTGGCTATTGGCAACAATGCTATCCGCGCCGCCAAACAGCAGTTGCTCGTACAGGCTGGCGCTGTGATGGCAACCATCGTCCACCCTGCTGCCGTAGTAAGCAAGCACGCGCATCTTGGCGATGGCAGCGTGGTGTTTGCCACTGCCGTGATTAACCCGTTTTGCGAAATCGGTGACGGCGCCATCCTCAATACTGGCTGCAGCGTTGATCACGATTGCAGCCTTGGGGCGTTCGTGCATGTTAGCCCTGGCGCGCGCCTGGCAGGCCAAGTGCAGGTCGGCGACGAAAGCTGGGTCGGCATAGGCGCCAGTGTGCGGCAACTGACCTGCATCGGCGCGCGTGTCACCGTCGGCGCTGGGGCGGTGGTGGTGTCCGCTGTTGCAGACGACCTGACTGTTGTCGGCGTTCCAGCACGAGAATTAGGCAGATGAGCACGATCAGCGTTATTGAACCAAGCATTCATGGCTGGCGCAGCGAGTCGCCAGTATTTTCGAAAATTCTGGATAGCGAGTAGATCACTGTGTTGAATACTTCTTTTGCCCCTTGGCCATCATTCACCGATGAAGAGGCCAATGCGGTTCGCGATGTTTTGCTGTCCAACCGGGTTAATTACTGGACAGGCCAGGAATGCCGCCAGTTTGAGCAGGAGTTCGCTGCCTGGGCCGGTACAGCCCACGCGATAGCGCTTGCAAACGGTACCGTTGCGCTGGACTTGGCGTTGAACGCGTTGGGTATTGGCAAAGGCGACGAGGTGATCGTCACGCCGCGGACTTTCCTTGCTTCGGTGTCAAGTATCGTCAACGCCGGGGCAATACCGGTATTTGCAGAGGTCGACAGGGATACGCAAAACATCACTGCAGAGACCATTCGCGCTGTACTGACGCCGCGTACCCGCGCCGTGATCTGTGTACACCTCGCCGGTTGGCCATGCGACATGGATCCCATCATGGCATTGGCGGCCCAGCATGGTCTGAAAGTGATCGAAGATTGTGCGCAGGCGCACGGTGCAAGCTACAAGGGGCGTTCAGTTGGCTCCATCGGACACATCGGCGCCTGGTCGTTTTGTCAGGACAAGATCATGACTACCGGCGGTGAAGGCGGCATGGTCACGACTAATGACCGAGAGCTTTGGGCAAAGATGTGGGCGTTCAAGGACCATGGCAAAAGCTGGGAAGCGGTCTATCAGCGCGAGCACGCCCCCGGTTTCCGCTGGTTGCACGAGAGCTTCGGCACCAACTGGCGGATGATGGAGATGCAAGGGGTTATCGGCCGTATTCAGCTGCGCCGCATGCCTGATTGGAACAAGGCTCGCACAGCCAATGTCAGCGCTATTTGGGAATGTGCGAAGGGGCTTAAGGGCTTGCGCGTGCCTGTTCCAGAGCAGGGGATAGTCCATGCAGCCTACAAGTGTTACGTTTTCGTCGAACCTGGTGCACTACGTTCAGAATGGTCGCGTGACCGTATACTGGGGGAGATCACGGAGCGCGGTGTACCCTGCTTTTCCGGCTCCTGTTCGGAGGTCTATCTGGAAAAAGCTTTTGATGGCACCAACTGGCGCCCAGAGCCGCACCTGAGCATTGCTAGAGAGCTGGGAGAGACCAGCCTGATGTTCCTGGTGCACCCGACGTTGAGTGCTGCTGAAATCGAGAAAACCTGCCAGGCATTGAAAGACGTGATGGCGTTGGCAGCGGCGTAACGCTCTGCAACTGTACGGAACTTTGTGGAGAATGGCATGGAAGTGCAAGCATGATTGATAGACTGCGCGTCTGGTTGCTGGCCTTGCCCAGGCGTCACAAACGCCTTGTTCAAGTATTGGCAGACCTCCTGCTGGTCTGGGCGGCCCTATGGCTGGCTTTCCTGGTCAGGTTGGGTATCGATGAACTGGCCAACCCGGTTCTGGAGCACGCATGGCTGTTTATCGCTGCTCCTGCCGTTTCCATTCCCCTATTCGTTCGATTCGGCATGTACCGGGCCGTCATGCGGTATTTCGGCAACGAAGCCCTGATCGCAATCATCAAAGCGGTCAGCTTGTCTGCGTTGATACTGGGGCTTGTGGTGTATTGGTACAGCAATCATGAGCACCTGGTGCCGAGGTCGGTCATTTTCAACTACTGGTGGCTTAGCCTGATCATGGTGGGCGGGCTACGGCTCGCGATGCGCCAGTATTTTCTTGGGGACTGGTTCGCTGCAGCGCAACATGTGCCATTCGCCAATCGGCAGGACGGCCTGCCCCGGGTTGCAATCTACGGGGCTGGTGCCGCTGGCAACCAGTTAGTGGCGGCGCTACGGATGGGCAAGGTCATGCGCCCGGTGGCATTTATTGACGATGACGACAGTATTGCTGACCGGGTGATTTCGGGCTTGCAGGTCTACAAGCCTGAGCATATCGAGAAAATGCTTGATGTTACCGGGGCGCAAGAGATTCTGCTGGCTATTCCTTCTGCCAGTAGGGTACGGCGCAGGGAAATCCTTACTTGTCTTGAGCCGTTTCCGCTCCATGTGCGCAGTATCCCAGGGTTCATGGACTTGGCCAGTGGCCGGGTCAAAGTGGATGACATTCAAGAGGTGGATATTGCGGATTTGCTGGGCCGGGATGCAGTGCCTGCACAGGAAGATTTACTGGAACGCTGCATCACAGGGCAGACGGTGTTAGTCACCGGGGCAGGCGGCTCGATAGGGTCAGAGCTGTGCAGGCAGATCCTCAGCCTGTCGCCGACGACCCTGCTGATGTTCGAGCACAGTGAGTTCAACCTTTACAGTATTCAGTCTGAGCTGGAGCAGCGAATAGTTCGTGAAGGATTGACCACGCGGGTATTGCCAATACTCGGTTCGGTGCGCAATCCCAGATTGCTGTTGGATGTGATGCACAGCTGGAAGGTAGATACGGTGTATCACGCCGCTGCCTACAAGCATGTACCGATGGTCGAGCACAATATCGCCGAAGGTGTGCTGAACAATGCCATCGGTACCCTCAATACTGCTCAGGCCGCATTGCAGGCAGGCGTTGCCAATTTTGTGCTTATCTCGACAGATAAGGCCGTACGCCCGACAAACGTGATGGGCAGCACTAAGCGCCTGGCCGAACTCGCTTTGCAAGCCTTGAGCCATGAAGCGGCACCTGTGCTGTTCGGTGAAGAGGGGAATGTGTCTCGGGTAAATCGCACACGTTTCACCATGGTGCGGTTCGGTAACGTGTTGGGTTCGTCTGGTTCAGTGATCCCGCTGTTCCACAAGCAGATTCAGGCCGGTGGCCCGGTTACGGTCACGCACCCAAAGATAACGCGTTACTTCATGACGATTCCCGAGGCTGCGCAACTGGTGATCCAGGCAGGTTCCATGGGGCAGGGCGGCGATGTATTTGTCTTGGACATGGGCGAACCGGTCAAAATTGTCGAGCTCGCCGAGAAGATGATTCATCTGTCGGGCCTAAGTGTGCGGTCCGAACGAAACCCGCATGGCGATATCAACATCGAATTCAGTGGCCTGCGGCCTGGCGAGAAACTATTTGAGGAACTGCTGATTGGTGACAATGTGATCGCCACGCGTCATCCGATGATCATGAGCGCGCAAGAAGATTGTTTGCCTTGGGACATCATGAAGCAGCGGCTGACGGCGTTAATCGCAGCGATCGATACGGACGACTACGTGACGATTCGGCAGATCCTGCGTGAGACCGTGGCCGGCTATGCTCCTCAGGGGGAAATTGTCGACTTCATCCATCTCCAGCGTCGTCTGGAACCTTGAAAGAAAATACTACGAGGTGACCCGCTGAGCGCCTCTTGATGCTGCGCAGGCGCTTTAAGAGCGCCTGTCGGTAGTCTTCAGTTGTTCTGTGGCTTAGCTGCCTCAAACAGGCGATAGTATTCAAGTGTACGTTCACGGCCATCGCCTGGCGCGTTCGTCCACTCCTTGAAAATGTAGGATTGATACGGGACAAACGGCAGGGATGCCGGGGATCGCAGGAACATCCCGATCGCCACCAAACTGATCGTCATTACCAAAACGAAGGCCGGGATTCTGATGGGCATGCGTTGTGTGGCTAGAATATCATAGATAAGAACCGCCTGAACGAAGGCGGCTAGGTAATGTACGCGGTTCCAGATAAGTGCGAAGTCGAAAAGTAGCGCTTGTGCAAAGATCAGGCAGAGCAGAAAGGTCCCCAGCAGCACATAGCGGGGTGATTGGAGGTCGAGTGTATATCGGGAAATCACCAAGAGCGCGCAGTTAAGCAATATGAAACCGTAGCCCGCTATAGACCTGGGCGACCCACCGAAGTCTGCATAGACTGCCAGCTTCGCAGAAATAAACGGGATATCGAGGCTACTACCTAGCGCGAGGGTCGCCTGGCCAATGCCTGCTGGTGCGATGCAGTAAAAAGCGAAACATACCGCTGCAACGGCGCCTGCATGATGCAGAAGCGGACGCAGCGCTTTACGCAAATATACGACTCCGTAGATCAATGCTGAATATTGAAAGCCAACAGCGACCATGAACCAGAGCACGGACCACCTGGATTTACCATCGGCCAACAGAACCAAGCATATGAGCATGGCCGATACGGCAAGAGACTGGCGAATGGTGCCTAACTCGAGTGGCAGAAATACCCAGCAAAATACATACGCCAGTCCAAATGCCACGCGTATATCAAAACGCTGAAGAAAATACGCTGCACATATAATATTAAGGGTGCCGACAACCAGCAAAAATAGTTGGAAGTTTCCAATCTGGGCGATCACGTAGTTGAGGAGGTAATAAAGTGGCTCCATCGGTACCACATCCTGTGGCTGGGCCAGGAACGGGCTTTGCGCGATGGCATTGAAGTAACTTTCGTACACCATCCAGTCAAAGCCTGTCTCAAAACGCAAAGCGCAGATGAACCAGACCAGCGTTACACCCAACACTAAGCTTATTCCGGTACTGCGCATCGACAAAATGCCCGGCGTCGCCATCAGCCACAGCGCGAGGGCTACACAAAGGTAGAACAACATCTTGGCCTCTCAGGTCTGGCTACCAGACAGTCATAGGGAGTAGTTACCAAACAAGGCCGTCGTGGCCATACAGGCGGGTGGACGCGGTAAGTGAAGGAGGCTAGCCACCGGCCGAGTGACTGATGTGGACATTCCGGTGCGTCAGAGGGTTCCATTCACAAAGCGTCAGAAATTCAGGTTCTTGCGGCTGATCACATCCCGTAGTGGCTGAGTCGGGCCAGCACCGCCCAGATGCCTCCTGATAGCGCGATTGATGAAGGAAAGACCTGATAAAGTGGCGTTCAGATAATCGGCATAGATGCGGGTCCGCTTCGATGTAAAAGGTTCGTGCAGTGCTAGCAGGCATGTGATGTGCTTGGTCAGCCCGCATGCAAAGTTATAACAATAAAGTGGTATCTGAGGTTCGTATGGGAAACAGGATCGGCTATAGCATTCGAGAGCGTCTGCAGAGCCTGCCGCGCGGCCACAAGCGCTTGTTGCAGGTGGTGACTGACGTCGGACTGGTTTGGTGCGCTCTGTGGTTGGCCTTCGTGGTCAGGCTAGGGATAGATGATCTGGTCAACCCGTTGATCGAGCATGCGTGGTTGTTCTTGTGCGCCCCAGTGGTGGCTATCCCCTTGTTCATACGTTTTGGGCTCTATCGGGCAGTAATGAGATACTTTGGAAACGACGCCCTGATCGCGATCATCAAGGCGGTTACCCTTTCGGCGTTGATCCTTGGTGTCATCATCTATTGGGTGGGTGACCGCCAGACCATCGTGCCCCGCTCGATTACTTTCAATTACTGGTGGTTAAGCTTGATCATGGTTGGCGGGTTGCGTTTGGCCATGCGTCAATACTTCCTGGGTGACTGGTTCGCTACTGCTGTCCAGCACGTGCCATTCGCCAGCCGTGAAGACGGCCTGCCGAAAGTCGCCATCTACGGCGCTGGTGCTGCGGGTAATCAGCTGGTGGCCGCCCTGCGCATGGACAAAGCCATGCGTCCCGTCGCGTTCATTGATGATGATGCCAGTCTCACCGATCGTGTCATCGCCGGCTTGCAGGTGTATCACCCAGATCAACTGCAACGGCTGATCGAAGTGACCGGTACCCAAGAGATTCTGCTGGCGGTGCCGTCTGCCGCCCGTACGCGTCGAAGGGAGATCCTCACGTTCCTGGAAGGCTTTCCGCTGCACGTGCGCAGTGTGCCTGGCTTCATGGACCTGGCCAGTGGCAAGGTAAAGGTCGACGACATCCAGGAGGTCGACATTGCGGACTTGCTGGGCCGTGACGCCGTGCCGGCACAAAGCGACCTGCTGGAGCGTTGCATTGTCGATCGAGTGGTAGTCGTCACCGGCGCAGGTGGCTCGATAGGTTCCGAGCTCTGTCGTCAGATTATTGGGCAATCGCCTAGAACGTTGCTGCTGTTCGATCATAGCGAATTCAACCTTTACAGCATTTTCTCGGAGTTGGAGCAGCGTATCGCTCGTGAGTCGTTGTCGCTCAGCCTGATCCCGATCCTGGGATCGGTACGCAACCAGGCACAGATGCTCGACATCATGAAAACCTGGCACGTCGACACGGTCTATCACGCTGCCGCCTACAAGCACGTGCCCATGGTCGAGCACAACATCACAGAAGGGTTGTTGAACAACGTCATCGGTACCCTGCACACGGCCCAAGCCGCCCTGCAGGCCGGCGTTGCCAACTTCGTGCTGATATCTACCGACAAGGCCGTGCGGCCGACCAACGTAATGGGCAGTACCAAGCGGCTAGCAGAAATGACCTTGCAGGCCCTCAGCCAGGAACTGGCGCCAGTACTGTTCGGTGACAGTGGCAACGTATCGCAGGTCAACAAGACCCGTTTCACCATGGTGCGCTTCGGTAACGTGCTGGGCTCGTCCGGCTCGGTGATCCCGCTGTTCCACAAGCAGATCAAGGCCGGTGGGCCGCTGACGGTCACCCATCCGAAGATCACGCGGTATTTCATGACCATTCCCGAGGCCGCTCAGCTGGTCATTCAGGCGGGCTCGATGGGCAAGGGCGGGGACGTGTTCGTGCTCGACATGGGCGAACCGGTGCGCATCGTCGAACTCGCCGAGAAGATGATTCACCTGTCCGGTTTCAGTGTGCGCAACGAGCGCAATCCGATGGGTGATATCACCATTGAGTTCACCGGTTTGCGCCCCGGTGAAAAGCTGTACGAAGAGTTGTTGATCGGTGACAACGTACTTGCAACGCGCCACCCCATGATCATGAGCGCCAACGAGGACTACCTGCCATGGGATTCGCTCAAGGACTCTCTGCAGCAGTTGCTTGCGGCAGCGTCCAGCGACGACTTCGTACGGGTACGTCAACTGCTGCGTGAAACGGTGATCGGTTATGCGCCTGAAGGCGAGATCGTCGACTGGATTTACCAGCAACGTCGTCTTGAGCCCTGACTGACGGTTGATGCCTGGCCCGCTTTTCCGCGGGCGCAGGCATGAATATTGTCGATTGCCACACCTTCATAGTCCCACGCACCACCCTCAGCCTTTTCCCACCCCCCCAACCCGCGTATCATCCCGTCACAAAATCTGAACCCACCCCACGCCCCCCTCTCGACCCAGTGTCCAGCCCCCCAGCGTGCAAAGCAGCTTCAGATACCACACGATCATCAGCGACACACAACGACCAGCCAGAATCATGGCAAGGCCAGGCATGCCGGCTGTCCGCAGGATGGGACGGTGCCCGATGAGTTTTAAAGGAATGGGTTTTGATTAAGCGTAGACAGGTTGCAATCGTTGGTTGTTCGTACCGTTTCCCCGGCTCTACTGCTGCCAGCTTCTGGCAGAACCTGATGGAGGGGCGTGACCTGGTCACCCAGGTTGACGCGTCGCGTTGGGAGAAGGCCGAGTTCCTGCACCCGGACAAGGCCAACCCTGCCACCAGCTACACCTTTGCCTCCGGCACGCTGGGCGATGTCAGTGCGTTCGATGCGGGGTTCTTCAATATCTCCCCGCGTGAGGCAGGGATGATGGACCCGCAGCAGCGCATGCTGCTGGAAATGTGCTGGGAAACCTTCGAGAACGCTGGCGTCAAGCCGTCGAGCCTGCGGGGCAGCAACTGTGGTGTGTACCTGGGTATCGCCGCGGTCGAGCAAGCCTACCGACTGGTCGATGACATGGCCTCGATCGATGGCGCCACCGCCACCGGCAACACCATGAGCATCGCTGCCAACCGGCTGTCGTTCTTTTACGACCTGCGTGGGCCGAGCATGGCCATCGACACCGCCTGTTCGTCTTCGTTGGTGGCCTTCCACCAGGCCTGCCAGGCGATCATCAGCGGTGATGTGGACCAGGCGGTAACGGGCGGCATCAGCCTGCACATGCACCCATTCGGCTTCATGATCTTCTCCAAGGCCACCATGCTTTCGCGCACCGGGCGTTGCCAGTCGTTCGACGAGAACGGCGATGGCTACGCGCGCTCCGAAGGGGGTGGCCTGTTCCTGCTCAAGGACTATGACCAGGCCGTGGCCGATGGCAACACCATCCTCGCGGTGGTCGCGGCCAGTGCGGTGAATACCGATGGGCGCAAGTCCAGCCTCACCCTGCCTAACGCCGAAGCCCAGGCGGCGCTGCTCAAGCAGGCCTACGCCAAGGCCGGCATCGCCCCCGAGCAACTGGACTACCTGGAAGCCCACGGCACCGGTACCTCGGTGGGTGACCCAATCGAGACCCGCGCCATCGGCGAGGCACTGGGGCAGGCGCGTGGCGCCGGCAACCCGCTGCCGATCGGCTCGGTCAAGAGCAACCTCGGCCACCTGGAGGCCGCTTCCGGCGTCGCCGGCCTGATGAAGGCCCTGAACTGTCTGGCCGAACGCACCGTGCCGGCGACCATCGGGGTCAAGGCGCTCAACCCGAACATCCCCTTCGGCGACCTCAACCTGCAGGTGGTCACCGAACCGCTGGCGCTCAAGCGCGAAGGCCAGTTGACCGTTGGCGTCAACTCGTTTGGCTTTGGCGGCGCCAACGCCCACGTCATTCTGCAAAGCCCGCAGCCTGTGCAAGCCGCAGCCGAAAAAACCACGGCCGCACGGGTGCCGCTGCTGCTCAGCGCCAAGACCGAGCAGGGCTTGCGCGCCACCGCCGAGCGTTTTGCCGCCTACCTGGCCGAGCATGGCGACGCCGATTACTACGATGTCGCCTACCAGGCGATGTTCCGCCGCGATGCCCATGCCCACCGCCTGCTGTTGGTTTGCGACAACGCCGCTGAGGCTGCCCAGGCACTGGACGATTACGCGCAGGACCCAACCCTCAGCGAGCTCAGCGCCGTGCTCGAAGCCGGCCAGGCGCTGGAGGCGGCCAGTGGCCCGGTGTTCGTCTATTCCGGCAACGGGTCGCAATGGCAGGGCATGGGTCGGGCGATGCTCGACCAGCCAGTGTTTGCCGCTGCCATCGACGAAGTGGACGCGCTGTTCCAGCCGCTGGCCGGCTACTCGCTGCGTGCAGAGCTGCTGGGCGACAACGGCGAAGGCCGCTACGCCCGTACCGAAATCGCCCAGCCGGCGCTGTTCGCCCTGCAAGTGGCCGTTACCCGTGTGCTGGCTGCTGAAGGCATTCGCCCGCTGGCGGTGATCGGCCACAGCGTGGGCGAAGTGGCTGCGGCCTGGGCCAGCGGCGCGCTGAGCCTGGAGGACGCGACCCAGGTCATTTTCCACCGCAGCCGCCTGCAAGGCCTGACCCAGGGCACCGGCCAGATGACCGCCGTCGGCCTCTCGGGCGAAGCCACCGCAGCATTGATTGCCGAGCTGAAGCTGGAAGGCCGCGTGGTGGTCGCCGGCGAAAACAGCGCCCGTGGTGCCACCGTTGCCGGTGAGGTCGATGCGCTGGCCGTGCTGGAACACACCCTGGCCGAGCGCCAGGTGTTCGCCCGCCGCCTGGACCTGGACTACGCCTTCCACTCGCCGGCGATGAACCCCATCGAACAGGCGGTGGTCGCCGACCTGGCGCACATCCGCCCGCGTGCCACGCACACCCCGTTCTATTCCACCGTGGTCGGCGGCGAGCTGGCCGGCGAGCGCCTGAACAGCGAGTACTGGTGGCAGAACATCCGCTTCCCGGTGCTGTTCCAGGGCGCGCTGGACACCCTGGTGCGCAGCGGCCTGAACCTGTTCGTCGAAGTCGGCCCGCACCCGATCCTGCGCAGCTACGTGACCGATGTACTGGCCCAGTGCGAGCAGGCGGGCGAGGTGGTCGCCACCCTCAAGCGCAACGACCCGAGCCCGCAGCTGCTTGAGCGCTGCGTCGCGCGCCTGCTGCTTGCCGGTGTCGAGCCGCAGTGGCCCGCGCGCTTCCCGGTCACTGGTCGCCCGGTCAACCTGCCCACTTACGCCTGGCAGCGTGATCACTTCCAGTTGCCGGTCAGCGCCGAATCCTTTGGCACGCTGAGCCGTGAGCGCGTTCACCCGTTGCTCGGCTACCCGCTGGTGGACCAGGCACTGACCTGGGAAAACCGCCTGGATACCCAACTGTTCCCGACCCTGGGCGACCACAAGGTTGGCGAATCCGTGCTGTTCCCGGGCGCTGGTTTTACCGAGCTGGCGCTGGCCGTGGCGCAATTGCACCAGCCGGGCGAGTTCGTCGACATCGAAGAGCTGGAAATCCACAACCCGTTGCTGCTGAGCAGCGAGGGCAGCAAGAAGGTCCGCGTACAGGTCGAAGAGGCCGACGGCACCCTGCGCATCACCTCGCGTTCCCTGGCCCAGCGTGAAGACTGGGTGCAGCACGTGGTGGCGCGCCTGCCGGGCGAAGCCTGCGGTGTGCTGCTGGGCGGTCGCGCACCGACGCTGCCGCAGCGCCCGGCCGACTTCAGCGCCGAGCAGCACCTGGCCCTGACCTGCGCCGTCGGCCTGAACTACGGCCCGGCCTACCAGACCGTGGCGGCCGCCTGGGTCGAGGGCCAGCGGGTGCTGGCGCAACTCACCGTGCCTGCGGGCATCGAAGCCGAGCTGGCCGGCCTGCATGTACACCCGGCGTTGCTCGACGGGGCCTTCCAGCTGATTACCGAGCTGCTGGCCAGCCGCCCGGGCCGCAACAACGGCCTGGCGTTCATCCCGGTCAAACTGGGCCGTATCGCCTTCACCAAGGCCGGCGGCGTGCCGGTGCTGGCCGAAGTGCGTCAGCTCAAGCGCACCGAGCATTCCTTGCTGGTGGATGTGACCTTGTTCGACGGCAACGGCGACGCCGTGCTGGCCATCAACGAAGCCCGCCTGCGTGCCGTGCGCCTGCAGTACGACCGCAGCGGCGAAATCAAGCGCCTGGGCCATGTCGGCCTGGCGGCACCGGGGGCGGTAGTGCCGCTGGCGCGGCATGCCGTGGCCGCAACACCGTTGGCAGACGCCCTGAGCAGCCTGGCGGATGAGCCGGCGCAGGTGCGCTACCTGAATGAGGTCGAGCCGCTGCTCGACGTGCTGTGCGCAAGTTTTGTGCTCGACCTGGTCGAGCAGGCCGGTGGCCGCCTGAGCGCCGAGCAGGTGGCGCTGTGGTCGCAGGGCCAGGGCGATTTCCTCACCGCCTTGCTGCGCCATGCCGAACACGATGGCAGCCTGCAGCGCAGCGCCGATGGCAGCTGGTTGCTGGCCGACACTGGCGAGCGCCCGTCGTCCGAAGCCATCTGGCAGGAGCTGTTCCAGAGCTACCCGGAATACTTCCAGATCATCCATTCGGTGGGCCGTATCGGCCGCCACCTGGCGGCGCTGCTGGATAGCAGCCAGGCGCTGGAAAACCTGCTGCCGCGGGAAACCAGCGGTGCCAGCCTGGCCCGCCTGGTGCTCGGTGCAGCAGGCCAGCAGCGCGTGCTGGCCGGCATTGGCCAGGCCTTGGCTGCGCGCCTGGCGCAACTGCCGGCCGGGCAGCGCCTGCGGGTGCTGGAGTTCGGCTTTGGCGGCGCATCGTTTGCCGAGCTGCTGTATGCCGGGCTCGATTTCGACCGTATCGATTACCTGTATTGCGTCGCCGAACCGGACCTGGAGCAACGCCTGCGCGACGATTGCCCGGCGCTGAACGTGCTCGGCCATGAGCAACTGGCGGAGGCGGGCAGCTTCGACTGGGTGCTGGTGCCGACCGACCTCAGCGCCTTGGCCGCCGTGGGCGATGCCCTGCGCCAGGCCAGCGCGCAACTCAACCCGCATGGCCAGCTGGCGCTGCTGGGGCAGTATCCGGCACGTTGGGCCGACTTCGTCTTCGGTGCCCAGGCTGACTGGTGGCTGGCAGGCCCGGAGCAGGCGCTGTCGCGTCAGCAGGGCCCGGCATTCTGGAGCCACGAGCTGCAACGCCACGGCCTGGCCGGGTTGCAAACCCTCGACGCACTGCCGGGCAATGCCTGCGGTAGCTACCTGCTGCTGGCCAACAAGCCGGCCCATGCCGCGCAGGTTGCAGCCCCCGTGGCTGTACAGCGTTGGGCGCTGCTGGCCGAAGCCGGGCAGGGCGCTGCAGAGCGCCTGGCCGCGCAGTTGCGCGAGCAGGGCCAGCAGGTCAGCCTGCTGCAGCCGGGTGATGCCCAGGCGCTCGCCGCCCAGCTGGCTGCACTCGACCAGGCGCCCGAACACATCGCGCACCTGGCCGGTTTCGACAGCACTGCCGGCCTCGATGGCCAAGCCCAGCGTTGCCTGCAGGCTGCCGCGCTGGTGCAGGCCTGCGAATCACTGGCTATCGCCCCGCAGTGCTGGCTGTTCAGCCGTGGCGCTGCCCAGCACCTGTACGCTGCCGACAGCGCTGCCGATGTCGACGCGATCGCCGACGCCGCCTTCTGGGGCTTCGGCCGTACCCTGGCCAACGAGTCGGCCAGCTGCCGCATACGCTTGCTCGACCTGGCCCACAACGCACCCGTAGAGCTGGCGCTGCCGGCACTGCTGAACGCCGATGGCGAAACCGAGCTTGCCCTCGACGCCGAGGGCCGCCGCTTCGTGCCACGCCTGCGCGTGCTGGGCGATGCCAAGGCAGCCCGTGCATCCGACGCACAGTGGGTGTGCCTGGGCTTCGACCTGCCCGGCCAGCTGCGCAACCTGCGCTGGGAAGTGCGCGAGCCGCGCCAGCCTGCCCCCGACGAGCTGGACATCGCGGTGCGCGCCACCGGCCTCAACTTCCGCGACGTGATGTTCGCCCTCGGCTTGCTGTCCGATGAAGCCATCGAGAACGGTTTCTCCGGCCCCACCCTGGGCTTCGAGTTTGCAGGCGTGGTGCAGGGCAAAGGCGCTGAAGTGCTTGGCGACTTCGCCCCGGGCGATCGCGTGGTCGGCTTCGGCCCGTGCAGTTTCGCCAACCGCCTGGTGACCAATGCCAACGCCGTGGCGCGCATCCCTGAAGGCATGTCGTTCGAAGCAGCCGCCACTATTCCGAGTACCTTCTTCACCGTGTACTACGCGCTGCATCACCTGGCGCGTCTGGAGCCGGGCGAGAAGGTGCTGATCCACGGCGCCGCCGGCGGCGTCGGCATCGCCGCCATCCAGGTCGCCAAATGGCTGGGGGCGGAGATCCACGCCACCGCCGGCAGCGACGAGAAGCGCGACTTCCTGCGCCTGCTGGGCGTGCACCACGTCTACGACTCGCGTTCGCTGGCCTATGCCGACCAGGTGCTGGCGGCGACCGGTGGGCGGGGTGTCGACGTGGTGCTCAACTCGCTGGCTGGAGAGGCGATCAACCGCAACTTCCGTGTGCTCAAGCCGTTCGGGCGCTTCCTCGAACTGGGCAAGCGCGACTTCTACCAGAACACCCGCATCGGCCTGCGCCCGTTCCGCAACAACATCAGCTACTTCGGCATCGACGCCGACCAGCTGATGAGCGAACGCCCGCAACTGACGCGCCGGCTGTTCGGCGAAATGATGGCGCTGTTCGAGCAGGGCATCCTGCACCCGTTGCCGTTCCGCGAGTTCGACGCCAACCAGGTGGTCGAGGCCTACCGCTACATGCAGCAGGCACGGCAGATCGGCAAGGTGGTCGTTACCTACGGCAACCCCATCGAGCAGACCGTCGACACCCGTGAACAGCCGCAGCGTGCGCTGCAGCTGGCGGCAGATGCCACCTACCTGGTCACCGGCGGCCTCGGCGGTTTCGGCCTGCGTACCGCGCAGTGGCTGATCGACAAGGGCGCCCGTCACCTGGTGCTGCTGGGTCGCCGTGGCCCGGCCAGCACCGAGGCGCAGCCGCAGCTGGCGCTGTGGCATGCCCAAGGCCTCGATGTGCAGGCCGTGGCCTGTGACATCACCGATGCAGCCCAACTGCGCGGCGTGTTCGAACGCATTGCCGCCAGCCCGTGGCCGCTGCGTGGCCTGGTGCATGCCGCGACGGTGATTGACGACAGCCTGATCCGCAACCTCGACGGCGAGCAGATGCAACGTGTGCTGGAGCCCAAGGCCAAAGGTGCCCAGTACTTGCACGCGCTGACGCAAGGGCTGGCGCTGGACTTCTTCGTGATGTTCTCGTCCGCCACCACCCTGTTCGGCAACCCTGGGCAGGCCAACTACGTGGCTGCCAACCACTGGCTCGAAGCGCTGGCACGCCACCGTCATGCCCAGGGCCTGGCGGCAACGGCCGTGCTGTGGGGGGCGATCGACGACGTAGGTTTCCTTGCCCGCAACAGCCAGATCAAGGATGCCCTGCAAAGCCGTATGGGCGGCGCCGCGTTGCGTGCAGATGCTGCCCTGGCGCAGCTCGAAGCCATGCTGCTCGACGGCGACAGCGGGCAGGGTGTGCTGGAGCTCGACTTCAAGGCGCTGGCGCGCTTCCTGCCGAGCGCCAACACCCCACGCTTCGCCGAGCTGGCCCGTGCCCACGGCGGCGATCAGGACGACGACAACGACGGTGAGGACATCCAGCGCATGCTCGCCGAGCTGGACGACGCCGCGTTGCTGGAGCGTTTCGTCGAGATGCTCAAGCACGAGGTGTGCGAAATCCTGCGCCTGCCGCCTGCGCGCCTGGACACCCAGCGCCCGCTGCAGGAGCTGGGCCTGGACTCGTTGATGAGTGTGGAGCTGGTGGTCGCCCTGGAGGAGCGCTTCGGCATTCGCTTGCCGGTGATGGAGCTCAGCGAGAGCTCCAGTATTGATAAGCTCAGCGTGCGCCTGCTTGAACTGTTGCGTGGTGAAGCCGGCAATGGTGAAGAGCAGCTAGCGCAGAGCGTGCTGGCCCGACACGGCAGCGAACTTAGCGCCGAGCAGGTGGCTGAGCTGAATGCCGAGCTGGCCGATGCCAGCGTGGCGCCCAACCGTCTGATTGATTAAGAGCCAGAGATGACTGCCAAAACCCCTACCGGCCTTGCTGGCGACACCAAGCAACGCCTGATCCAGCAAGCGCTGGCGCGCCGCAACAACGGCACCGGGCAGGAAGCGCAAAGCGCTACCCTGGAGCAGGCGCAGCAGGCTGCACTGAAGGTGCCCGAAGCGTTCTACCGCTTCGACCAGCACCCCGGTTACCAGCAGCTGCGCGTGATGCAGCAAGGTGCTGCGCGGCTGGGGTTGAGCAACCCGTTCTTCCGCCTGCACCAAGGCACCGCCGGCGCGCACACCTGCATCGGCGAGCGTGAGTACCTGAACTTCGCCAGCTATAACTACCTGGGTTACTCCGGCCACCCGCGCGTGGCCGAAGCGGCCAAGGCCGCCATCGACCGCTACGGCACCTCGGTGTCGGCCAGCCGCCCGGTATCGGGTGACCGCCCGCTGCACCGCGAGCTGGAGCGTGAGCTGGCCAAGCTGTATGACGTGGATGACGCGGTGGTGATGGTCAGCGGCCATGCCACCAACGTCACCACCATCGGCTACCTGTTCGGCCCGCGCGACCTGGTGGTGCATGACGAGCTGATCCACAACAGCGTGCTGCAAGGCATCCAGCTGTCCGGCGCACGCCGGCTCAGCTTCGCCCACAACGACTGGCAGGCGCTCGACCGCCTGCTGGGGGAGCAGCGTCAGCATTTCGAGCGCGTGTTGGTGGTGGTCGAAGGCATCTACAGCATGGATGGCGACTACCCCGAACTGCCGCGTTTCGTCGAGCTCAAGCACAAGCACAAAGTGTTTTTGATGGTCGACGAAGCGCACTCGCTGGGGGTGATGGGCGCAACCGGCAAGGGTATCCGCGAGCACTTCGGGCTGGCGGGTGATGCTGTCGATATCTGGATGGGCACGTTGAGCAAAACCTTGTCCAGCTGCGGCGGTTACATCGCTGGCAGCACGGCGTTAATCGAGCACCTCAAGTTCCTCGCGCCCGGCTTCCTGTACAGCGTCGGCATGCCCCCGGCGGTCACGGCGTCAGCGCTGGCGGCGCTGCAGCTGCTGGCTGAAGACCGTGAGCGGGTTGCCCAGGTGCAGGCACGTGGCGAACTGTTCCTGCGCCTGGCGCGTGAGGCTGGGCTGGACACCGCGACCAGCACCGGGCTGGCGGTGATTCCGGTGATCACCGGCAGTTCGTTCAAGGCCGGGCGGTTGTCCAGTGCGTTGTTCGAACGGGGCATCAATGCCCAGCCGATCCTGTACCCGGCGGTGCCGGAGCAGTCGGCGCGGGTGCGGTTTTTTGTGTCTTGCGAGCATAGCGAAGAGCAGATTCGGCATACCGTGGCGGTGGTGGCCGAAGAGATGGCGCGGCTGGGGTGAGGGGGCTGCGGGTGCCTGGTTTGTGAGTTGCAGGGGGGCGTAGAGCGCGCGGTGATGTGGCCGTCTTGAATGTTGTGGTGATGCGTAAATCGAGCGCCGCCCGCGCGGCGCATCGCGGGCAAGCCCGCTCCTACATTCGTTGCAACGTGCCATGGCCTGATAGGCCATAGTTGCCAGCCTTGTTGGCATGACGCGATTCTTCGGCTGGCACTGCCGGCGCTCCACCTGCCTACAGCCATGCGCCAAGGCTAACAACCATGGCCTGTCTGGAACGGCACGTTGCAACAAATGTAGGAGCGGGCTTGCCCGCGATGCGCCGCGCGGGCGGCGCTCGATTTACGCATCACCGCACTACTCACGACGGTCACTGGCGCTCGATTACGCATCACCGCACTACTCACGACGGTCACTGGCGCTCGATTTACACATCACTGCAATACCCAAGACAGGCACCTGGCGGCCACAACGCCATCTCCACCCCGTTCCCCAGCACATACCCTGAAACCCTATTTCTCCTCACCCACCACCCGCCCAGCTACCCTGCTCGAGGACATGCAAGTTCAAGGATGACCTCATGCCCAAGCCCAAAGGCTGCCTGCTGCGCCGTGGCCGCTGCTCCGAACCTGGCAGGCTCTATCTGCTGACGACGGTGACTCACCACCGCAGGCCCTTGTTTCTCGACTTCCATCTGGCGCGGCTGGTAATCAGGTCCCTGCGACAAGCTGATGAGGATGCCAGCTGCCACTCACTGGCATGGGTAGTCATGCCTGACCATGTACATTGGTTGATCGAACTCAAGGACGTAACCTTGGGGATGCTGCTTTGTCGGTTCAAGTCCAGATCCAGCCATGCCTTGCGCAAGGCCGGCGTAAAGGATGTGCCGGTCTGGCAGGCGGGTTACCACGACCATGCCTTGCGCCGCGAAGAAGACGTCGTCAAGGCCGCGCGGTACGTGATTGCGAACCCGGTAAGAGCGGGGCTGGTGGGCAAGGTGGGGGATTATCCGCATTGGGATGCGATCTGGGTTTGAGGGGGGCTGTGGTTGCCCGTCGTCAGTATCGCGGTGGTGCGCAAAGCGAGCGCCTGTGCCCGTCGTGAGAAGTGCGGTGAAGCGTAAATCGAGCGCCGCCCGCGCGGCGCATCGCGGGCAAGCCCGCTCCTACATTTGTTGCAACGTGCCGTTCCAGTCAGGCCATGGTTGTTAGCCTTGGCGCATGGCTGTATGCAGGTGGAGCGCCGGCAGTGCCAGCCGAAGAATTGAGTCATGCCAACAAGGCTGGCAACTATGGCATTACAGGCCATGGCACGTTGCAACAAATGTAGGAGCGGGCTTGCCCGCGATGCGCCGCGCGGGCGGCGCTCGATTTACGCATCACCGCACTACTCACGCCTGGCACAGGCGCTCGATTTACGCACCACCGCCCGATCAGATCCCTCCGCCAAACCCCCATCACTCAAATATACGGCGCCTCATACGCATTCAACTGCTCCACAAACCGCCAGTGGCTCTTCTTGTCGAACCCCATCCACCGCTTCAACCGTATATCCCACCGCATGTGGTGGTTGGCAATCCAAGGCAATGCAAACAGATGCGCCCCGCGCCACGGAATGAACGGGTTACGCCGCAGGCTGGCGTAGATCTCCACCCGGTGGCTGGCCTTGTGGCTGGCGCAGCGGGCGTGGAAGCCGGAGGTGTCGGCGACCACCAGCGTATTGGCCGGCACGGCAAAGCGCCGCGGGGCTGGCAGGCCCAGGGCGGCGAGTTGCGGCGCGTCGATGCGGAACGAGCCTTCACGGTGCATCTGCTCGGGCGAGCGGGCGGCGTCCAGGCTCTGGCGGTATTCCCAGGCCAGGCGCTCCGGGGTCAGGCGGTGCGAGCCCGGCACGTAGCTGAACGGGCCCTGGTCATCTTCCACGTCATCCAGGAACAACCAGGCCTTCGCCGTCGGGTGGAACGTGTCGGCGTGCAACCGGGTTTGCGGGTCATGCTCGGCATTGGCAGCGTCGATCACGATCGACTGCAGCTGGTAGGTGATACCGCCGGTATTGGACGACGCATAGGCGATCAGGTCGCGCACCCCGCGGTCCGCCACGAACGCCGCACTGGCCGGGTTGGCCGCCAGCACGTCCTGGTCCAGGCTGACGCGCCGGGTGACCGCACGCCCTTGGCGCATTTCCCAACCCGTGCTGCGCAGGGCCCCCAGTTCGGCACGCAGGGCAGCGAACTGCTCGGCCGGCAGGGCGTTTTCACGGATGAAAAAGCCATTGTGCTCGAAGTGCTCGCGCTCGCCGGCATCCAGCCGCGCGGCCAGCGCCTGGCGGCGGTAGCCGGCCATGGCCATGGCCAGTTGCCGGCGCTGCACGTGCAGGCCCCAGGCGTTGAGGCGGGCGCTGCCGAGCACCGGGTTGTTCTCGAAGGATTTCGCGTGGGTAGCCAGTTGCAGGCAATGCCAGGGCAATGCCGCATAGCGGCCGACGCCCTTGATCGATACAGGCATGGTCTAGTCCTTTGACGGGGCCAGCGGCCGGCCGCAGCCGAGCATGGTCCGGGTGTAATTGAGCAACGGCGCCACTCGCGGGTGTTCGGCCAGCCGCACAGGGCGTGGCGCAGACAGGCAGGCGAGGGCGTGCCAGGCATCGCAGGGCAGGGCTTGCTGGGCGTCGGCATAGCGCGCATAGCGCAACAGGGCGCCGGCCACCAACTGGTCCAGGGTCAGGCGCCGGGTACGGCGCGGCAGCGGCTGGTGATCGCGGGTCAGGCCCCAGCCGGCATAGAACGGTGTGCCATAAGTCACCACCGGCAGGCCGCGCAACAGCGCTTCAAAACCAGCGGTAGAACTCAAGGTGTGCAACTCATCGACCTGGCCGTACAACCCGGCGATGTCGGCCCCGGCGAGCACCTGGTCGGCCAGCACGGCGAGCTGCTGCGCGGGCACCTGGCCCTGGCGCTTGCCGGCTTCGACGTCCGGGTGCGGCTTGTACAGCACCCAGGCATGCGGCAGCGCTGCGCGCACCTGCTGCAGCAGGCGCTGGTTGCAGCCGGCACCGCCGCCACTGCTCAGCGCCGACGCGTCATCCTCGACCTGGCCGACCACCAGCACCCGGCGCTGCCCCGGGGCGCCGAGCAGAGCGGGTGAGGGGCCATGGCGCAGGTTGAACTTGCTGGTGCCGCTGGCGACGATGCGGGCGCGCAATTGCGCCGCCTCGGCAAGGTCGGCAGGTGTGAATTCGCTGTGCTCGAGCAGCTGCTCCAGGTCGCTGGCAGACGCGGCGTCGTAATGAATGCCACTGCGGTCGAGCACCAGCGACAACGCCGGGCTGTTGTTCACGCCCAGCCCGGTGGAGCGCATGAAGCCATCCTCCACCCGCCATACCGGCACGCCGGCGGCCTGTGCGCGTTCAGCCAGGCCCGCTGGCTCTCGCGCCGCCCACACCAGCAACCGGCCCCGTTCGGCCGCCACCTGGCGCACCAGCTCGGGCCCGTCCACGGCAAAGCGCAGTTGGCCCCAACGGCTGGCAAAGAAGCGGCGGATGTTGTGCTGCTTGTGGCGCTTCACCCCCAGCACCGTGGTGGCCCCGGCAAACTCGGCATCACGGGCTTTTTTCGCCGCCAGCTGGCGGGCCACGGTCAGCGCGTCGGTCAGCGCACCGGTGAGTGGGTCGACGTAGCGGCAGTAGCGCACGTAGGCGGCCGCCACCAGTTGCACCAGGTCAGGCCGGGCCTGGCGCCGGGGGATGGCCATGCGGTCGTCGGTCAGGCCCCAGCCGGCGTAGAACGGCAACCCGAAACAGGTCACCGGTACGCCTTGGATCAACGCCTCGAGCCCGGCCTGGCTGGTGCCGATGTACACCCGCCGCGCACGCCTGGCCAGCGACGCCCAGGCGACCGGGCGTGCCTCAAGGGTTACCCCACGGGCCTTGGCCGCCGCCAGCAGGCAGCTGGGCTTTTGCCCACCCAGGCAGTCCGGGTGGATGCGCACCCGCACATCGGCGTCGGGGTTTTCCGCCAGGGCGGTGTCAAGCATGCGCACATAGTCCGCTTCACACAAACCGCCACCAGGGATCGAATAATCGCCGGCGGTCTGGTCCACCACCAGCACCAGCGGGCGCTCGCGGCCCAGCGGGTCATCGGCGGGCAGGTCCGGGGCGTTGTTGTACTTGCCGATGCCACTGCTGCGCATCAGCGCGATCAGCGCGCGGGCGCAGGCCAGTTCGTCTTCGCTCAAGGCCTCGGGCTGCTGCAGGATGTTTTCCAACAGCGAGGGCCGGTCGGCCAGGTAGTGGATGCCGATCGGATCGACCACCATCGACATCGGCGTGTCGCCTTCGATGCCGAGCGACGACGAGCGCAAGAAGCCGTCTTCTAGCGCGATGTAGGGCAGGTTCCAGCGCTGGCACAGCACACGGGCATGGGCCGACGACTGCTTGTAACCGATGCCGGCGATGGCCTTGAGCCCCTTGGGCGCTTGACGGCCTCTGCGCCACAGCCAGAAGGGCGGGCCTTCGGGGCCGAGGAACTGAGGCAAGTGCAGCACCTTCCAGGCCACCCATTGCGACATGATGCCAACCCAGCCGGGGCCCTCGACCAGCGCCTGCAGGTCTGTTTGCGGGGGATTGGTCATGGCAGCACCCGCCACATGCCGCGCACCGGCGGGAACGGCACCCAGCGCTTGCGCCGCAGGGCAAAGCCGTTGTGCAGGTAAAGCCGCCGCGCCCGCGGGTTGTCCAGCGGCACTTCCAGCTCGATGTGGGCAAAGCCAAGGCTGGCCGCGTGCGCGCAGCAGGCCTGCACCAGCGCCGAGCCGACGCCGTGGTTGCGCGCGGCCTTGTCTACCCGCAGCCCGTACAGCAGGAACGGGTAGCGCCACTCGCGCAGCTCGCTCAGGCAAAAGCCGACAAACCGCACCGCGCCGCTCAGCACCCCGAACTCACGCAAAAACGGCCGCCAGTGCAAGCCGAACGGCCCACGCCGGCCATGCTTGAACGCCGCAAACCCAACTGCCTGCTCGCCATCGAAGGCCAGCAGCACACGGTCCCAGTGAATGCCCGCGCCCAACAGGCGCAAGCGGCAGGCCGCATTGCCGAGCAGAAATGCCAGCGAGCCGCGGCCCTGGCTCAGCAGGTGGGCCAGGGCAGGGTCTGCGGCACGCTCCGGTGCCAGGTCCGATCCCAGAACGATATGCACCACGTTGTCAGGCGACCCCAGCGGCAGCCGTGCGCGGCCGGGCGTCGGCCACCGGTGCCTGGGCCTGCGCAAGCAACGCGCTGGACAACGCCTCGACGCGGATCGGGCAGGGCTGGCTGCCCGGCTGGCGGCGGTTGGACCAAACCAGGTAATCGGTGTCGCCTGCGGGCGCGCCGATGGCCTGGTACACCTCGGGCAAAATCGGCACATGGTCACCGAAGAAGCACAGCAGCGCCTCGTTGGGCTGGCCGAGCAGCGTGTCGCGCAGCATGCCGAGCATACGGTCGGCGTTGCCGATGTGGCGCAGGTAGGGTGCCAGGTCTGTCATGCCCGGTTGCAGCGGGCGGTCGAACCAGCTGGGCAGCTCGTGGTCGCTGACGCTTTCCAGGTGCAGCGGGCCGTGGTTTTCCATGGTCACTGCATGGATGAACAAGGGCTGAGTGCGTTCAGGTGCCTGCAGCAAGGCGCGAATTTTTTCCGCCACGGCGCAATCGCCAATGAACGGGCCGGCTTTTTGCGAGGCGTCGAACGCCCGCACGTCGATGAACTCATCAAAGCCCAACGCCGGCAGCACCTTGTCGCGGCCGTAGAAGCTGCCGTCGTAGGGGTGGATGCACACCGTGCGGTAGCCCAGGGCCTTGAGCCGCGAAGCGATGCTCGGCAGGCCCTGGCGGGCGAGCACGCGGTAAGGGTTGAAGCGGTGCACGCCCAGGCGCTCGGCCGGGATACCGGTGAGGTAGGCGAACTCGGTGCGTACCGTGTTGGCGCCCCAGGCGGCCACCTGCAGTTTGCCGTGGGCCAGGGATTCGCTGGCCAGCTGGTCGAACTGGGTAAGGACCTCGCGGCGTACGCCAGGCCAGAGGTCGCGCACGTCGAAGAACGATTCGCTCTGGATGGAGATCAGGTCGGGTGGCAGATTGGGTTGTGCCAGTGTCGGCCCTTTCGCGGGGCAAGCCCGCTCCCACAGGTACGATGCCCAACCGGTGGGAGCGGGGTTGCCCCGCGAAGAGGCCGGCATTGCTTCGGCCGAAAACGGCGAGCCCAGCGCAGCCTTGTCGACCGCCGCCCGGGCCGCCCAGAAGTACCGCCACAAGCTGGCCGCCAACCCCCAGGCCAGCAGGTCTTTTTCGGCATTGAACGTGGGCGTGACCCGGCGATGCCCCAAACGCAACAGCCCCAGCCCCACGGCCAATGGCAGCAGCGCCTCCAGCCGCGCCTTGGGTACTTCAAAGTTCAGCCCGGCCCACAGGTAGACGAGGAACCCGGCCGCCAGCACCGCCGCTTTGCCAAACCCGAAAAACGGCAGGTACAGGCGCGGAAACTTCACCGCATCGCTGAAGTATTCGAAATCCGCACACACGAACGGCTCACGCAGCGAGTGGTACTTGGAGTTGCTCACCAGCACCACCAGCAGCCACAGCAACAGCAGGTTCACACCGCTGAACAACGGCCGCGCCGTCAAGGCGTAAAGCAGCCCGAAACCCACGCACCACAGGCCCGTGTGCAACAGCCAGCTACTGGCCGGGCGGCGCAGGCCGGGGCGGGGTACCAGCAGGCGTTCCACCAGCACGGTCAGGCACAGGCCGGCCAAGGCAACCGGCAATAAGGCAACATCAATCACTGTACTTAAGCCCACGCAGGATCATCGAAGAAAGCCACTGCGGGATCAGCCCCAGCAGCCAGGTGCCCAGGTTGAGCGGGAAGGGGAAGCTGATGCGCGCCTGGTTTGCCGCCAGCCCACGCTTGATGCGTTTGGCGGCCTTTTCGGCGGTCCACAGGAACGGCTTGGGCCCGGGCATTTCGAAGCACATCTTCGACTCCACATAACCCGGCACGATCACATTGACCTTGACCCCTTCCGGCGCCAGCCAATCACGAATAGCCTCGCCGTACACGCGGATCGCCGCCTTGCTGGCGCTGTAGGTCGGCGTCACCGGCAAGCCGCGCCAGCCGGCCAGCGAGCTGAACATTGCAATCTGCCCATGGCCGCGGCTACGCATGGCCGGCAGCGCGGCCTCGACGGTGGCCAGCGCGGCCATCACGTTCACTTCCATCAGCGCGCGGCTGTCATCCCAGCACTCGGCTTCGCCATTGGCACCGACGGCGGTATTGAGCCCGGCCCCCACCAGCACCAGGTCGGGCTGATGCGCTTCGCTGACGCGGCGCACCATTGCCCGCAGGGCGTCCAGGTCGCGCACATCCATGGGTTCCAGCAGCACCTCGGCGCCCAGCGCCCGGCACTGCGCGGCCATTTCGTCCAGGCGGTCCTGGCGGCGGCCTTGCAGGATCAGCGTCACGCCCGGGGCGGCATAGGCGGGCGCCAGTGCGCCACCGATGCCGCCCGTGGCGCCGGTAATGAAGATGCAGCGGGGCGAAGCGGTGTGGTTCATAGGTAGTTTTCGATTCTTGAAGTTTTTGCCATCAGCACTTCCAGGCAATTGGCCACGGCCATGTCGATGCCACAGCCGGTGTAGAACCCGCCGTTGATCTGCGTGGTATGGATGACCGTGTTACGAAAGCGCTGGAACAAGGTGTTGTCCGGGGCTTCGGCCTGCATCCAGAAGCTGTCCAGCCCACCCTGGTGGGTCAGGCCGGGCATGGCGTAGATCGGCTCGGCCAGCGTGCAGGTCGGGCGGTGATGGAGGATCGCCGAGGCGCCCGCAGTGCTGTTGACGGTGATCATCCCGGCGATGTGCGACAGCAGCGTGGGCATGTGCCCGCTTTCCATGAAGTGCACGCGGTCAGCCACGCCGTACTGCTGCGCAAGCCGGTCGGTGACCTTGCGGTAGTTGACCAGCCCGGGCGTCAGCGGGTGGTTCTTGACCAGCAGGCGCGCATCGAATGGCGCGTTGAGCGAGAACGAGTCGATCACATGCTCGATCACCTGCTCCATGTTCTGGAACGGCGAGTGGTCGCGGATCTGCGCATCGCTGTCCAGCTGCAGCGGCAGCAGGAAGGTGGGGTGCCGTTCGCGGGCCACCTCGGCCACCAGTGCGTCGTCATGCACGCGGGCACGCAGCAGGCGCAGGCCCTGGCGCACGAAGCCTGCGTATTCCACCGCCGCGCTGTACGGCGCGTGGGTGCGGTAGCGCGGGTAGCACAGCGCATTCAGCGCGCCACCGGCGTGGTACAGCACATCGTGGGTAGCCCGGGCAGTGAACGACAGCTTGAAGGCATTGCCATTCTGGTAACGGGGGATGTGCTTGCCCACCTCGCGGTACCACTGCGGGTCGCGCGGCAGGCGCGAATGGTTGTTCACCCCGTCGCGCTCCAGCGTCACCCAGTAGGGCCGGAAGTAGCCTTCTTCGAACACATGCACGCGCACGCCATACAAGCGCGCAAGCGTCACTGCCGGGCGATGCACCGGGCGGCAGTCGCCGAACAGCACCAGGTCGGTGATGTCCAGCTGGCGGAACACCTGGGCGTACCAGGCGTCCATGTCCTCGGCCCGGTGCGGGCAGCGCAGGTACGGGCCATTGGCGCCGTACAAGGTGTCGCCGACGTTGAAGCGCACGCTGTGCACGCGTTGGCCGATACCGCGCAGGGCGGTGGCCAGGCGGTTGAAGAAGGGCGAACTGACGCCCTGCAGGAACAAAAAATTATGGGTGGGGATGCGAAGCAGTGGACCACGCGCCGCCCGTGCATTCAGTTTTTCGGGCGCTTCCTGCCCAACAAACTGCTCAAGCGTCGTTTCAAGTCCTGCCATCGGGAGGTAGCTCCTTGCGGCTGCGGTAGCGCATGCCAATGCTGTAATTCGTAAAGCGTCTGTTCTGCGGTGGTGAAGCGGTTGGTGATGCGGCTTACATACGTGGGGTACAGCAGCAGCGTCCCCGCCACCAGCTCATCCAGGCTTAGGCGCCTGCTTCGCCGGGCCTGCACCTCGGGCTGCAGGTCGAGGTCGCGGGTCAGGCCCCAGCCGGCGTAGAACGGCTGGCCATAAGTGGTCACCGGCACCCCGCGCAACAGCGCCTCGAAGCCCGATTGCGAGGTCAGCACATGCACCTCGTCTACCACCTCCAGCAGCTGCTGCAGTGGCGTGTCGCCGATCACTTCATCGCACCAGTGCACGGTCTGCGCTTCGTCATCGCCGCGCGCGCGGGTACCGGCCAGCACTTCGGGGTGCGGCTTGTACAGCACCCACGCCCCCGGGTTGTGCTCGCGCACCGCGCGCAGTAACTGCAGGTTGCTGCGGATCTGATGGCCACCAAAGCGGATCGACGCATCGCCCTCGACCTGGCCGGTCACCAGCAGCACCCGCGCGGCTTCGGCCGGGCGTTGCCAGCTGGCGCCGGGCAGGTTGTACTTGGTCAGCCCGGCGCGGCAGATGGCCAGGCGCAGGGCCTCGGCACGGGCCACCAGCTCGGGGCCGAAAGGTTCGCTGGCGAGGATGCGCTCCAGCCGCGAAGGGCGGGTGGCGTCGTAGTAGATGCCCAGGTCATCCACCACCCACGACAGCGGCCGCGCCTTGCCGGCACCCAGGCCGACCGAGCGCAGGAAGCCGTCTTCGACGCGGTTGATGGGGTGGGGGTGGTTGTGCAGGTCTTCGTCGTGCTTGCAGCCCCACGACACCACCGGCAAATCTCGGGTCAGCGGTTGCTCTGCCTTGACGAAACGGATGGCCGCGCCATTGAAGAACAGGTCGGCCAGCGGCTCTTTCCAGCGGCTGAAACCAAGCATCTGTACGGCACCGGGCAGCACACTGCGGTGGCGGCGTTGCAAGCCCAGCCAGTGGATCAGCACTTCGGGCGTGCACGGCGTGCCGCGTTCGGGGCAGACATAGCGCGGGTACGCCACCAGGCTTGCGTGAACAAGCTGCGCCAGCGGCACCGGCTGGCGCCGCGCAGGGGCTGGCAGGCGGTCATCGGTCAGGCCCCAGCCGGCGTAGAACGGCATGCCCCAGGTGTGCACCGGCACCCCCCACAGCAGCGCGTCGAAGCCCAGCTGCGAAGTCATCACGTACACCGCACGCATGCGCGGCAGCAGGTCGGCCGGGTGCACATTTTGCGCAAGCACCCGTACCCGCGGGTTGCTGGCCAGCGCCGCCAGGTCGTAATGCCCGGCCTTGCGCCCGGCCACCACGTCGGGGTGCACCTTGAGCACGATGGTGCTGTGCGGGTAGCGCGCCAGTGCTGCATCCAGCATGGCGTTGAAGTCATCTGCTGTGGCGCCCTGCAAGGAGGCGTCGGCGCAGGTCTGGTCGGCCACCAGCACGCAGTCTGCCGGCAGCGCTGGCTGCTCGAAACGTGCGTCGTTGTATTTGGAGATGCGCTGTTGCTGCCACTGGCTGCGCAGCGCCTGGGCGCGGGCGGTTTGTTCGGCGTCCAGTGGCGTGGCGATGAGTTGCTCGAGCCGCGAGGGCTGGCTGGCGTCGTAGTAAACGCCCACGTCGTCGACGATCAGCGACAGCGGCGGCTCATCGGCCCCCAGCCCTACCGACCGGACAAAGCCGTCTTCCAGCGTAAGCACCCGCTTGCCCGCCTTGCGTGCCTCGGCAATGGCTTTAAGCGCACTGGGCTTGCGGCCCCACGCCATCACCCAATCAGTGGTCGCGACATCGCGCACAGCACCGTTGTGCAGCACGTAGTCGGGCAACAAGGCAGGCAAGGTAGCGATGCGCTGGGCACCCTTGGACAGGACCAGCAAACGTGGGCGAGGCGACGCGTCATCCATAAACGTGGAGCGGCATTCCATTCAAAGAAGATGACAAGGGCTTACGTGCCCTTGAGGATCCAAAAATTTGGGACGCGAATATTAATACAAATTCACATTTGTAGGACGCCTCCTACAGCGAATTCGTATAAAGAAATTAGACATTATGCGGAATTGGCGATGAATGGCATCACGTTGATATCAATTCGCGTCTTGGCTGAGGGGTAGGCGGGGCCAAGGGTGGTTGGCGGTACATTCGCTATGGCTAGGCGGTAGAGTTGCAGCGCCCTCAAGATCGAGCGCCGCCCGCGCGGCGCATCGCGAAGCGCTTGCCTTTGGATCTTTAGCGCCCTTGAGATCGAGCGCCGCCCGCGCGGCGCATCGCGGGCAAGCCCGCTCCCACATTTGTTGCAACGTGCCATGGCCTGTGAGGCCATAGTTGCCAGCCTTGTTGGCATGATCCAATTTTT